>NZ_LT629779.1:3503561-3822066 GCF_900105535.1 Pseudarthrobacter equi
TTAGCAGGCCCGTCCACCCCGATCGCAAGTTCGCCAAACCAGGGCACGACGACGGCAGGCCAGGTTGCCAATGCCGCACCTGCAGCGCAACCCGCCGCTGCCGGGGACGCCCCGCCCGCTTCAGCCGCTTCTGCGGGGCAGGTTTCCGCGGCTCCGGCGCCGGCACCCCCGGCCGAGGCTGCCGCGGCACCGGCCACCGCACCCGATCCGGCCCCCCCGCCGGCTCCGCAGCCCGCACCTGCCCCTGCACCGGCACCTGCGGCCGATTCCAACCGGTACACGGTGGTGGCGGGCGATACCGTCGGCGCCATTGCCGGCAGGTACGGCGTCGACATGAACGCCATGCTGGCGGCCAACGGGCTGGGTGCCTACAGCATCATCGTTCCCGGGCAGGTCCTCGTGTTGACCGGTCCTGCGGTAAACGTGCCCGCGGCTGCTCCCGCGGCCATCCCTGCAGCAGCCCCGGCACCCGTCGCCGCTGCACCGGCGCCAGCACCCGTGGCCGCACCCGTTGCGCCGGCTGCCCCTGCCGTACGCACCATCTATGTTGCCGGCGCCGGCGGCCAGTCGATGGTGGATGCCTGCATCGGCCCCATTCACTACACCCCGAACGACGGCTACTCGCTCTTTATCACCGAGCACGACTTCTGCGGCGGCTGGGCCCGGTTCTCCGGCATCGGCGTCGGCGAGACCGTGAGCATCCCGGGCTACGGGACGTACAAGGTGACCGGCCGGGGCCAGGTCCCCAACCCCGGTACAACCAATGACGTCATCGCCGTATTCGGCGGCTTCCCCCGGGCCATCCTGCAGACCTGCATTCCGGGGACCACCCAGATGTTGGTGATCGCGCTGAACTGACGGACTGTCAGCCCACCCGAACCCGTTTCTCAGAAGCTTGTCCGCGGGTCCGAACCTTGAGGGTAAGGATCCGCGGACAAGGCCATGACCTGGGACGCCGGCTACACCCCGTGGCGCTCCGAAATGTGTTCCACCAGTTCGCCTACGCGGTGTTCGGAGTAGTTGCGGGCAATGTCGCCCTGGCTGATGATGCCGACGAGTTTATGGTCGGCGATCACGGGAAGCCTGCGGATCTGGTGCTTTTCCATCATGTCGATGGCAGCATCAACGTTGGCGTCGGCGTCGATCCAGTGCGGCGTACCGGAGGCGAGCTCGCGGGCCATCACCCGCCCCGGGTCGCGGCCGGCGGCAACGCACTTGAGCACGATATCGCGGTCGGTGATCATGCCTTTCAGCTTGCCGTCGTCTCCACAGATGGGCAGCGAACCGCAGTCCATGTCCCGCATTGTCCGGGCAGCTTCCACGAGGGACTCATTTTCCTTGATACATCGCGCATCAGTGGTCATGAATTCGCGTACAGCACTCATTGAATCCTCCTTCATCGATGGAATATCGACGCAGGGCATCGGGGCACGTGCGCCGATGGTGCCAGATTACGCCCGGTCCAACACGGATGTCGACGGCGGGCTGCCGCGGCGGATCAGGCGGGAGCTGAAGCGGGGGAAGGTGCCCCGGGGAACGAAAAAACCTCCGGAACCTGTTGGTTCCGGAGGTTTCCCCTTGGGTGGCAGATGAGGGATTCGAACCCCCGTAGGCGTTGCCAGCTGATTTACAGTCAGCCCCCTTTGGCCGCTCGGGTAATCTGCCGAACTTCATAAGAAGACCCTGGCTACAGTCTGTGAAACACACCTTTTCTGTTTCCAGTCCGGTCCGTTCCGCTTCCAGTAACCGCGGGCAAGACAACTTTACAGAACTTCCGCCCAAGAATCGAATCGGGTGGCCCGATGCCCTGAAAAGCCCGGAACGGCGGGGGAAAGGGGGTCGCTTCAGGCCTCGCCAGCAATCCTTCCGGCCAGCCTGGCCTCAAACTTGATGGCCTGCTCCTCGGTGATCTGGTTCAGCTGCACGGCCCGCAACAGGTCCTCGCTGACTCCTGCCATGCGGGAGGATGCGTCAGCCACCGGACTGAAGACGATGGACGCCGCAACAGCTGCTGCCGCCACGGACGTTGCTGCCGTTGCCACTGCTCCTGCAGCCGCCGAAGTGGTCCGGGTGACGTAACTGACGGCCTTGCGGTGCATGGTGGTTCCCTTCGCGACTTTCCAACACGTACAACTGTTCCCACCCCGCCTTCGTTCCCTCCGGGTGTCCGCTGAGAGGGAACTGTGAATCTTCGGCCCTCCGGTGGGAAGCAACCGTACTAGTCTGGAATGCAGTGAATAGTGCCCTGTCCGCGGACGGGGCTCCAGCCGGAATAAGGAGAGTCATGGCAGGCGAGTCAACGTTCGACGTCGTAAGCAAAGTGGACAAGCAGGAAGTGGCCAACGCCCTGAACCAGGCCCAGAAGGAACTGGCCCAGCGCTACGACTTCAAGGGTGTAGGGGCCGAGGTGGACTTCAGCGGTGAAAAGATCCTGATGAAGGCCAACTCGGAAGAGCGCGTCCTTGCCGTGCTGGATGTCCTCCAGTCCAAGCTGATCCGCCGCGGCATTTCGCTGAAGTCCCTGGACACCGGTGAGCCCTACCCCTCGGGCAAGGAGTTCCGCCTGGAGTCCACCATCAAGGAGGGCATCGCGCAGGACCTGGCCAAGAAGATCAACAAGATCATCCGCGACGAAGCGCCCAAGTCCGTCAAGTCCCAGATCCAGGGCGACGAGCTGCGCGTGACGTCCAAGTCCCGCGACGACCTTCAGGCCACCATGGCGCTGCTGAAGGACTTCGACGAGGCCGACCTGCAGTTCGTGAACTTCCGCAGCTGACCGGACTGCGGCCCATGTGGCCGCCGCCGTTATCGAGGCGCAGATGTTCTGCCGCTGCGCAAAAAGGTCGGCGCTCCCCGTTTTCCCGGGGGTGCCGGCCTTTTGCCCGTTATGGCGGATTCACGTGTCACCTGCCTGCCGACCAGTCAACTGCAGGAGACAGGCGACCGACGGCGGGCGCCGGCTACTGCAGCGGCCGGCCCGCCATGCGTTCCAGCCGGGCGATCCGGTCCCGCATGGGCGGGTGGGTGGCGAACAGCTTGTTCATGGCACCGCCGCGGAACGGGTTGGCGATCATCAGGTGGGAGGCGTTGACCAGCCTCTGGTCCGGCGGCAGCGGAACCATGGTGACGCCTCGCTCGATCTTGGCCAGGGCTGAGGCAAGCGCCAGCGGATCTCCGGTCAGCTGCGAACCGTCCTCGTCGGCGTCGTACTCCCTGGTCCGACTGATGGCCATCTGGATCAGCGACGCCGCAAAGGGCGCCAGCAGGGCCATGGCGATCATGGCCAGCGGGTTGGTGTTGCGCCGGTCGCCGCCGCCGAAGAAGAGCAGCATTTGGCCCACCGAGGTGATGACGCCCGCGACGGCGGCGGCTACCGATGAGGTGAGGATGTCGCGGTTGTAGACGTGCATGAGTTCGTGGCCCAGGACGCCGCGGAGTTCGCGGGCGTCCAGGAGCTGCAGGATGCCTTCGGTGCAGCAGACGGCGGCGTTCTGCGGATTGCGGCCGGTGGCGAAGGCGTTGGGGTTCATGGTGGGCGAGACGTAGATCCGCGGCATGGGCTGGTTCGCCCGGGCGGACAGTTCCCGCACTATCTGGTACAGCTGCGGCGCCTGGGCTTCGGAGACTTCGAAGGCCTGCATGGAACGGATGGCGATCTTGTCGCTGTTCCAGTAGCCGTAGAACGTGGTGCCGACGCCCACGAGTGCCATGATCCAGATGGGCGCCGAGCTGCGCGTCCCCGCCCCGATCAGTGCGCCCAGGGCAAGCAGGACCGCCCAGAGCACGCCGAACAGCGCCGCGGTCTTGAGCCCGTTGTGATGTTTGTGCACGATTCCTCCTTACTAAGGGAACGGACCGCCAAGGAGCCGGGTTCCGCGCGTGGTAGCGGCGGAAACCCGGCTGCAGCTTCGCCGCGGTCCAAGCCCCCACGTTGCAGGGCAGGCCGCCGAAAAGCAGGACCCAGCCCTCATTGAGGATCTTAGTGGCGCCACCAGCCAGGAGCTCGCCAACCCGCGGCCCGCGGGCCACCACCACGACGAAGGCACCCGTTGGAGATCAGCCGCGCCCGGTTTGGATGCCAGAGAGGGAACCGGGCCAAACCGGACGGGCATGACCGTCCAACCAGAACTGCCTCAGTGCATCGAGAGGGTCTCGCGCTGCCTGCCGTCAGCGTCCAATTCGTCGTCCGTTTCTGCCGGGGCCTGCGTGTCCCCGGCGACGGACGGCGACAGGCTGGACGCCTTGTCGTGGCTCCGTCCGATGACAGCGGTGGCAATGGCATTTCCCAGGATGTTGGTGGCGGTTCGTCCCATGTCCAGGATTTGGTCGATCACCAGCAGGACGCCGATTCCGGCCGCGGGGATGCCGAAGGCGGGGACGACGGCGGCCACGACCACCAGCGAACCGCGCGGGACGCCGGCCATGCCTTTGCTGCTGAGCAACAGCATCCCGGTCATGGCGATCTGCTGGCCGAGGTCCATGTCGATGCCGTAGGCGTTGATGAGGAAGACGGAGGCGAACGTCATGTACATCATGGAGCCGTCGACATTGAAGGAGTAGCCCAGGGGAAGGACGAAACCGGTGGTTCGTTTTTCGATGCCGAACTTGGTCAAACCCTCGATGAGCTTCGGCAGCGCGGCTTCGCTGCTGGAGGTGGCGAAGGCTATGAGCATGGGCTCACGCACGATCCGGACCAGGCGGAACGCTGCCCGTCCGAGGCAGGCAACGGCGACGGCGATCATGAGGACCCACAGAACCGAGAGGGAAGCATAGAATCCGCCGATGAACGAGGCATAGGTGGCAAAGGCATCGAGCCCTTTGGCCGTGAAGGCGGACGCGATGCCGGCAAATACACCCACCGGAGCCGCAAGCATCACATATCCGGTGACCTTGAGCATGACGCCCATGAGTTCATCGACAGCGTCAGCGATGGAGGAACGGCCCTTCTTGCGAAGGTTCAGCAAGGCTATGCCGAAGAGCGCCCCGAAAACGAGGATCTGAAGGGGGTTATTGGCAGTCAGGGCAGCGAAAACGCTGGTGGGGATGATGTGGGTAATGAATTCCGCGTAATCAAGGGGCTTCGACTCAATCCCTGCATCTCCACCTGGGAGCAGATGCAGGCCCGCGCCCACATTGAGCAGATGCGCGCTGATGAAGCCGAAGGCACCCACCAGGACGGAGGCGGACAGGAACCAGATCATGGAACGGCCGAAGAGTTTGCCCACCCCGGCCGATTTGGCGGCACCTGCGATGCCCGAGACAAGGGTGGCGAAGATCAGTGGAGCGATGATCATCTTGATCAGGTTCAGGAACATGTGTGTAACGGTGTCCAGAACCGTCACGACCGATCCGCGGGCGTCCGCGGGGAGCAGCCAGTGGAACAGCAGACCGCCGACTATTCCGAAAATCAGTGCGGCGAGGATCCACATGGTTGATTTATTTTTCATATCCATCCTTGGGTAAATGCCGGGAAGTCGGTCCCGGGGCCGGGACGGTCCTCGTCGCTGAGGTCCGCTTCTGTGTCATCGGCTCTGGAAAATGCAGGCACGTTCATTTGCCCCCTGATACAGAAGCCCAGGGGACGATTCGGGCGGGTGGTGGGCCCACGCCCGCCGGGTTCCCTGGCCGAGCTTGCGAGGCTAGGGGGCTATTTGCTGAGGTTGGCGAGCCGTTCGGGGCTCAGGAGTTCCTGGAGTTGGGTGGCGGTGAGGAGTCCGTGTTCCAGGACCAGTTCGGCCACGCCCTTGCCGGTGGCGAGGGCTTCCTGCGCGATGGCGGTGGCGGTGGCGTAGCCCAGGTGGGGGTTCAGGGCGGTGACCAGGCCGATGGATTGTTCCACCGTGAGCCGCAGGTGTTCGGTGTTGGCGGTGATGCCGCGGATGCAGCGGGCCGTGAGGGTGCGGCAGGCTGCTTCGAGGTGGGAGATGCTCTTGTGGAGGCTGTGGACAATGACGGGTTCGAACGCGTTGAGCTGAAGCTGCCCGGCTTCGGCGGCCATGGTGATGGTGACGTCGTTGCCGATCACTTCGTAGGCCACCTGGGAGACCACTTCCGGGATCACCGGGTTGATCTTGCCGGGCATGATGGAGGAGCCGGACTGGACGGCCGGGAGGTTGATTTCGCCCAGGCCGGCGCGTGGGCCGGAGGAGAGCAGGCGGAGGTCGTTGCAGATCTTGGAGAGCTTGACGGCCACCCGCTTGAGCACGCCGGAGAGGTGCACGAACGCGCCCACGTCCTGGGTGGCTTCGATGAGGTCGGCGGCGGTGACCAGCGGCAGGCCGGTGACCTCGGCCAGGTGCCGGCAGGCAGCGTCGGCGTAACCGGCCGGGGCGTTCAGGCCGGTGCCGATGGCGGTGGCACCGAGGTTGATTTCGTGGATCAGGAGTTCGGCTTCGGCCAGCCGCAGCCGGTCCTCGCCGATGGTGACGGCGTAGGTGCCGAATTCCTGGCCCAGGGTCATGGGGACGGCGTCCTGGAGCTGGGTGCGGCCCATCTTCACCACGGTGCGGAACTCCTGGGCCTTGGCGGCACAGGCCTCTTCCAGTTCGGCCAGGGCGTCCAGGAGTTCCCGGGCGGCGAAGATGGTGCCGAGCTTCACCGCGGTGGGGTAGACGTCATTGGTGGACTGGCTGAGGTTGACGTGGTCGTTGGGGTGCAGCCGTGCGTAGTCGCCCTTGGGGTGGCCAAGGATTTCCAGGGCGCGGTTGGCGATGACCTCGTTGGCGTTCATGTTCGACGACGTTCCGGCGCCGCCCTGGATGACGTCCACCACGAACTGGTCGGCAAGCTTGCCGTCCAGGATGTCCTGGCAGGCCTGCTCGATGGCTGCGGTGCGTTCGGCATCCAGCAGGCCAAGGTCCCGGTTGGTGCGGGCGGCGGCGAGCTTGACCGCTGCCAGGCCGCGGACCAGGTGCATGTTGGTGGAGAGCGGCTGCCCGGTGATGGGGAAGTTCTCCACAGCGCGCAGGGTATGCACGCCCCAGTATGCCTCCGCGGGGACGTCGCGGTCACCCAGCAAATCATGCTCTGACCGGACGTGGATGGAGACGGCGGTTTCAATGGTAGTCAAGGGGGTCCTCACAAGGCTTCGTTGTCGGGCGTGGACGAAAAAGATGGACTGAAAAAGGGCAGGGTTGAAAAAGGGCAGGGTTCAAAAAGGGCAGGGTGAACCAGCGTGTGGAGCGAAGGACATGCAGGGATGGCGCTCAGATTGTCCGGTGGACTACGGACTGTGGCAGATCCGGTTGGCTGCCGCAGGGAAATCTGTTCTGGCCGGTCAGCCTCCCGGGACGATGGTGCCGAGGGCACACTCCACGCCATGCAGATGCATGGTCATGGCTTGGGACGCGTCGTCGGCCGAGCCCCGCTCGATGGCAGCGAAAATCCGGGCATGTTCGTCGCCTGATTCCTTCCGCCGGTCGGCCACCAGGTTGAGGGTGCTTGACTGGTTTGCCATGGCCTCACAGATGTCCGACAGGAATGATTCAAAGACGCCGTTCCTGCTGCACCGGGCGATGGTCATGTGAAACTCCGTATTCAGGAGCACCCATTGCTGGATATCGTCCTCCTCCGCCATTTCACGGAGGATTTCCCGAAGGGCTTCCAGGTCCTCGTTGGTGCGCCGCTGGGCGGCCAGGCCTGCAGCGGGTACCTCGACATGGGGCCGGGCTTCCACGAGGGCGCTGGCAGAGTACTTTCCGAGCTTAAGGTCCCGGGCGACCTTGTCTGCTATGACAAAGGTCCCCTTGCCGGTGTGGGTGGCTGTCAGCCCCAAGGCGGTGCATGAACGCAGCGCCTCCCTGACCATGGTCCGGCTCACGCCGTACTGCCGGGCGAGCGCCGCTTCCGAGTCGAGGCGGGTGCCGACAGGGATCTGTCCGGCTTCTATGGCACCGCGAAGCGAGGCAAAAACCTGCTCTGCCGCACCAACGCGCACCACCGGTTCTTGTCTAGCTGTCCAGCTGTCCAACAGGTCCATAATATCGACTATGGCAGTAGTCACAGGGCCTGTCAAAAGGCGCCGACATACTGGACGCTGACCACGCCCCGAGCGCGCGGGCCCGCGGGTGCGGAGGACGGCTACAAGGTTAGCCACGCCTTATTGTGAGATAGTCAAAATAAGTGGTCTAATGGGTTTCATGACGGAACACTTTGATGGCCAGGACGCTTGGGCCGCAGCCCTGCGTGCCCACGGCCGCAGGGTGACCAAGCAGCGGCTCGCTGTACTCGCCGCCGTCGAAAGCCACCCCCACTCCCCTGCCGAAAGCATCCTGGCTGCAGCCCGCGCCGAGCTTCCGGAACTGACGGCACAGTCCGTCTACGTGGTGCTTGGAGACCTGACGGACCTGCACATGCTCCGCCGGTTTGAGCCTCCCCACTCCCCCGCACTGTATGAAACCCGCGTGGGCGACAACCACCACCACGCCATCTGCATCAGCTGCGGACGCGTGGAAGATGTGGACTGCGCCGTCGGCCACGCCCCTTGCCTTACCCCGCACTGGGACCCGGACGCCAAGCCGATGACCATCCAGATCGCCGATGTCATGTACCAGGGCATCTGCCAGGACTGCCAGCAGTCCCAGAAACAGACTTTCAATCCTCCCCTGCAGATAAACGAGAAATAGGAGAACAATGACTGCCATTTCGACCACACAGTCAGGTGCACCGGTTACGTCCGATGCCCACTCGAAGTCAGTTGGTGCCGACGGTGCCATCATCCTGACTGACCACTACCTGGTGGAAAAGCTTGCCCAGTTCAACCGCGAGCGGGTCCCGGAGCGCGTAGTGCACGCCAAGGGCGGCGGCGCATTCGGTACGTTCAAGGCCACCGAGGATATCTCGAAGTACACGAAGGCCGCGTTCCTGCAGCCGGGCGCCGAGACCGAGATGCTGATCCGCTTCTCCTCCGTTGCCGGCGAGAACGGCTCCCCCGACACCTGGCGTGACCCGCGCGGCTTCGCCGTGAAGTTCTACACCAGCGAGGGCAACTACGACCTCGTTGGCAACAACACCCCGGTGTTCTTCATCCGCGACGGCATCAAGTTCCCGGACTTCATCCACTCCCAGAAGCGCCTGCCGGGCACCCACCTGCGCGACGCTGACATGCAGTGGGACTTCTGGACCCTGTCCCCCGAGTCCGCCCACCAGGTCACCTGGCTGATGGGTGACCGCGGCCTCCCGGCCTCCTGGCGTGAAATGCAGGGCTACGGCTCGCACACCTACCAGTGGATCAACGCCGAGGGCGAGCGTTTCTGGGTCAAGTACCACTTCAAGTCCAACCAGGGCGTGAAGAACATGACGTCCGACCAGGCTGAAGCATTGGCCGGCTCGGATGCGGACTTCTACATCCGCGACCTGCACGAGAACATCGAAGCCGGCAACCTCCCCTCCTGGGACCTGCACGTCCAGGTCATGCCGTACGAGGATGCCAAGACCTACCGCTTCAACCCGTTCGACCTGACCAAGGTCTGGCCGCACGGTGACTACCCGCTGATCAAGGTGGGCACCATGGAGCTGAACCGGAACCCGGAGAACTACTTCGCGCAGATCGAGCAGGCCACCTTTGCGCCGTCGAACTTCGTGCCGGGCATCGCCGCGTCCCCGGACAAGATGCTGCAGGCCCGCATCTTCTCCTACGCTGACGCCCACCGCTACCGCGTTGGCACCAACCACGCCCAGATCCCCGTGAACCAGCCGAAGAACGAGGTCAACAACTACAGCCAGGACGGCCAGGGGCGGTTCCAGTTCAACGCGCCTTCCGTTCCGGTCTACGCCCCGAACACCTTCGGCGGCCCGGCTGCAGTTGAGCCGCAGAACACGGCCGGCGGCTGGGAGAACGACGGCGAGCTGACCCTTGCCGCGCACTCCCTCCACGCTGAGGACGGCGACTTCGTCCAGGCCGGCGCGCTGTACCGCGAGGTCTACGACGAAGCCACCAAGGCCCGCTTCCTCGAAACCATCACCGGTGCCGTGGGCGGCGTGAAGCGCTCCGACATCAAGGAACGCGCCATCCAGTACTGGACCAACGTTGACGCCGAGCTCGGCGCCAAGCTGCGCGCCAACCTTGGTGCCGCACCGGTTTCCGACGCCGAAGCAGCCAACAAGATCGGCTAACAGCCGGTACCGGGACAAGTCCCCGGATCTTGCATGAAAGGAACACCCCGCCACGGATTTTTCCGGGCGGGGTGTTCTGCGTTTGTCCACATATGCGCCGCACCTTCTGCGTTGTGCACATACGGCTGCCGGTCCACTGTTCCCCGGTGCCTGCCGGTTCTAGGCTCCGTACATGGACACTTTCGCAGGGATTCCGCCGGAGGCCTTCCGCTTCTACGAGGAACTCGAAGACAACAACAACCGTGAGTGGTGGCTGGAGCACAAGTCCACCTATGATTCCGCGGTCCGGGAGCCGCTGGAACTGCTCCTGGCCGGACTCGAGCCGGAATTCGGGCCGGCCAAACTGTTCCGGCCTTACCGGGACGTCCGGTTCTCACAGGACAAATCCCCGTACAAGACGGCCCAGGGTGCCTTCGCCACCCGGCAGGAAGGGGTGGGCTTCTACCTCCAGGTCAGCGCCGACGGGCTGCTGGTGGGCGGCGGCTACCACTCGCACACTCCTGCCCAGCTGGCCCGGTTTCGGGCTGCTGCGGATGCCTCTGCCAGCGGGGCCGGGCTGCAGGACATCGTGGATTCACTGGCCGGCGCCGGGTTCGCCATTGAGGGCGAGAAGCTCAAGACGGTCCCCCGGGGTTTCACCAAGGACCATCCGCGTGCGGAGCTGCTCAAGCATAAGTCGCTGTCCGCGGGGGTTGAGCTGGGGCAGCCCGGGTGGGCGTCCACGACGGCGGCCAGCGAAGAGATTGCCCGCAGGTGGCGGGAGCTGCGTCCCCTTGTAGAGTGGGTGGGCCGGTACGCCGCCCCGTGACAGCTACTGCCCGGCCGCCGCCAGCCGGGCCTCGAGGTTGTTGAAGAAGACCGTCAGCATCAGTTCGAACGCTTGGGTGGCGGCCTCGGGCTCGTTCATCACCACGAAGTCGAATTGCAGCCCGTAGAACGTGGACGTGAAAAGCCGGGCGTCGGTATCCGCGAACTCTTCCTCGATGCCCTGCACCATCAGCCAGTCACGCGTCTGGTGGTGCAGCATGCGGAAATGCTCCCGGGAGGTCCCGCGGGGTTCCGCCGCCACAATGTCCTGGGCTGCGGCCTCGAACTCCAGGCGGGTCAGGTGCCGGTTGCGCTGGGCCATGGTCCACTGCCAGGAATCGAGGAGGAAAGCGCGCCATGCTGCCCGGTCAATCTCACGGACGTCGGTGCTGCGCAGCCGGTCCAGCCGGGACTCGATGGACACCACGATGTCGTTGATCAGCTGGTCCCTGCTGCCGAAGTGGTACACCAGCACGTAGGAACTCATGCCCAGGCCCTCGGCCAGGCTGCGGAACGTCAGCTGGGTGAGGGTCTTGTCCATGAGGTAGTCCTGGATGGCGCCCAGCAGTTCGGCTTTGCGTTCGGGTCGTGTGGGGCGTGCCATGCATCCATCCTATGAGCGGGCTCCATCCCGGAGCGGGACATGCGAATGCCCGCCCGGACGGCAGCCGGGCGGGCATTGGCAGGAACAGGTCAGGCGCGGGTGAATTCGTCCTCGTCGCCGGACTTGGACTCGGCGGCACTGCCGTTGACTGCGGCGTTGGCGGCGCTGAACCGTTCGTTCAGGCGTGAGTGCCGCTGGCCATAGGCGAAGTAGATTGCCAGGCCGATGACAAGCCAGATGACGAAGAAGATCCAGGTCTCCACTGCCAGGTTGGTCATCAGGTAGAGGCACAGCACGGCAGAGACCACCGGGAGCACCTTGCCGAACGGAACCCGGAAGGCCGGCTTCAGGTCGGGGCGCTTGCGGCGCAGCACCAGGATGCCCAGGCTCACCACCACAAAGGCCGAGAGGGTGCCGATGTTGATCATTTCCTCGAGCAGGTCAACGTTGGTCAGGCCGGCCACCAAGGCAACTGCCGCACCGCAGATGATCTGCAGCCGTACCGGGGTGGAGCGCTTGTCGCTGGTTTTGGACAAGGAGCGCGGCAGGAGGCCGTCGCGGCTCATGGCCAGGACCACGCGGGACAGCCCCATGAGGAGCACCATGATCACGGTGGTCAGGCCGATCAGCGATCCGAAAGCGATGACCTTGGCGGCAGACGTATCACCCACGGCCTCGAAGGCGGTGGTGAGGGTGGGGTTGTCCGCTTCGGCCAGCTGGGTGTAGGACACCATGCCGGTCAGGGCCAGGGAGACGAGGATGTAGAGCAGCGTCACCACGGCCAGGCCGCCGAAGATTCCGCGGGGAAGGGTCTTCTGCGGGTTCTTGACTTCCTCGGCGGAGGTGGCCACCACGTCGAAGCCGATGAAGGCGAAGAACACCAGCGCGGCGCCGGCGAAGATGCCAAGGGTGCCGTACTGCGCCGGCGCCGCACCGGTCAGGAAGCCGAAGAAGGACTGCTTCAGGACATCTGCGGCACCGGTGCCGCCGGTGGGTTCAGCTGCCGGGACGAAGGGGGCGTAGTTTTCGACCTTGACGTAGGTGAAGCCCACGACGATCACGAAGAGGACGACGCCGATCTTGATCAGGGTGAAGATGTTGCCCACCCGGGCGGAGAGCTTGGTTCCCAGTACCAGCAGCACGGTGAAGATGGCCACGATCAGGAAGGCGCCCCAGTACAGGTCCACGCCGCCGATGGTCAGCGCCGGCGGAACGTCGGCGCCCATCAGGGCGAACACCTTGCTGAGGTAGATGCCCCAGTATTTGGCGATCACTGCCGCAGCCGTGAAGAGCTCAAGGATCAGGTTCCAGCCGATGATCCAGGCGAGGAGTTCACCCATGGTGGCGTAGGTGAACACGTAGGCTGAGCCGGCCACCGGAATGGCAGTGGCGAACTCGGCGTAGCACATGATGGCCAGCGCGCAGGTTACGGCAGCGATGGCGAAGGACACGGTCACCGCCGGGCCGGCGAAGTTGGCGGCGGCCTTGGCACCCACGGAGAAGATGCCGGCGCCGACGGCAACAGCGACGCCCATGATCATCAGGTCCCACGTGCTGAGGGAGCGCTTGAGCTTGCGTCCGGGTTCATCGGCGTCGGCGATCGACTGCTCGATGGGTTTGGTCCGGAGAAGGTTCATAGGGATCACAATCCTGATTTGTGAAGGAAACAGACCTATCAACCGTAGTGTCCATCCAGTGGACGGTCACAATCGTCCCGAATAGTGAGACGACCAAAGTGCAGAACTTTGTTCTGCCAAAAGCGCTTGGGACCCTCGAAATGAGGGGCCCAAACGCTTTTGAACCGAATCAATGGATTCGCCGGTTTCTGCCTAGGCCGGCCAGTCCATCAGGGTTGAGCGGATGAGGAAGCGCTTGCCTTCCGGCGCCTCCACGGAGAAGCCGCTGCCCCTGCCGGGTACCACGTCCACCGTCAGGTGGGTGTGGCTCCAGTAGTTGAACTGCTCCCGGGACATCCAGAATTCGAGGGGCTGCGGCTCCAGCCCGTCGGACAGGTCGAACAGCCCCAGCAGGACATCCGCGTCGCCGGTCAGGAAGTCCCCGGCCGGATAGCACATCGGCGAGGATCCATCGCAGCAACCGCCGGACTGGTGGAACATCAGCGGCCCGTGCTGCACCCACAGCAGGCGCAGCAGGTCTGCAGCGTCCGGCGTAAGCGCCACCCGGGAGAAGTCCTCCCCGGGCATCGTCACGGCGGCCTGCAGGCTGTCCGGGGACATCAGAACCTCAGGACCACGCGGCCGTCGATCTTTGCGTGCTTCATCTCATCGAAGACCGCGTTGACCTCGGACAATTCCCGGACTGAGACGGTGGGGTGGATCTTTCCCTGGGCGTAGAAGTCCAGGGCCTCCTCCAGGTCCTGCCGGGTACCCACGATGGAGCCGCGGACGGTCAGGCCCTTGAGCACAATCTCGAAGATCGGCGCCGGGAAATCGCCCGGCGGCAGCCCGTTGAACACAATGGTGCCGCCACGGCGGGCCATGCCGATGGCCTGCCCGAACGCTGAAGGGTGCACCGCGGTAACCAGCACCCCATGGCAACCTCCTGTCTCGCGCTGGATCACCTCCGCCGGGTCCTCATGCAGGGCATTGACCGTCAGGGCCGCCCCGTGGGCCTTCGCCAGGGCGAGCTTGTCATCGGCGATGTCGACGGCGGCCACCCGAAGGCCCATGGCCACGGCGTACTGCACGGCAATATGGCCCAGCCCGCCGATCCCGGAGATGGTGACCCACTGTCCGGGCTGCGCCTCCGTCATCTTCAGGCCCTTGTAGACGGTGACGCCGGCGCAGAGCACCGGCGCCACCTCGACGGGGTCGGATCCCGCCGGTATGCGGGCGGCGTACCGGGTGTTGACGAGCATGTACTCGCCAAAGGACCCGTCCACGCTGTAGCCACCGTTCTTTTGTGCCTCGCACAGGGTCTCCCAGCCAGTGCGGCAGTACTGGCAGTCACCGCAGGCGGACCACAGCCAGGCGTTGCCCACCATGTCGCCGACGGCGAGGTCGGTGACGCCTGCGCCGAGGGCCACCACTTCACCGACGCCTTCGTGGCCGGGCACGAACGGCGGCGTGGGCTTGACGGGCCAGTCGCCTTCCGCTGCATGGAGATCGGTGTGGCACACACCGGTGGTGAGGACCTTCACCAGGGCCTCCCCCGGACCCGGGGTGGGGATGGGCAGTTCCTGGACCTGGAGCTCGGTACCGAAGGTGTTGACCACTGCTGCTTGCATTGTCGTCGTCATTGGCGATCCTTGCGTTGATGGAGGTGTGGATCCGGGCTTAGAAGAAGCCCAGCTTGTTCTCGTTGTAGCTGACCAGCAGGTTCTTGGTCTGCTGGTAGTGGTCCAGCATCATCGCGTGGTTCTCGCGGCCGATGCCTGAGGACTTGTAGCCGCCGAACGCGGCACCCGCCGGGTAGGCGTGGTAGTTGTTGACCCAGACGCGGCCGGCCTGGATTTCGCGGCCCGCCCGGTAGGCGATGTTGCCGTTGCGGGACCAGACGCCGGCACCGAGCCCGTAGAGGGTGTCGTTGGCGATGCCCATGGCGTCGTTGTAGTCGCTGAACTTCGTCACTGCCACCACGGGTCCGAAGATCTCCTCCTGGAAGATCCGCATCCGGTTGTGGCCTTCGAAGACGGTGGGCTGGACGTAGAAGCCGCCGGCCAGGTCGCCGGGCAGGTCGGCGCGGGCGCCGCCGGTGAGGATCTTTGCGCCCTCCTGCTTTCCGATGTCGATGTAGGAGAGGATCTTCTCCAGCTGGTCGTTCGAGGCCTGCGCGCCCACCTGGGTCTCGGTGTCCAACGGGTTGCCCTGCACCATTTTCTCGACGCGGGCCACGGCGTCGGCCATGAAGGAGTCGTAAATGTCTTCCTGCACCAGGGCGCGGGACGGGCAGGTGCAGACTTCGCCCTGGTTGAAGGCGAACAGGGCGAACCCTTCCTGGGCCTTGTCGTAGAAGGCGTCGTTTGCCTGGGCGACGTCGCCGAAGAAGATGTTCGGGCTCTTGCCGCCGAGCTCCAGGGTGACCGGGATCAGGTTCTGGCTGGCGTACTGGCTGATCAGGCGGCCGGTAGTGGTTTCGCCGGTGAAGGCGATCTTGCGGATCCGGGAGCTGGAGGCGAGGGGTTTGCCGGCCTCCACGCCGAAGCCGTTGACCACGTTGACCACGCCGGCGGGCAGCAGGTCGCCGATGAGCTCCATGAGGACCAGGATGGACGACGGCGTCTGCTCGGCGGGCTTGAGCACCACGGCATTGCCGGCGGCCAGCGCGGGAGCCAGCTTCCAGACGGCCATCAGGATGGGGAAGTTCCAGGGGATGATCTGGCCCACCACACCCAGCGGCTCGTGGAAGTGGTACGCGGTGGTGTCGTCGTCGAGCTGTGAAAGTGAGCCTTCCTGGGCCCGGACCGCCGAGGCGAAGTAGCGGAAGTGGTCGGCGGCGAGCGGGAGGTCGGCGTTGAGGGTTTCGCGGACGGGCTTGCCGTTGTCCCAGGATTCGGCGACGGCCAGCATTTCGAGGTTTTCGTCGATGCGGTCCGCGATCCTGTTCAGGATGGCGGCGCGCTCGGCCACGGACGTCTTGCCCCAGGACGGTGCAACCTTGTGTGCGGCGTCGAGCGCGAGTTCGATGTCCTCTGCGGTGCCGCGGGCCACTTCGCAGAACGCCTTGCCCGTCACCGGGGTGATGTTTTCGAAGTACTGGCCCTTGACCGGGGCCACCCATTCGCCGCCGATCCAGTTCTCGTAACGGTCCTTGAAGGTGACCTTCGAGCCCTCGGTACCCGGCTGTGCGTAAACGGTCATTGCGTAGCTCCTTTGCTGTGCAGAAGGCTTTCCCGTACGGGATGAGCCGATGCAGCCAGCGTAGGAGCAGGGGGGTTGCAGCAACGTTGCAACAAGGTGACGCAGGTCACCGCAACCTTTTGGGGCGCGTACGACGGCGCGCCACGCCTTAGGCGCTGAGTTCGGCTTCCAGCCGTTCCAGTTCGGCGACGACGGCGGCGCGCTTGGGTGAGCGCGGCGGCAGGAGGCGGAGCGCAGCACGGCGGATCCCGACGTCGTCCCTTGCCTCGGGGAGCGCGGCGTAGCGGAGCAGCGAATCGGCACTGCCATCGGTAAGGACAGCCTCGCGCAGGAGTGACGAGACCTTGTTCCGGAGATCGGCGATGCCCGGCGCCTCGGACCTGGGCAGCACTGCGCCCCGGTAGATTTCCAGCGCAATGCGGTGGGCGCCGCGCTGCAGGCAGCTGAGCACCTGGCCGCTGTCCGGCACCAGGTCCAGCGGGAGCCGGTAGGGCCGGGATTCGGGCACGGCGCCGGGGTCGAGCTGTTGCAGGACCTTCCGCAGGCGCACCATTTCGGCCCGCAGGGTGATGCTGGAACCCTCGGCCGGGTAGAGCAGGACGCACAGTTCCTCGGCGCTCAGCCCGTCCGGGTGCGTGCTCAGCAGGGCCAGGATCTCGCTGTGCCGGGCGGACAACGCAACTGTCTTGCCGTCGATGCTCAGCAGTGCCTGGTCACGTCCCAGCAACTGGAGGCTGTTACGGTACAGGCTCCCTTCCCGGGCACCGGCGCCCGGTGCGCGGGCCTCGGATGCCGTGGAACGGCGTCGTACGGGCGTGGCCGCCAGCTGCGCCGCGGCCTGGAGCCGCTCCACCCGCAGCTGCGCCTGGGCTGCCGCCACGGTGGCCTCCACCAGGGACAGGGTGTGCGGGGCCACCGCGGCCGCCGTTCCGGTGATGTCCACAACCCCCAGCAGCGCGCCGGAATCGGGGTCGTGGAAGGGGACGGCAGTGCAGCTCCAGGGATGGACGGCCCGCTGGTAGTGCTCGGCGCCGGCGATCTGGATCCCGCGGCCCAGCGCCAGGGCAGTGCCCGGGGCGCTGGTGCCGACCGTAGCTTCGGACCAGTCGGCGCCGGCAACGAACATCATGCCTTCCGCGCGGCGCTGCAGGGACGGATCCCCGTCCACCCACAGCAGCCGGCCCACCTCGTCGCCCACCGCCACCAGGAGCCCGGTGTCGTGGCTGGGCTGGACCAGCAGCTTGTTGATGACCGGCATGATGGTGGCCAGCGGATGCCGGCTCCGGTAGTCCTCAAGCTCGTCGTGGTCCATGGCCAGCGGCGCGGCGGGGTTGTCCGGGTTGGCCTTGAACCCGGCCGAGCGCAGCCAGGACTCCCTGATCAGCGAGCGCAGGCCGGGAATGTCGGGAGCATCAGGAAAGCGGCCGCCATCGAGTTTCTCGTGGGCGGCGAGGGCACTGCGCTGCAGCGGCTCCGGCTGGGTGAGGTTCTTCATCGAACTCCTGTGCTGCTGTGCTGCTGTGCTGTCTTAGGACACGGCGTCAGCACGCCGGCCAAGGGATGCTCGCCATTGTAGCGGGCACCGGTCCCCGGCGGGAGCGGGGCCTCAGCCGCGGGAAATGCGGATCATGTCCTCGCGCGGAACCACCTTGATGCGCTCGCGGACCACGTGATCCAGGCCTTCCGGTCCGGTCCAGGCGGCGCCGAGGCCTGCCTCGTGGGCATCGAGCCTGTTCCAGCCCTCCCACGTGGTGTACTCGATGCCGCGTTCCTCCAGCAGGTCGATGATGGCCTGCGGGTCGGGGTTGCTGGCCGCCGGCAGCGTGAGGCGGTCTTCCAGCAGGAAGCCGATGGTTTCCAGGGCATCGCCCTTGGTGTGGCCGATGAGCCCTACCGGGCCGCGTTTGATCCAGCCGGTGGCGTAGATGCCCGGGACGGGGTTGCCTGCGGCGTCCAGCACCCGGCCGCCCTCGTTGGGGATGACGCCGCGTTTGGCGTCGTATTCCAGTTCGTCCAGCGCCGAGCCGTGGTAGCCGATGGCGCGGTAGACGGCCTGGACCGGGTACTCCACGTACTCCCCCGTGCCCTTGGCATTGCCGGTGCCATCGAGCTGCATGCGCTCGAATTTGATGCCCGCCACCTTGCCGCCGGCGGAGTCCCCGCCCTCCGGAAGTATCTCCACGGGGCTGTGCAGGAAGTGCAGGTGCAGCCTGCGGGAGGAGGGATTCTCGGATTCCGCGTGCTCCTCCACCAGCCAGTTGGTGAGCGTGTTCACCATGGTCTTGATCTGGTTGTTGCTGCGGATGGCCTCGTCCGAGGCTTCGTCGAACTCGAAGTCCTCGGGGTACAGGACGATGTCCACATCATTCATATGGCTGAGTTCGCGCAGTTCCAGCGGGGTGAACTTCACCTGTGCCGGGCCGCGGCGGCCGAAGACGTGCACGTCCGTGACCGGTGAAGATTTCAGTCCCTGGTAGACGTTGTCCGGGATTTCCGTGGTGAGGAGCTCCTCCGGGTGCTTGACCAGCATGCGGGCCACATCCAGGGCCACGTTGCCGTTGCCGATGACGGCGATTTCCTTGGCCTCCAGCGGCCAGTCACGCGGAACGTCCGGGTGGCCGTCGTACCAGGAGACGAAGTCCGCGCCGCCGAAGGATCCCTGGAGGGTGATGCCCGGAATGTCCAGGTCCGCGTCCTTGATGGCCCCCGTGGAGAAGATCACGGCGTCATAGAAGGCGCGGAAATCGTGGAGGGTGAGGTCGCGGCCGTACGTCACGTTGCCCAGGAAGCGGATGTCGCCGCGGTCCAGGACCTTGTGCAGGGCGTTGACGATGCCCTTGATGCGGGGGTGGTCCGGGGCCACGCCGTAGCGGATCAGGCCGTAGGGTGCGGGATAGGCCTCGAACAGGTCGATGCTGACCTCGAAGTCTCCGTCCTTCACGCCGCTGGACTTGGTGAGGATGTCCGCAGCATAGACGCCCGCCGGTCCTGCGCCCACAATGGCGACGCGGAGGGGACGGGTGGAGCTGGTAGCGCTGGGAGTGGACACCGGGAGCCCTTCTGGCCTGATCACATGCATGATTCGCGGGGTGCGCCTCGTTGGGTGGCGCAACAGCTTCCCATTCTAGGCCTCAGCCGCTTTTCGCCAGCGGTACAACGTCACCTTCGCGGTACAGCAGGGCGCGGAGCTCAGCTTCGGCGGACTCGATCCGGTGGGGGTCGATGGTTTCGCCGTCGTTGAAGTGGTCCACGACGCGCGGGTCCACGTAGCTCTTGCGGGCAATCGACGGCGTGTTCCCCAGTACCTCGGCCGCGTCCATCATGGCCCGGCTGACAGCCCGCTTCCGCTTGGCCACGGTTGGTTGCGTTCCGGTCCGGGCCAGGCTGGCCGCCGCTGCCAGGGTGCCGCGCAGGGTGCGGAAGTCCTTCGCCGTGAAGTCGGAGCCGGTGCGTTCCTTGACGTAGGCGTTGATGTCCGCGCTGGTGACCGGCCGCCAGCTCCGGCCGTCTTTGTAGGCCAGCAGCCGGGCGTTGCCACCGCGCCGTTTGAGCAGCCGCACCAGGGCGGCGAGGTCGGCGTCGCGGATTTCGGACTCCCAGTCCTTGCCGCTTTTGGCCGGGAAGCTGAGCAGGATCCGGTCCTTGCGCACCTGGACGTGGGCGCACAGCAGTGTGGCCAGTCCGCGGCTGCCGTTCTCGTTGGTGTACCGCTCCGATCCCACCCGCAGGGACCCGCTGTCCAGCATCCGGAAGGCTCCGGCCAGCACGCGTTCGCGCGTGAACCCTTCGCTGCGCAGGTCCATGGTGACCCGGCGGCGGGCTACCGGCAGCGACTCGGCGAGCTGCAGCGAACGGTCGAACTTGAGCCGGTCCTTCCGCTCCCGCCATTGCGGGTGGTAGATGTACTGCCGGCGGCCCACAGCGTCCACGCCCGTGGCCTGGATGTGCCCGTTTTCGAACGGGGCAATCCACACGTCGGTCCACGCCGGCGGAATACCGATGCTTTCCAGCCGCTCCCGCACCGGGCCTGGCGGCAGCGTTGATCCGTCAAGGTCCCGGTAGCTGAAACCTTTTCCGGCGGCAATCCGGCGGTAGCCACGGCCCGAGGCGTTGCTGCGCCGGAGCCTCATGGGGCCACGTCCGGCAGGTAGGCACAATCCATGAAAGCAAGCGTACTGACTAATTGCCGGATTTCGGACCCGCCGCTTGGAATACCGTGCCCGCTGCTGATGTTATGGGTTCCGTGCCGAACCCCGATGCTTCCTCCTCCCCCGCCTCTCATCCCCCTGCTACTGCCCCGGCCCGTTCGGACGCGGCGGCCACCAAGGCCGCGGACAAGGACACGACGGCGGGAATCCTCTTCGGCATCGGAGCGTACGGGCTGTGGGGGCTGCTCCCGCTGTACTTCTTCGTGCTCAAGCCCGCCGGCGCCGTCGAAATCGTGGCCAACCGCGTGGTGTGGTCCCTGCTGTTCTGCGCCCTGCTGGTCACGGTGACCAGGGCGTGGCCCGCCCTGATCGCCGCACTCCGCAACCGGGCAGTCTTCGGTTCCCTGGCGCTGGCGGCCTTCCTGATCGCCGTCAACTGGCTCACGTATACGTACGGTGTGACCACCAACCAGGCGGTGGAAACCTCGCTGGGCTACTTCATCAACCCGCTGGTCTCCGTGCTGCTCGGCGTGTTCGTCCTCAAGGAGAAGCTGCGGCCTCTGCAGTGGGCCGCCGTCGTCATCGGTTTCATTGCGGTGGGGGTGCTCACCTACTCCTACGGCAAGCTGCCCTGGATTGCGCTGACGCTGGCGTTCAGTTTTGGCCTGTACGGCTTCGTGAAGAAGCGGGTGGGCCCCCGGGTGGACGCAGTGACAAGCCTCAGCGTGGAAACCGTGGTGCTGGCACCGTTCGCGGCCGCCGCCATGGTGGCCCTCGGCGTTTCGGGTGCCGCCACCCTGACCACCCAGGGTGCCGGGCACTTCTGGCTTCTGCTGGCCTCCGGGGTGATCACCGCGGTTCCCCTGATCTTCTTCGGCGCTTCCGCGCGCCGGCTGCCGATGACCACCATCGGCCTGCTGCAGTATTTCGCCCCGGTCCTGCAGTTCATCGTGGCGCTCGTGGTGTTCCGTGAAGCCATGACCACGGAGCGCTGGATCGGCTTTGGCGTGGTGTGGGTGGCGCTGCTGCTGCTCACCGTGGACATGCTTCGAACCGCCCGGACTAACGCGCTGTCCAAACGTCGGACTCCGGTGCGGGCCGCCGGCTGAACGGCCAGGGTCAGCCGCCCAGCGCTTTCCGCATCGCGTCATAGGGCGGGGTCGGCTTCCCGTTTTCGAACAGGTAGTCGTGGCCTTGCTGCAGGCTGCCGTCGTCGTCGATCAGCCAGTCGTACCGGTTGTCCACGCCCCAGGTGGTGTAAGAGACGCAGGCGCTGGAGCGCAGGCAGGTGGCCAGGACGGTGGCGTACTGCTCGGCCTGGACGTCCGTGCCGTCGTCGTCGGCCACGTCGTTTTCCGAGATGCGGACGTGCAGCCCGGCGTCCTTGAAGTTCCGCAGTGTCTTGGTGAGCTCGCCGGCCGGGATGGCATCGGTTTCGAGGTTGTAGACGTGGGCCTGGAGGCCCACGCCGTAAATGTGCCCGCCCACCGCATTCGTGTCCAGGGCGAGTTTGAGCAGCGCGTCCTGGCGGCGCCCCGGAACGTCCGCCCCGTTCTCGTTGATGTACTGCTTCACCTGCGGATCGGCCGCGTAGACGGCCTGGGATACGACGGCCGGGTAGGCCGGTCCGAAGACGCGATACCAGATGTTCTGCTGCAAGCCCGTGCCTTGGTCGACGTCAAAGGGTTCATTGACGACGTCCAGCGAATCGAGCCGGCCCCTGAAATGCGTCACGACGGCGGTGACGTAGTCGAGCAGGGCCTGTGCACTGACGCTGCGCTCCGCTTCGGTGCCCGCGGGAAGTTCCTGCATCCAGCGGGGCATTGCCTCCGTGAAGGCAATGGTGTGGCCGTGCACGGCCATGCCCTTGCTTTCGGCGACCGCAAGGATCGCGTCCGCCTCTTCGAAGGTGTAGGTTCCCTGCTGCGGGGAAAGATTCTGCGCCTTCATGGCGTTCTCCGGGGTGATGGCGCCGAAATTCCCTACGAGCACCCGCCCGTAGTCGGCGTCCGAGGCCAGCGGGCCGAGTGCCACCGCGGCACCGATCCTGAAGTCCGGACGAATCCGTGCGGCCAGCGCCTGCAGGCCATCGGGCAGCTGGCTTGCCTGCTCGACGGCGGGGCCCGCGGTGCTGAGTGAGGCGCCGCCGGGAGCGGTGGCGGTGAGGGAGCTGACCTGGAACGAGCCGCCGTCGCTCGCGAGTCCCAGCCACAGCTGCCCGGAGCCGAAGATGCCGCGAAGGGACTGCGACAGCACAGTGTCCCCTCCGCTGGCCACCTCGAGCTTGTCCCCTGACCGGCGCACCGTAAGTTCGGCCCCGGGGTCCTGGAGCTTGACGCGCTCATCGTGTGCCGGCTGGGGATTTGTGACGGACTTCTGGCGTGAGCCGTCAAACACCGCGATGTCCAGGTCATCGCCGCGCAGGGTGAGCCGAAGGCCGGCGGGTTCAATCCGGAATTCGTCGGCGATCACCGGAGGGCTGTCGTAGACGGTCAGGGAAGCATCGGCCGTCACGTCGGTGAACGCTGCGCTGAGGCTGAAGTCGCCTGTGGCCACGAGGTGGGTTCCGGCCAGGTTGACCGGCGGGTTGGGCTGGCCTCCCCCGCCGTCCTGTTCCACGATGCTCCGTGAGGTGGCCGCCACCCGCAACCCGCCGCCGTCGGGCGTCACCCCGGGCGTGTGCTGCCAGTCCTGCTGAAGCAGGTCCACCACCATGTCAGGCTCCGGGTTGTCCGGCGTGCAGCCGGCAAGGGCGAGCAGGATGCCGGACGCCAGCACGATCACTGCGCGCGGGCGCCAGGCCATCCTGTTTCCTCCCATATGGTGACCTCAATCCTGGAGCGGGCGTCAGGGCCTGGTCCAGCGGACGTCGTCGAAATATGCCTGCAGTCCGGAGTTGGCCTGGACGATGACCTGCAAGCTTGCCTTCGCCACCGCGGTGGTGCTTGGCGAGTAGGTCAGGTCCACGTTGGTCACTCCTGAGGCCGCCACGCCGAGTTTGTACTGCCCGGAGATCCATTGTCCGGCCGCGTTGTACTCGTCGATGTAGAAGCCCACCTCACCGCTGGTGCGGGCTGTGACGTTCAGGTACCCGGCAATGTTGTAGGCCCCTGCAGTCACCGCCACCTGGGGTGAGAACAGGTGCTTGTTCGCCGTTGTGGCCGTCAGTTTGACGGAGTTGACCGGGTTGGCGGGGCTCCCGTGGTTGGCTGCGTCCGCCACGATGGTGGGCGCGGAGTCGGTGGTCCAGCCCGAGCCGATGCCGGCGTCGAAGGTGCCGTTGGCCACCAGGTTGGTGGACGTTGGCGGCGGCGGGGTGGTCCCTGCGGTCAGTGCGAGCAGCTGCACGTTATCCAGGTAGGCCGTGATGCCGGTGCCTGTCACCCACACTTGGAGGCTCGCCTTGGCCACATTGGTGGAGCTGGGCGTGTAGGTGAAGTTCATGGCCTCCACCCACCTGGTGTTCTCGCGCTTGCGGAACTGTCCGGAGATCCACTGCCCGGCCGCGTTGTATTCGTCCACGTAGAAGCCCACTTCGCCGGTGGTGATGGCGGCGACGTTCAGGTAGGACTTGAACAGGTAGTTCGTGGTCGGTGACACCGCCACGGCCGGTGAGAACAGGTGCCCCGTGGCCGTCCCGGAAACCATCTTGATGGACCGGGCCGCGTCCGGGAAGCTGCCGTTGGTCGCGGCGTCGGCAGTGATGGCGGCGGGTGCATCGGTGCGCCATCCGTCGGCGATTCCGGTGTTGAACGTCGGGTTGGGCATCAGGTTCGGTGAACCGGTGACAAGGCCTTTGCTGACGTTGACGTTGCGGATTTGCCCGGCCGACACCTTGGTCTTCACGTAGGCGGCGAGCTGGTCCAGTTCCGCGGTGCCGTACTGGTAGTCATCGGGGACCTGGCTCGGGTTGGGCCGGATGTCATGGAACGTGAAGACCACCCATTGCTTGTTGGCGATGGCCGCGTCCACCTGGGCCTTCAGCGCGGCCACCGGTGTGGTGACCTCCTGGACCGGGACGTTGCGGAGCAGGTAGTCGCCGAGGGGCCAGATGTTGTTGCCCGTGTCAGCGAAGCCGCGCATGGAGCTGTAGTACTTGGCTACGCGCGCAATGGTCGGCATGTCGTAGTCGCCGTAGGGCGGCGCAAAGGCCGTGGCGTTGATGCCTTGGGCGGCCAGTGCCGACTTGCTGTTTGCCAGCTGGGCCTCCACCTGGGCTGCAGTCAGCTTGTTCGCCTGGCAGTCATTGCCAACGCTGACGAGGCACTGGTGGTTGACGGTGTGTGATCCGATTTCCCAGCCGTAGGTGTTCTGCAGCTGCAGGATCTGGCTCCACGTCATGTAGGGCACATCGGTGTCGGCGCGGCAGGTGTTGGGTACGGTTGTCATTCCGACGCAGCCGGTGATGACGTAGTTCGTGCCTGTCAGCCCGTACTTCTGGAGGGTCGGCGCTGCCTGCGTCAGTGCGCTTTGGGCACCGTCATCGAAGGTGAAGGACACCAGGGGGCCTGGTGCGGGGTTGTCCACGGCCGCGTTGGCCGCCCCGGGCGTCAGCAGCGCGGCGGCCATGGCCACCACCGCCACCACGGTGCTCATGAGCTTGACGCGCCAGGGCGCCAAGCTGGATCTGGTTCCGGTCATGTGCTGTTCCGTTCTTTTTGTGGCCGGCGGCGCCGGGTTACACCGCCGAAGTCTGGTCAGGGTCCCTGTAGCTTTTCGAAGGCCTGCATGACCGGCTGGACCTCGATGTTGCTGTCGTCTACGAGCTGAAGCTGGGCGGCGAGGACGTCGCTGGTGATGGTGCTCCGGTCCGCCGCGATGCTGTGCTCCTGGGTTCCGGTGGACTGTGGAGTGGCGATCTGGTGGTAGACGAGGATGAGCCATCCGTTCATCCGGGCTGTCTCGGCGAGCGCTTCAGACAGGGTGGCCATGGTGGTCTGGTCGGTCACGTAGAAGACCTTCAGGTCCTGCTTGTCCAGGCTTTGCCGGGTATTGATGCCGTCGTCCGTGCCGCGGACGATGTCGAAGTATTTGTTGGCGTACCAGTCCACCTGCGGGTCGTGGCGGCCGTACGGGGGTGCCAGGTCCCTGGTTTCAAAGCCGGCCGCTGCCAGCGCCTCTTCGCTCTTGCGGACCTGGTCGTCCAGGCGGTCCGTCCCGATGGAGGTCAGGTCCACGTGTTCGTAGCTGTGCGCGGCGATTTCGTGTCCGGCCTGGTGCAGTTGCTGCACTTCGGCTGCAGTCATGAAGTTGGGCGTCTCGATGGAACTGGCGTTGATGTACTGGGTGGACCGGAAACCGTGCTGGTCCAGCAGCGGAAGTGCGCGGTCGTACACCGATTGCCAGCCGTCGTCGAAGGTGATCGAGACCATGGGCTGGCTCCAGCGGAGGGGGCCGGGCTTCGTGGTGTCGGTGAGCGAGTAGTTGCGGACGCTGGTGGTGCCGTCCCCGTGGGCCACCAGCGTGACCATTGCCGAGGTGGCTCCGGCGGGCGCCTGGAACGCCTCGCTGACGGTTGTCCATTCTCCGGCCGGCAGCACGGTCTCAAGGCTTTGGAACGCGCGGCCCCCGTTGGCGAGCTCGAACTCGGCCACCACATCCACCTCGCGGTCGGACCGGTAGGTGGCGCCGAATTCGAAGGACCTGTCACCGGTCACCGGGACGGGCTGGTACTGCCACTTGGCCTCGCCGGACTTGTAGTTTGAGATGCGGGTCCAGAGGTAACTGCCGCCTGGGTCCTGGCTCCGGCCGGACTCCGCCGTCAGTGCCCCGGAGGCATAGGGGGACCATGCATCAGGTCCGGCCGGCTGGATTCCCGTGAGGCCAGGGTTCGGGATCAGGTTCGGCCCGGGCGGCGGGGAGGGCAGGAGCAGGACGTCGCTGGCCGGCTCCAGATAGGCTCCTTCGATCTTGAGTGCGCCGTCCGATGCCAGCCGAAAGACGTACTCGACGGCGATTGTCGCCTCGCCGCTGTCGAAGGCATCGCTCACCGTGTAAGGGGTGTTCCCGGGCCGCTCCAGCGGGTTCCGGAGCTGTTCCAGGACGGTGCTGCCATCGGCCAGAAACCGGCGGGCCAGAAGGGTGAAGTCGGTGTCGCTGGAGGCAAAGGCCTTGAAAAGGTAGGTCTGGTGGGGCTTGACGTCCACGCGGGGGGTTGTCAGCGTGACGTCGCCCGCGGTGTAGCCGGTGATGTCCAGCCGGAGTGCCTGGCTTTGCAGCTCTCCGGCGGCCAGCTCCAGCGAGGTCTCTGCGGTACCGCTGCGCCGGACGGTCCAGCCGCCCACTTGCCCGGCCGGGTCCGGCTGGCCGGACGCTGCGGGGGTGACCCCGGCCGACGGGTCGAAGGCGGGGAGCAGGTTGGCGCCGGGCCGTGCCTGGGCCATGCTGGCGTTGTCCCGCGTGTACACCAGCCAGCCGGCGGTGATCAGTGCCACCACAGCCATGATGACCACGAGCGGGTTCAACAGCACACGCAGGAACCACCGGCGCTTACGTGGCATTGGCCACCACCAGGCTGCCGGCCCGTTGCGGTGACTTCCACGTGTTGATTTCGGGACGCCGGAAGAGGCCGCGTGAGCGCAGGATGCAGCGAAGCGCCGCCGTCAGCTGCACCAGGTCCATGATGTAGAAAAGGAAGTAGGCCGTGGGGGCGTAGACGGAAAGCCGGCTTCGTTCCCGCACTGTCAGGTTCTCGTCCATCCACACGGTGAGCAGGGTGTAGGCCGTGATGGTGGCGTAGGCCCCGAGGATCAACGCAGGGGTGTGCGTGGCCAGCGACCAGTAGACGGCGTACGTCCAGGCCAGTGGCGAGACCAGCAGCGTGAATTCGCTCAGCAGGGCCATGGGCATCCGGTAGTACGTCAGGGTGGGCGTGTACCTTCGGCTCGGGTTCAGCATCATGCCGCGGTACTTGATGAGGTTCTGGATGCTGCCGTACTTCCAGCGGTAACGCTGCTTGGCCAGGGCGCGCAGCGAGAGCACGCCCTCGGTCTTGGCCACCACGTCGGCACCGTAGAGCATCCGGAAACGCCGGTTGCCAAGGTTGGTGATCTTCGCGCTCAGCCCGATGTCCTCGGTCACGGTGTCGGTGTCGTAGAAGTCCACTTTCCGCAGCACCCGCATCCGGTAGGTGGAGGCCACGCCGCCCACCACGAATTCGGCGTTCAGGAGGGAAAAGAACTTCTTGGAGCGGTAGCCGATCATGTGCTCGAAACGCTGCAGGATGCCGAGCACGGTGGTCTCCTCCAGGATCTGCACGTTGGCGGCGACTCCGGCCACGCACGGATCGTCGAAGTAGGACAGCGCGTTGGTGATGGCTTCCGGACCGATGATCGAATCGGCGTCGAGGGTCATGGCGAACTGGCCGCGGGCGTGCCGGCGGAGCACCGAGTTGAGCGCAGCGCCTTTGCCAATGTTGCGGCGCATCCGGACCAGGTGCAGATCCATGGTGGGGTGCCGCAGCTGATAGTCGCGGACCAGCCTGCCGGTCAGGTCCGTCGACGCGTCATCGGCGACGAAGACCTCAAAGGACCGGTAGCTGCTTTTGCCGATGGACTCGAGGGTCCTGACGATCACCGCTTCCTCGTTGTGGGCTGCGATGACGATGGATACCAGCCCGGGCACCTCGGGGCGGGCCCGGCGGGTCCAGGTGGCCGATGCAGCGCATTCCGGCTGGAATTCACCGGGTGCCCGCACGCCCCGCATTCCCTTGCGGCGCTGCTGCCAGATGTCGTAGAAGTTGGCGCCCGCCAGGTAGAGGCCGAAGTGCACGACGTAGAGGATGCTGACGCCGGCGAACAGCCAGAAGATGACGAGTGCGAAATCCACGCTCACCCCTCCGTGGAGCTGGCGAGAGCGGGCATCTGCCGGCGCCGGCTGCGGAAGATGCGGCGGTGCACCTGGACGGGCGCGGCCACGGTGGCAGGAACCTCGGCGGGCTGCAGGCCTTCCCGGAAGGCGGCGTCCGCCGCCATGACCTCGATGAGTCCGGCTGGGGAACGCTCAGTCCGGGTTTCCATGGCGGCCACCGGACCGGGCGTCAGAACAGGCGCCGCCAGCGCAGCAGCAAGTGCCCTGCGGGTGGCACCCCTGCGATACATGCCCACGCCAACGAAGCGGATCACCACAGTGAGGACCACCAGCCCCCACAGCACCAGGCTCAGCTGGGCTACGAAATCGAGCAGGCCTTCGAACATGGCCCCGTCCCGGCCGAAGGTGGCCTGTGCGGGCACTGCAAAGCTTTCGATGTCCCTCATCGGAGGCCCTCCCTTGCTGTGTACGACAACTGCATCGCGTCGTTTCCCCTCTGTGTTGTGCAGGATGTCCTTTGCCGGTTTGGGGTGATGCCGCTGCCGCCGCTGGAACCCTGTGCCGCCGTCCGGATGTTGGTAGGCGCTTACTCGCTTCGCTGTGAGGCGTTCGTCATTGTGGAGGGGCTTCGCCGTCCGGAAACTCCTCAAAGATGCACTCCAGGGGCCGCTTTCCGGGGTCCCGGTGTGTCCAAGTTACGAGTAGCTGAGGATGGTTAACACGAGTACCAAGTACTCCAAAAAATTCTTGGGGATACTTACCGCAACCTGCCTTAACTACCGGGTGGTTAGGTGTTTGCCGGGCAGGCAAGTAGGGGGCATTAGGTAGTCCGCCTTCCCCGGCGCGGGGAGTGGGTAGTTACCCCGGTAGAAGGGCACCGAAAACGCGAAAACACTTGTTAACCAAAAAGCAGCACCCCCGCAGTGCGGGGGTGCTGCCGTGGTGCTTGGCGGCCTGCTGTTGAGGCGTTGGCCGTGGTGCCTGCCTAGGCGTTGGCCTTGATGGCGGCGGCCAGGACATCGAGGCCGTCGTTCAGCAACTCATCGGTGATGACCAGCGGCGGGAGCAGCCGGATGACGTTGCCGTAGGTGCCGCAGGTGAGGATGATGACGCCTTCCTTCAGGCAGGCGGCGGCAACGGCCTTGGTCAGTTCCGGGTTGGGCTCCTTGGAGCCTGCCTGGACCAGTTCGATGGCGAGCATTGCGCCGCGGCCGCGGATGTCACCGATCACTGCGGAGCCGGCGCCGGCCAGTTCCTCCTGCAGGGCGCTGAGCCTGGTGGTGGCCAGTTCCTCGATGTGCTTGGCGCGGGCATTGAGGATGTACTCCTCCATGGAGCCGATGGACGCCAGCGCAGCAGCGCAGGCCACCGGGTTGCCGCCGTAGGTGCCGCCGAGGCCGCCCGGGTGGACGGCGTCGAGCAGGTCTGCCCGGCCGGTGATGGCGGACAGCGGCATGCCGCCGGCGATGCCCTTGGCCATGGTGATGATGTCCGGGACGACGCCTTCGTGGTTGACGGCGAACCATTCACCGGTGCGGCAGAAGCCGGACTGGACCTCGTCGGCGATGAAGACGATGCCCTTGTCCTTGGCCCAGGCCGCCAGTGCCGGCAGGAAGCCGTCGGCCGGGACGATGAACCCGCCTTCGCCCTGGATGGGTTCGATGATGATCGCGGCCACCTGGTCGCCGCCGATCTGCTTCTCGATGGCAGTGATGGCGCGCTTGGCTGCCTCGGCACCGGTGATCGAGGGGTTTTCCTCGCGGTACGGGTAGCTCATGGGCATCCGGTAGACCTCGGGGGCGAAGGGGCCGAAGTTGGTCTTGTACGGCATGGCCTTGGCGGTCAGCGCCATGGTGAGGTTGGTGCGGCCGTGGTAGGCGTGGTCGAAGGCCACGACGGCGTCGCGCCCGGTGGCCAGGCGGGCCACCTTGACCGCGTTTTCCACGGCCTCGGCGCCGGAGTTGAAGAGCACGGTGCGCTTCTCGTGGTCGCCCGGGGTGAGCCTGTTCAGCTGCTCGGCCACAGCCACGTAGCCTTCGTAGGGCGTGACCATGAAGCACGTGTGGGTGAAGTGCTCCACGGCTTCCTTGACGGCACCGACGACGGCGGGATCGGACGCTCCCACGCTGGTCACCGCGATGCCCGAGCCGAGGTCGATGAAGGAGTTGCCGTCGACGTCCTGGATGATGCCGCCGTCAGCGTCCGCCACGTAGACCGGGACGCTGGAGGCGACGCCGGCCGCGACGACCGACTTGCGGCGCTCGGTCAATGCCACGGACTTGGGGCCGGGGAAGTCGGCCTGGACGCGGCGCTTCTGCTCCAGGCGGTAAGTGATGTCTGCTGCAGTGGTGGTCATGAGGGGTTTTCCTTCTAGGAGTCGAGGGCGGACATGACGTGCTTGATGCGCGTGTAGTCCTCCACGCCGTACATGGAGAGGTCCTTGCCGTAGCCGGACTGTTTGAAGCCGCCGTGGGGCATTTCGGCGGTGAGGAGGATGTGGGTGTTGATCCAGACAGCCCCGAAGTCGAGGTCCCGGCTGAGGCGCATGGCAGTGCCGTGGTCGGTGGTCCAGACGCTGGAGGCGAGGGCGTATTCAACCCCGTTGGCCAGCTCCACGGCTTCCTCCTCAGTGCTGAACTTCTGGACGGTGATAACGGGGCCGAAGGTCTCCTGCTGCACCACGTCATCGGTCTGCTTGGCGCCGGTGATGATGGTGGGCTCGAAGAAGTAGCCCTTCTCCCCCGCCCGGTGGCCGCCGGTTTCGATGCGGCAGTTGGCCGGCAGATTCTCCACCACGGACGTGACGGCGTTGAAGTGGTTCACGTTGTTCAAAGGCCCGAAGTAGTTGTCTTCGTCGTTCTGCGAGCCGGTGTGCAGGGTCCGGGTGTGCTCCACCATGGCGGCGACAACGTCGTCGTGCACGGAGTCCTCCACCAGGACGCGGGTGATGGCGGTGCAGTCCTGGCCGGCGTTGAAGAACGCGAATTCGGCGATGGCCGCGGCGCTCTTCTTGATGTCGGCGTCCTTGAAGACGATGGCGGGTGCCTTGCCGCCAAGTTCCAGGTGAGCGCGCTTGAGGCCCTTGGCGGCGCCGGAAGCGACGGCAATGCCGGCGCGGACCGAGCCGGTGATGGACACCAGGCCGGGGACCTTGTGGTCCACCATCATGGCGCCGGTCTTGCCGGTGCCAAGCACAACGTTCAGGACACCTGCCGGCAGGATTTCTCCAGCCAGCCGGGCGAGGACAAGCGTGGACTCCGGGGTGGTGTCCGAGGGCTTGAGGACCACGGTGTTGCCGGCGGCCAGGGCCGGGCCGATCTTCCAGATGGCCATGAGGAACGGGTAGTTCCACGGGGCCACCTGCGCCACCACGCCGATGGGCTCGCGTCGGACGTACGAGGTGTGGCCCTCGAAGTACTCGCCAGCAGACTTGCCCTCAAGGATGCGGGCGGCACCGGCGAAGAACCGCAGCTGGTCGGCGCCGGCGGCAACTTCCTCGGACGCGATCAGGGAGCGGACCTGGCCGGTGTTGCGGTGCTGGGCCTCAACGAGTTCGTCGCTGTTGGCCTCGACGGCGTCGGCAAGCTTGAGCAGCATCAGCTGGCGCTGGCCGGGGGTTGCGTGCTTCCAGCTCTTGAACGCCTCCGCGGCAGCAGCCATGGCGGCGTCCACGTCCGCCTGCACAGAGATCGGCGAGTGGGCCACGACTTCCCCGTTGGTGGGGTTGACCACGTCCAGCACCTCGGTGCCGGCGGGAGTGACGAACTTCCCGTTGATGAAGTTCTGCAAGGTTTGGACCACGGTGTGCAACCTCTTTCTTAGGGGCCAACGCGCCCGGCGGAGACCACGGCGGATGGATGGAACTGCCTTGAGCCTATGCCAGCCCCCAACCCGAGTGAATAGCCACCTGCACACCCTTCGCGCAGAGGCTTAGTGCGGTTGTCCAGCATCCCCGTATCCTTGTTCCATGGCCATTTCCCTCGCCGCCCTGCTGGGCGTGAACTCCCTGAAGCTGTCCAAGGCAGGGGTTGCCGAGACCACCTGGCACCAGGACATCAACTGGGTTGCCGTCACGGAGCTGGAGGACCCGCAGCGGTTCCTGAACGGCGGCGAACTGATCCTCACCACGGGGCTGAGATTGAAGTCCGCCCCGGAGCAGCGCCGCTTTGTCCGCCAGGTCCAGCGGGCCGGCGCCGTGGGGATCGGATTCGGAGTGGGGCTCTCGCACGAGGCGGTGCCGCCGGCGCTGCTGGCGGAGGCAAACCGGTGGGGCCTGCCCGTGGTGGAAGTCCCGTACGAGACCCCTTTCATCGCCATCACCAAACTGGTGGCGGATGCGCAGTCCGCGGACCACTACTCCAAGCTCGAACGCCTGATCGCCGGGCACCAGATCCTGGCCCGTGCGCTGCTGACCGGCGGCGGCCTCGCCGAACTGCTCAAGCAGCTCGGCAGCATGCTCCGCACGGACATCGCGCTCACGCAGTTCACGGCCCAGCTGTACAACAGCAGCACCGCCGCCCCCGCAGCCGATGCCTGGTCATCCTTTCCCATCCCCACCGGCCGCCGCGACGCCTGCACGCTCTGGGTCCGCCAGCCGTTCGAGGACACGGGAATCGTGGGCTATGCGCAGAACCTCATCAGCGTGGAGCTGAACAACATGGTCAAGCAGCGGCAGGCGCAGCGTGCCCTGTGCGGCCAAGTGCTCGAGGACGTCATCCACGGCGCCCTTGAGACCAGTGAGGCCCAGCGGAGGCTGGCCGGGGTGGGCATCAACAGCACCCGCAAGAACGTGGTGCTGCTGGCTTTCTCCCCTGCCCACAACAAGGCCTTGGGGAGCACATCGGTTCCGCGTGCGCTGGAAGGCGCCGTGGCCGCCGTCGTGGGCAAGGACCTGGTGGTGGTGATCAACGACGACGGCGGCGCGGCGCCGGCCCTGGCGCGCCAGCTCAGCGACCACCTGGCTGAGGCGGGCATCCACGCCACCATCGGCATCGGCGGCGCCTACACGAAGCCGAACGGCCTGCGCTGGAGCTACTTCGAGGCCCGCGATGCCGCAGGCCACGGGCTGCCGGTCAACGAGCCTGAACGGTTGAGCCTGACCTCGCTCCTGCTGGCCAGCGAGGACGTGCCCCTGGCGGACATGGCCCACGAATCGCTGAACCCGCTGCGGGCCTTCGATGCCGCGCACGGCGCCGAGCTGATGACCACGCTGGAGAGCTACCTGACCAACAACGGCTCGGTGGCGGCCGTGGCGGAGCAGCTCACCCTGCACCGGAACACTGTCCGGTACCGGCTGGCCCAGATCACCGAACTGACCGGGTACGATCCCTCGGTCACGGCGGACCGGGTGCAGCTGTGGCTGGCCCTGGCCGTGGCCCGTCTGTCCGCGCGGCAGGGGAAATAGCCGCCCGACCGAGGGGAGCGGGCCCGGTGCCGGAGCCTAGGACGCGAGCCGCTGTGGAGCCGTGCGGGCGGTGGCCCGGCCGGTCCCTGGCGGCGGTTCATTGATCTCGGCCCACACTGCGTCGAGGGAAAGCCCCAGGACGTCGGCGATGGCCGCAATGGTGGGAAAAGCAGGCGTGGCCACGCGGCCCGACTCGATCTTCCGCAGGGTCTCCGGAGACACCAGGGCGTCGAGCGCCGTCTCAAGCATCGAGCGGTCGCCCCGGGCACGCCGCAGCAGCGCACCGAGGCGCTGTCCGCGCTGGACTTCTTCGGGGGTAAGCGGCAGTCTGACCATAGTTCCAATGATAATACCGGGATAATATGACCGGTATAGTTATTGGCCGTGAACCCTGCTGGAAACACAGGAAGCCACCTACGGAACCAGCCAGCCACCGGAAAGGGCACCGCATGATCGAAATCCTCAACCCCGCCGAGATCGCCAAGGCCCGGGTCACGGGCGCCCTGGTGGCCGACATCCTCCAGGCAATGAAGGGCCGAGCCACCGTGGGTACGAACCTGCTGGAGATCGACCGCTGGACCGCGGAGATGATTACCGAGGCGGGCGCCGAATCCTGCTACGTGGACTACGCACCGTCCTTTGGGCGCGGGCCGTTCGGGCACTACATCTGCACCGGCGTCAATGACGCCGTGCTGCACGGGCTCCCCCGCGACTACGCGCTGGCAGACGGGGACCTGCTGACCCTTGACCTCGCCGTCGTCAAGGACGGCATTGCCGCAGACGCCGCCATCAGCTTCCTGGTGGGCGGTTCAGGGCCAGCCGAAAGCGTGGCCATGATCGATGCCACCGAGCGCGCCCTCGCCGCAGGCATCGCAGCCGCAGGCCCGAATGCCAAGATCGGGGACGTTTCCTACGCCATCGGCCGCGTCCTCACCGATGCCGGCTACCCCATCAACAGGCAGTTCGGCGGCCACGGCATCGGCTCCACCATGCACCAGGATCCGCACGTGCCCAACATGGGCCGGCCCGGACGCGGCTTCAAGCTCCGCCCCGGACTGATGCTTGCGTTGGAACCGTGGATCATGGCGGATACGGCCGAACTCGTCACTGACGCGGACGGCTGGACGCTCCGCAGCTCCACGGGCTGCCGGACGGCGCACACCGAACACACCATCGCCATCACCGAGGACGGGGCCGAGATCCTCACGCTGCCCACGGGAACTCGCCCCTGACCCGCGTTGCGCTTCTAGATCGGGGTCCCTGACACAGGGTTTCAGGGACCCGATCTGATGACGCAAACAGGGGGTTAGAGGACGCCGCCCCGCAGGAGGTGCCGTGACTTCCTGCGCGCCTTGCGGTACTTCTTCTCCGCTGCGGACATCAGCTCATGCTGCCTGGCCAGCAGGGCCGCAAACGCATCTGCGGCCGCCGGCGGCGCTTCGGAGCCCAGTCCGGCCAGTAGGTCCCGGGCAATGACGGCGTCGTGGTAATCGCCGAGGATCTTCTGCTGCCGGTGCGCGGCCTTGGCTACCTTTCGGGCGCGTTTGCCGCTGACTGCCGCCGCAGATTCTGCGACATGCCGCAGCCGCTTGGCATCCTTGCGCACCTGGTGGAGGGCGGTTTCACGCTCGCTTCCCCGGCGGGCGTGCGAGGCCGCCTTATGGGAACGCCGGATCCGCTTGGCCGCCTTGTCCACCGCTTTCGCCACCGCGCGCCGCCCCGGCTCCACGGCGGTGCCGCGGACCGGCGGGGTGTCCCGGAAATCCTCGAGGCTGTCCAGGAGCCGGAAGTAGCGCTCGGACGCCAGCGCCTCCTGCAGGAGCCGGTACCCGGCGTCGAACGTTGCTCCGGCGCGGCGGTCCAGGAAGTCCCGGGCTGCTTCGGTCCCCTCGCCCGGCGGCAGTTCAGCCACCTGGCCCAGCAAACGGGAGCGCAGCACCTCGGCATCCCGGGGCGCACCGAGCACCCCGCCCAGCCATGAGAGCTCGTCACGCAGGCGACGCACGGGAACGGCACGGTAGAGCTTGCGGTAGGCGGCGAGCGCAGACCGCATCCGGCGGGCGGCCGAGCGCATGTCGTGAATCGCCTCCGGCTCCTCCAAGCGCACTCCGGCGTCGCGCTCAAGAAGCTGATTGAGCTGGCCCGCCAGGAAGACGGTGACGACGGCGGCCGCCGGAGCCTTCTTCCCCGCCAGCAGGGCGGTGCCGCCGCCCGTTTCGCTGCCCGGAACCTTCGCCGTTCCGCCCGCCCCGAGCGCCTTGGCCAGCTTGGACGCGTGGCCGGCCCGGCGGGCGCCGGCGGCGGCGAGGACCTGGCCGGCAGGTTCAAACAGGCTGGTTGATCCATGGACCAGCTCCAGTTCCCATTCGCGCCAGCGCTTCCCGCCGGCGGCCGCGCCGCCGCCGAAGGGTTGGGCGTCCACCCTGTCGTCTGCGAGGTCGGCCAGGTGCACGCCGTCAGGTCCGTAGAGCGGGTAGGTTGTCCGCTCGGTCTTCAGCCGCACCACGGGCACGAGGGGGTTCCCGCGCACAAAGGCCTGCACGTAGGCCAGCAAGATGTCGGGAACGACGTCGGGCTGGCCCAGCGGGGCGTGCAGCTCGCGCCGCCGCGGGGGTTCGGACTCCGCCTTGGGCGCACCTTCAGGAACGGCGCCCTGCACGAGATTCCGGGGGCCGGCTTCCCCGGGCGACGTCGCTTCCGCCGGAAGCTTAAGGTGCCATCCGGCGTCGGCCCCTCCTGTCCGCCGCCGCAGGGTGATGCGGCGGGACTGCAGGGTCCGCTGGCCGGTGTCGAAGTAGACGGCTTCCAATTCGGCGGTGTGGGCCTCCCCCACCCTCGCTACTCCGGGAAGGTCCTGGAGCTGCGGCACTACGGCATCATCGCCGACGTCGTACTTCTTCTCGACCTCCACTGCCTGCACAGCCTTCACAACCGCTCCTCCCACGCATCCGGTACCGGCTGCGGCCGGATCAGCCGGGCCGCCGGGCTCCCGCTCGCATTCTATGGCCCCCACCTTCAGGGCCGGGAGAGCTTCCCCACAAAACACTAGACATCAAACGTCTAACCTTTACTCTGGAGAGATGTCCGCTTCTCCGCCCCCTGCCGCCACACGCACATCACACCCGCCAGCATCTGTCGCCGCAGCTGAGGACGCCCTCAACACCGCAGCGCAAGGATTGGCAGCGCCGAAGACGCGTACCGCCGTCGTGTTCAGCGTCATCGCCCTGGTGCTCATCGGGCTGAACCTGCGCGCCGGCATCACGGGCGCGTCAGCGCTGCTGCACGACCTGCAGCTGGTACTCGGCTATGGCCCGCTGGTGGCGGCGATCATCCCGTCCATCCCCACACTGTGCTTTGCGCTGGCGGGCGCAGCGACGTCGTGGCTGACGGGAAAGGTGGGCGTGGAGAAGGCCATCCTGCTCTCCCTGGCCCTGCTGGCCGGCGGGCTCCTCCTGCGGGGCATTCCCGCCACCGGAATGCTGGTGGCCGGAACCGTGGCGGGCATGTCCGGGCTGGCTGTATGCAACGTGGCCATGCCGTCCTTCATCCGCGAACACTTCGCGGCCCGCACGTCGCTGATGACGGCGGTCTACACCGTCACCATGACCACCGGCGGCACCGTGACGTCCGTGGCCGTGGTGCCGCTGGCGCAGGCCCTCGGCTCGCCGTCGGCAGCGGTGGGCTCCATCGGCATCATGGCCCTGGCCGCGCTGCTGGGCTTCCTGCCCGTTGCACTGCACGCCCACCGGCACAGCGCCCGGCCCGCGGGCGCCGGCACCTTGCCGTGGCCGCTGCTGCGGACCCGCAAGGGCGCACTCCTCACCGCAATCTTCACGCTGCAGGCGCTGCTCGCCTACGCACTCCTGAGCTGGTTCCCCTACATGCTCACCACGCTGGGCCTCAGCGCCTCGGAGAGCGGGCTGTTGTTCGGCGTGATGCAGCTGGTGTCCGTGCCCGCCGGCGTGCTGCTGATTGCGCTGGGTTCCAGGCCGGGCATGCTGCGGCCCGCGTTCTACCTGGTCAGCACCACCATGGCCGCGGGGGTGGCGCTGCTGCTGTTCCTGCCCGTCAGCCTGTCACTGATTCCGGCGGTGCTGCTGGGATTCGGGCTGGGCATTTTCCCGCTGGTCATGGTGATGATCAGCCGCAGCGGAAGGGACACTGCCGAGACCACGGCGCTGTCCACGCTGGCCCAGTCCACGGGCTACCTCCTGGCCACAGCCGGCCCGTTCGGCATGGGCATGCTGCACAGCGCCACCGGCGGCTGGACACTGCCGCTGGCACTGCTGCTGGTGCTGGCCGTGGTGCAGATGGCGGTGGCGCATCTGCTCACGTCCGGGAAAGTAAAGTAGCAACCCATGAGCCTTAGCCCGTCCGTCCGGCCCGCGCTTGCCGACGAGGTCACCGCCAAACTGCGCGCCATGATCCACTCCGGCGAGTGGCCGCTCCAACAGCGGATCCCCTCCGAATCTGAGCTCATGGCCCGCCTGGGCGTTTCGCGCGGCACGCTCCGCGAGGCGGTCAAGGCCCTGGCGCACAGCGGGATGCTGGAGGTCCGGCGGGGCGATGGAACTTACGTGCGCGCCACCAGCGAAATTTCCGGCGCCGCCCGCCGGCTGTTCCAGGACCACACCGCCGAACACATCCTGGAGGTACGGCTGGGCCTGGACACCCAGGCGGCCCGGCTCGCTGCCAAGCACGCCACGGCCGACGACGTCACAGCACTCCGGGCGCTCCTCACCGCCCGGGACCAGGCCTGGCGCAGCGGCGACTGCGAGGCCTGGGCAACGGCAGACTGGGGCTTCCACGCACGGGTGGCGCAGGCGTCGGGCAATCCCCTGCTGCATGAGCTGTACGTCAGCTTTGGCCCGGCCCTGCACCAGGACCTCCTGGCGCAGCAGAAGAGGCCGGGGTTCGACGGGCTTCCCCTCGAGGGGCATGGCGTCCTGGTGGATGCGATCGAGCGCGGCGACGCTGATGCCGCGGTGGCCACTGTCAACCGGAACCTGAACTCCTGCGCCGAATGGCTCACCACATAGGCGGCCCGTTTCGCATGGGCCGGACCGGTCAGTAGGCTTACTAGCTGACCCAGCTCCCCTCTTCCGCCGTGTTCCGGTGGAATTCGCTTACCCCTGAGGACCCTCGCCATGGCCCTGTTCTCCCGCCATCCCCGCCGCACATGTTCCGAGCATGGAACTGCCGCCACCCCGGAGGGCGGCAGCAAGACCCCGCAGCAACTGTGGGGCGATGGCTACGGCCGTGTGGGTATACGCGCAGCCCAGACCTTGCTCATCCTTGCGGTGTCCGTAGTAACGGTCTTCGCACTCCTGCAGGTCAAGCTGCTGGTAATCCCCATGCTGATCGCCCTGATCCTGGCCGCCGCCATCAGCCCGTTCGTGAACGTCCTCAAAAGGCGCGGCATTAACGACGCCCTTGCCACAGTCATTGCTTTCGTGTCGCTCCTGGTGGTCCTGGGCGGGGTTTTCACCGTTATCTATTTCTCGGTCCGGAGCCAATGGGACGACCTGGTCCAGCAGGCCAGCTCGGGGCTGGACCAGCTGCAAAGCTTCCTTCAAAGCGGGCCCCTGCACGTTGACGAAGCGCAAATCGATGCTGCCCGGAACGCGATCGTGGACTTCGCCACCAGCAGCCAGGCCCGCTCCGGCGCCATCACCGGACTGTCCGTGGTGACGGAATTCCTGACCGGAGCCGTGCTCCTGGTGGTCATCCTGTTCTTCTTCCTCAAGGACGGCGAGCGGATCTGGAGTTTCCTGATCAGCCCCTTTACGGGCGCCCGCGCCAGCCGCCTGCGCCGTGTGGGTACCCGCAGCCAGGAAGTGCTGGGCGGCTACGTCCGCGGCACCGCCATCGTTGCCCTGGTGGACACAGTGGGCATTGGCGCCGCACTGCTGATCCTCCAGGTTCCGCTGGCGCTGCCCCTTGCCATGGTGGTGTTCATCGGCGCGTTCATTCCGATTGTCGGTGCCACCATGGCAGGCATACTCGCCGCCCTGGTAGCCCTGGTAGCGAACGGTCCGGTGGTGGCGTTGATCGTGGTGGCAGTGGTGGTGGCCGTCAACCAGCTTGAGGGCAACCTGCTTCAGCCGGTGGTCATGGGCAAGTCGCTGCAGCTGCACGCGCTGGTCATCCTTCTTGCCCTCACCGCGGGCACCCTCCTGGCCGGCATTGTGGGCGCGGTCCTGGCGGTACCCATCACTGCCGTTGCTTGGGCCATCATCAAAGTCTGGACCACCGACGACGGGCAGGGCGCCGGCCGGGACCCGATGGTTGCCGGGACCGCGGCTAAGTAGCCCCTAACGCACGACGGCGGCCCCGCACCTTTCGCTTTGAAGGGTGCGGGGCCGCCGTCGTGTGCCTTGCCCGCTTCAGCGAGCAATGCCGCGGTCAGCGCTGCAGGCCCGCGAAGACGTTCTTGGGCCGCTGCATCTCGCCGTGCTTGGCGCCAAGAACCACCACTGCCCCCGCGAAGGCGGGGATGACCCACTGGAGGGCCTTGAGCTGCTGCTGCGCGGCCTTCAGTTCATCGGATGCGCCGGGCCGCGGCTCGGTGGCACCTTCGGACCCTTCACCGGCGAGCTTCTCCACCTTCTTGCCGAGGATGCCGGAATAGAGCGTGACGGCCGCGCCTGCCACGGTCACGGCGGTCTTGATGACCGTGTCCCGGGCAACGCCGTCCTGCTTGGCGATGCGGCCCTTGTTCTCGAAGGCTATGGCGAGGTCGGCGGCGAGGTGCGTGGCGAACGCTGCCGTCTGGACCGGAGCCCACCGCATCCAGCCCGCGCTTGAAAGCCGGGTGCGTTCGGAGGGGTCCTTTGCTTCCGCTGCCGCGCCGTTCAATCCGATGGCGCCCATCAGGGAGCCGCCGAACCATGCTGCTGCCGTCAGATCGTGGACTGACCGGGCAATGAGGTTTCCTGCCATGTTGTACATTCCTAACGTTGAACTGGTTCCGAGCTGCCGCCGGAGCGGCGTTGGCTTTCCGTGGCCCAACCATGGCCACTGTCCGCCCATGGTAAGCACACTTACTAATGTTACGAAAGCCCGTCCCTGTCGGCGGGAACGCGTAATATCGTGGCCATGGGAAATACAGGGACATTGTTCGGCTGGGCCTTCGGGGACCCGGCCCGCGAAAGTGATGGCACGTACGTTGGCGGCCTCCAGGACGAGGCGCTGCGCAACGCCCGCGAGACCGCGCAGGCCAAGCACGTGGACGTGGTGGCAGGCTCGGAAGTCTTCACGGTCCTCAGCGGCAACGATTCCCTGGTGGAGCTGGACAACGCGCCGGGACGCCTGGTGGTCCGCTGCACCGTCCACGTCGAAGGACCCGGTGCGGAGAAGCTGCGCGCCGAAGGGCCCATGAACGGCTGACCTGTGTCCGATGGCGAATCCACGCTCAGCCAGGCGGCAGATGCCGTCGAGGAAGCGTCAAACCACAAAGTCCTGGACGTCCTGGCCCGGCTGGGCTTCGCGGTCATGGCCCTGCTGCATGTGATTGTGGGGGCCATTGCCGTTGCCATTGCCTTCGGCCAGCCCGGCCAGGCGGACGCCACCGGAGCCATTGAACAGCTGGCCGCCAACCCCTGGGGCCCTGCCGTCATGTGGGCCTGCGTTGCGGCCTGCACCGGGCTGTCCCTGTGGCAGGCCAGCGAGGCCACCCTCAGGATGCGCGGCGAACCACGCAAGGAACGTGTGGCAAAGCTGGTGTCCTCCGGCTTCCTGGCCATCGCCTACGGCAGCGTGGGGCTCAGCTTTGCCGGCTTCGCTGTGGGGCTCCGCGGGGATTCCGGGGACAGCACGCGGGACTTCAGCGCAGCACTGATGGGCCATCCGCTGGGACCGTGGGTGCTCGTGGCGTTGGGGCTGACCATCATCGGAATCGGCGTCTACTTTGTGGTCAAGGGAGTCACCCGCGGCTTCAAGAAAGAGGAACTCTTTCATTTCAACGGGACCAGGCGCGGCAGGATTGTTGACAGCCTGGGAGTGGTGGGGCACATCGCCAAAGGCATCGCCCTGGGACTCACCGGGCTGCTGTTCATCATCGCCGCGGCGAAGCACAGCCCTGAAGAGTCCACCGGCCTGGACGGAAGCCTCCAGGCCCTGCGCGACCACCCCTTCGGCCCTTACCTGCTGGTGGCCATTGGTGCCGGCTTCATCGCCTACGGTATCTTCGCCCTGATCCGGGCCCGGTTCGGGCACATGTAGCCCGCGTGATTATGGGTAGGGAGTAAATATGACCCAGCACCCGGGCGGCGCGCCCGCCGCCACACGCAGCGCCGGGCAGGCGTTCGCCGCCCTGTTCCGGCTCCTGAAGGTTGCCCGGCCGGAGCGGCCCATCCATCCTCACGGGCTCGGCCTGTCCGGCGAGCTCACCCGCACCGGCAGCCCCGCAGCCCCGAGCGGCATCGACTGGCTCGACAACGCCGGAGTGGATGCCGTGGAGGCCCGCTTCTCCCGGTCAATAGGCCTGCCCCAGACGCTGCCCGACATCCTGGGGCTCGCACTGAGGGTCACCCCTTCAGGTGACGGCGACGCTCCTCCCGGCCCGGCGGACGTTCTGTTCGCCTCCACCGGATGGCGGGTGCCATGGCGTTTCCTGCTGCGGCCGCGGCTGGACGTTGCCGGCGCCACCATGACCACGCTGATGCCCTACCGCGGCCGGCAGGGCCCTGTCCTCCTGGGCCTGCGCACCCGCAGCCTCCCGCCCGGATCCCTCGCGTCAGGCGAGTGGGTCCTCGGACTGCATTGGGCCACCCCGTCAGGGCGGTGGCGGGAGTGCGGCGAGCTGCGGCTGCACGCCGGACCCCATCCAACGGACACTCCCCTGCGCTTCGATCCACTCGGAAACCAGCCGCCGGGGGCACAGGCCTACCCGTGGACCCGGCGCCTGCGGAAGCCTTCGTACCGCGCGGCCCAGCGGACAGCACCTCCCGCCGTCGCACGCCCCGGCGGCGGCCAGCCGGAACGGCCCAAGCAAAGCACTGCCAGCACCCCCGCAACCGGAAGGAACGCCATGTCCACCGTTTCGCAGCACTTCAGCTCCCCGCCCGGCGACGTCTGGCGGGTCATTGCCGACGGCTGGCTGTATTCCGGATGGGTGGTCGGCGCGTCACGCATCCGGGATGTGGACGCCGAGTGGCCACAGGTGGGATCCCGGCTGCACCATTCCGTGGGCGCCTGGCCGCTGGTGATCGATGACAGCTCCCGGGTAACCGCCGTGGAACCCAACCGTTCGCTGGAACTGGTGGCCCGGGGCTGGCCGATGGGCGAGGCCAAGGTGGAGATCACCCTTGAGGAGGCTGCGGACGGCTGCCGCGTGACCATCGCCGAAGACGCCATCCGCGGACCGGGCAAGCTGGTGCCCAAGGTCCTGCGGGACGCCGCCATTTCCGCCCGCAACCGTGAGACCCTCCGCCGGCTGGAACTGATGGCGGCCGGCGGTGCGGGCAAATAGCGCAGCAGGGTTAAGGGCCCCACGGCCCGGTTAACGCCAAAGGCCCGCGGAACCGGGAGGTTCGGCGGGCCTTTGGACGGGCTTTAGACCTGTGCTGCGACGCCGTCGCGGGAGATGGCAACCATGTCCTCGCGCGGCACCACCTTGATGCGCTCACGCTTGACCTCAACACCGTGCGATCCGCCGGCCTCGGTTGCTGCGGCACCGAGCGCGAGCTCGTGGGCGTCCAGGGCCAGCCAGCCTTCCCAGCTGGTGAACTTCACGCCGCGGGCGTCCAGGAGTTCGACGACGGCGTCCTCGGCGGGTGCCGCGGCAACGGGCAGGTTTTCGCGGTCCTCGAGGAGGTAGGTCACGGTCTCGAGGGCGTCGCCCTTGGTGTGGCCGATCAGTCCCACGGGTCCGCGCTTGATCCAGCCGGTGGCGTAGATGCCCGGCACGTGGTTGCCGTCAGCGTCCAGGACGCGGCCGCCGTCGTTCGTTACGACGCCCTTCTTGTGGTCGAACTCCACGTCCGGCAGGGCGGACCCGAAGTAACCGATGGCCCGGTAGACGGCCTGGACCGGGTAGTCCACGAACTCGCCGGTGCCGCGGGCGTTGCCCGTGCCGTCCAGCTCGGTGCGCTCGAACTTGATGCCGGCCACCTTGCCGGGGGCATCGGCGTCGTCGTAGATCTCCACCGGGCTGTGCAGGAAGTGCAGGTGCAGGCGGCGGGAAGCCTTGAGCTCGGAGACGTCTTCGGGCTGCTCGGCGATCCAGTTGGTGAGCGTGCCCACCATGGTCTTGGTCTGGTTGTTCGTCTGGATCTGGCGGTCCGATTCCTCGTCGAACTCGAAGTCCTCCGGGTACAGGATGATGTCCACGTCCTTGGAGTGGGACAGTTCGCGGAGCTCCAGCGGCGTGAACTTAACCTGAGCCGGGCCGCGGCGGCCGAAGACGTGCACGTCGGTGACCGGAGAGTTCTTCAGGCCCGCGTAGACGTTGTCCGGGATCTCGGAAACCAGGAGGTCATCGGCGTGCTTGGACAGGACACGGGCCACGTCCAGGGCCACGTTGCCGTTGCCGAGCACGGCGATTTCCTTGGCCTCGAGCGGCCATTCACGGGAGACGTCGGGGTGGCCGTCGTACCAGGACACGAAGTCTGCGCCGCCGTAGGAGCCGTCCAGCTCGATGCCGGGGATGTTGAGGTCCGCGTCCTTGATGGCGCCGGTGGCGAAGATGACGGCGTCGTAGTGCGTGCGGAGGTCCTCGATGGTGAGGTCTGTGCCGTAGTCCACGTTGCCGAAGAATCGGATGTCGCCGCGGTCCAGCACCTTGTGCAGGGCGTTGACGATGCCCTTGATGCGGGGGTGGTCCGGGGCCACGCCGTAGCGGATCAGGCCGTAGGGTGCCGGGTAGCGGTCAAAGAGGTCGATGCTCACGGTCAGCTCGCCGCTCTTGACGGCTTCGCTCTTGGTGAGGATGTCTGCGGCGTAGACGCCGGCCGGGCCGGAGCCCACGACGGCGACGCGCAGCGGACGCTCGGCAGAGCCTACGGTGGTGCTAGATGACACGGCTGTGTTCCTTTTCTTCTGCATCGATTGCTGAGTAACGGCCGTTTTGAAGGGTCATAACGGACGTTACGGAGCAGTCGATGGGTTTCAGGTGGTGAAGACGGTCTTGCGGGGCTGGTTGGGGCTGGTGGTGCTGTAGTCAGCGGTTTTGAAGTGCGACGGCGCGAACGGGCTCACGCGCACCACGTCACCGATGACAATCACTGCGGGATTCGCGACGCCGGCGGCTTCGGCCTGGTCCGCAATGGAACCGAGCGTTCCGATGGTGACACGCTGGTCCGGCAAGTAGCCGTTTTCCACGATACCAACAGGGGTCCCGGCGGGCAGTCCGGCTTCGCCCAGCGCGGATGCTGATTCCCGGAGCTGGCCCACTCCCATGAGCAGGACGATCGTGTGGTCTGCGCGGGCGGGAACCTCGGACAGTTCTTCGTGGCCGGTGACCACGCTGAAGCCCTTGGCGAGGCCGCGGTGGGTGACGGGGATGCCTGCCGCCGCGGGCACCGAGATGGCGGACGTGACACCGGAAACCACTTCAACCTCGACGCCGTGCCGGCGGCAGTGTTCGGCTTCCTCGCCGCCGCGGCCCAGGACGTACGGGTCGCCGCCCTTGAGCCGGACCACCCGGTGGCCCTTGAGCGCTTCCTCGACCAGGATGCGGTTGATGTCGGCCTGCGGAACGGGGTGGTGGCCGGGGGTCTTGCCCACCTCGATGACGCGGACGTCCGGGGCGAGTTCGTTGAGGAGTTCACGGGGGCCCAGGCGGTCGGCAACCACGACGTCGGCCTGACCCAGGAGCCGGCGGCCACGGACGGTGATGAGGCCGGTATCGCCGGGTCCGCCGCCCACCAGGGCAACGGAGCCGCGGTGGGCGCGGCGGCGGCGGAGCGGAAGGTCCCCGGTTTCCAGGGCGGTGGCGACGGCGTCCCGGACGGCCATGGCGCGGCGCGGGTCTCCCCCGGCGTTCACGGCGATCTTGACGTCATCAACCACGGCGACGGCGGGCGTCCAGGCGGCGGAGGCTTCATGGTCGGAGGCGTTGACGCACCAGACGCGCTGCGCCTCGGCGTCGGCCGATACCTGGGCGTCCACGGCGGGATCGCCGGTGGCGGTCTGGACGAACCACGCGCCGTCGACGTCCGTGGATTCGTAGGGGCGCGCTGCCCAGGTGAGCAGGCCGGCGCCGGCCATGTCCTGCAGCGCGGGAGAGGCAACGGGTGCCACGACGGTGACCAGGGCACCGGCGTCGAGCAACCCCTTGGCGCGGCGGGTGGCTACGGGTCCGCCGCCCACCACCAGCACGGGGCGGCCGAGCAGCCGCAGCGCCGTGGGGTAAATATCCTGAATTGCCATGGATCAACGGTAGGGCTGCGTCACAATGGCCCACAAAGGCTCAGCAACAACAGTTCACGTAAGGTAACGCTGCGTCATATAGTGCTGCGGGGCGTCAACCCCACAGGCCCTCCGTCTGCGCCTTGGCGAGCAAAGCGTTGGCGGTCCAGCGCATCGACTCGATGGCGTCCTCCCGGTCCAACCCGCCCACGTCCGTGAGCCAGACCAGGGCCTCAATGCCGATGGCACTGCGGACGGCCAGCACCAGTTTATGGACCTGCTCATCGGTCAATTCCCCTTGCAGCGGCATTAGCGCTTCGGTCAGCCAGCCGATAGCACGCCCCTGGCGCAGGGGCAGGCGCCGGCCGGGGCCGTCGGCGGACTCAAGCGATAGGCGCAGCATGGTCCGCTGTTGTGCTTCGGTTTCCAGAATCATGCGGGTGAACTCCACCACCACGGCATCGAGCCGGCCGGCAGCATCCAGGGGCGGAGCCTCCGGCAGCATCGAGGTCCGTGCCGTTTCAGGGTGGGCTGCAGCGAGTAGTTCCCGCCGGCCGGTGAAATAGCGGTAGGCAGTGCTGCGTGCAACTCCGGCTGCCTGTGCGGCCTCGTCCACCGTCGGCGTCCTACCGGCGGCGACAAGGGTCCTTGCAGCCGCCACGAGAGCATCCATCGTGCGGCGCTTCTGGCTGCTGCGCCCGCTATCCGCATAGGGTCTTGACACGCTCTTCATGGTACATGAGTCTTGTTATGGGACACGCGTCCCATAAAGTTTCCCAAGGCATCGAGGCGAGCAGCATGGAAACGGAAAATGCGTCATCATCCCTGGTCCGTCAGCCCGGCGAAGGACCACGACGCTGGTTCTACGGCGGCGGAGTGCACACCTGGAAGGCCAGGCAGGAGGAGACGGCCGGCGCGTTTCTGCTCTTCGAGGACGAGATGGCCCTGAATAAGGTCACCCCGCTCCACACCCACCCAGATTCGGATGAAACCCTGTACGTTTTGGCCGGTGAAATCCTCGTGAACCTAGCCGGCACGGAGCACCGGATCGCCGCTGGCGGCCTGGCCATGGCACCACGCGGCCTTCCCCACGCCTTCAAGGTTTTGCAAGAGGGCACCCGAATTCTTTGTCTGCAGACACCCGGCAGTGCGCAGTCCTTCTACGACGGCGCCAGCGAGCCCCTGTCCAATTCTGATGACCCCAACGGTTCAGGCCTGGTGGACTTCAGCCGGATTCGGGCATCCGGCCAGGCCCACGGCGGGATCGAGATCATTGGGCCGCCGCCCTTCGCATAGCCGTAGCGGCTAGCTGTTCCCGGCAATTCGGCCTTCGGCGAGGAATCGCCCCCGCCGCATGATGAGCCGTTCCAGGTAGCGTCTGAGGACGAGGCGTTCGACGACGCGGCCCACGGCACCGCGCGGGGCACTGAACTCCACCCGGTCCGTCATGATGCTGCCGGTGGCCGTGGCTTCAAAGTCGTGGACGTGCCGGAAGGCCTTGAAGGGGCCCTTCACCTGCTCGTCCGTGAAGCTGCGGGGGAAGTCCAGATTCGTGACCCTGCTCGTCATGGTGAGGGGGACACCGAAGTGCCGTGCCCGCCAGGTAACCTCCTGGCCGCTGCCGATCAGTCCTTCGGTGATTCCCGCTACGGCCTGCTCCCCCGAGGTCCGCTGGGAATCCACGTGCAGGTCGATGCTGCGGGCCCGGTCGAACAGCTGCTCCACTGGAAGCGCGGACTCGGTGCGGCACACGAAGCTGACGGTCATGGCGCCAGTCTGCCATTCTTCCCGGCCAGCTTGGGCCCCGCCGTAGGGCACTTTGGCGAGCTTCGGCGTCGTATTGGCCTGGTTCCCCGGCGTGTCCGTGTCGAAGTGCCCCGGTTTGCCGGTGGGACCGGCGGTGGAGCTGCGCCAGGGAACAGCAGAGCCCGACGGCGGGAGGTCGCCGTCGGGCTCGTGCGGTGCGTTGGGAGGGTGTCGGGTCAGCGGGTGCTGCCGGCCAGAAGGCCGCGGCGGCGCAGGAGACGCTTCTCAATGGGCGCGAACACCAGCAGTTCGATCAGGATGCCGACGCCGAGGATGAGCAGGATCGCGGACATCACCACTGTCATGTCGGACAGCGCCCGGCCCTGGTCGAGCAGCGAGCCGAGGCCGAAGCCGATGGTGCCGCCCACTGCGATGATTTCCGCGGCCATGAGGGAGCGCCAGGAGAAGGCCCAGCCCTGCTTGAGGCCGCCCAGGTAACCAGGCAGCGCGGCCGGCAGGACCACCTGCAGGGCCATCTGCAGCCGGTTGGCGCCGAGGACGGTTCCCACCCGGCGGAACTGCGGCGGGATCTGGTCCACACCGGAGATCAGCCCGTTGATGATGGAGGGGATGGCGCCCATGAACACCACGAAGTAGACGGTGGCGTCAGTGAGGCCGAACCAGATGATGGCAGCGGGGACCCAAGCAACCGACGGCAGCACCTGCAGGCCCGAGATCAAGGGGCCGAAAGCCCGGCGCAGCGGCGCCACCTGAGCCAGCAGCAGTCCCACGGGCGTGGCGATGGCCACCGAGATCAGGAACCCAACCAGGCCGCGCTGCAGCGAGGTCCACATGGCTTCCTGCAGCTTGCCTTCTGACCACAGGACGCCCATCTGGCCCGCCACATCCAGCGGGCCGGGAACCAGGTCGCGGCGCTTGACGCCCAGCGACACGTAGAACTGCCAGACGAGCACCAGGACCACCAGGGCGGCCACGGGCAGGAGGATGCGGCTCCAGTCCACCCGGTGCTTGCGCTCGGCGTCGGACTGCAGCGAATCGAGCCCCGATTCGAGCTCCCGGAGGTCCTCGTTTCCGCTCGAAGACCTTGTCAAAGCGGCATGCACGTGAGGTGACGAGGGCGTAGCGCCGGATGCCGCCCTGGGAGTGGCATCGGGCCTGTCGGAGCCGGACGCTTCGTCCGAAGGACGAAAGCCGTCCGGCGAAGGGGCGGGGGCGGCATCCGGCGCGGAGCCGGACAGGAACTTACTTGGCATGGCGGCGAATCTCCTCACGCAGCCGGGCGGTGATGACCCCGGTGAGCTGGCCGGCGAGCCCGGCGTCGGTTCGGTGTTCCTCGGTGACGTCCCATTCCTGGACCACGCGGCCGGGGCGGGAGGAGAGCAGCAGCACGCGCTGTCCCAGCCGGACAGCCTCGCGGACGTTGTGGGTGACAAAGACGATGGTGCGTCCGGTTTCCTTCCAGATGCGTTCCAGCTCGTCGTGCAGCAGGTCGCGGGTGATGGCGTCCAGGGCGGCGAACGGCTCGTCCATGAGCAGCAGCTGGCGGTCCTGGGCGAGCGAACGGGCCAGTGAGACGCGCTGGCGCATGCCGCCGGACAGCTCGTGCGGCCGCTTGTCCCCCGCCGTGCCCAGGTGGACCAGTTCCAGGAGTTCCTGTGCCTTGGTGCGCCGGTCGGCCTTGCCCACGCCGCGCAGTTTCAGTGCCAGCTCGATGTTTTCCCGGGCCGTCAGCCAGGGGAACAGTGCGGCGTCCTGGAACATGAAGGCTGCGCCGTCGCTGGGGACTTCGAGGGCGCCCGACGACGGTGCCTCCAGTCCCGCGATGATGTTCAGCAGGGTGGATTTGCCGCAGCCGGACGCACCGAGGAGGGCGACGAACTCGCCTTTCCCGATGTTGGCGTTGACGTCGTCCAGCACCGGGGCGCCGTCGCCGAAGCGCTTGCCCAGGTTTTCCAGTACGACTGGCATGGTGCCGTCCTTAGGTAGTGGGGTGGTTCAGTCCTGGCCGAGGCCGGCTGCTGAAATCTTGCTGGTGCCGGTGGCAGCGGCAACCTCGTTGAGGGCGCGGAGGTCGAATAGCCCGCTGAGGTCGGCCTTCTTGGTGGTCCCTGCTTCGACGCCGTCCTGCAGCAGCCGGGGGTAGCTTCCGGCCAGCGGGTCCAGGGTGAAGGTGATGTTGGCCAGCGAGCGGGCCAGGACGTCGTCGGCGAGTGTGGCACCGGCGGACTCCTGCAGGCCCGCGTTGATGACACTGGCCTTCTCGGCCTCCGGAGCTTCGTTGAGCCAGGCGACGGACTTTGCGTGGCCGGCCAGCAGTGCCTTGACGGTGTCGGGGTGGTCGGCGGCGTACTTCTGGTTGACGATCAGGATGGTGGTGGGGAACTCGCCGGGCTTGCCGGTGCCGGTCCCGTCCCACAGGTCCTTCTCATCCACCAGGACCTTGGCGCCGGCCTGGAGCACCAGGCGTGAGGCCCACGGCTCAGGCAACCACGCGCCGTCGAGCTTTCCGTCCTGGAACAGCTTGAGGGTCTGGGCGTTGTCCGTGGGGTTGATGGCGACGTCGCCGCTGCCGTCCACATTGGTCTTGTAGCCCTGCCCGGAGAGCCAGGCGCGGAGGGCCACGTCCTGGGTGCCGCCCAGTTGCGGGGAAGCGAGGGTCTTGCCACGGAGGTCCGCGGCGGAATCGATCCCCGGCTTAACCACCAATTGGGCCCCGCCTGCTGCCGCGCCGGCGATGACCTTCACGGACTGGCCGGAGCTCTTGACGAAGGAGTTGATGGCCGGGTTGGGGCCGATGTAGGCAGCGTCGATGGCCCCGGCATTCAGCGCCTCGATGGCGGCCGGGCCGGCGTTGAACGATTCGGTGCTCAGCTGGGTGCTGCCCAGGGCTTCGGCGAGGAAACCCTTCTTGATGCCCACCAGAGCGGGGGCGTGCGTCACATTTCCGAAGTAGCCGAGCTTCAGCGCAGCTGCCGGCGTCGGTTCGGCTGCCTGGGCCTCGGTGTTGCGGGCAACGGAGGACGCCACCACGGCGCCGACGGCGATCAGCAGGACCAGCCCGATGGCCAGGGCGGCCTCGATGGCACGCTTGCGCTTGGGAACAGCGCTTTCGCCTGCCACGATGCGGGTCATCCCGGGCTTGGAACTAGTCATTGTTTCACCATAGGGAGTGGCCCAAAGCCGTTCAATGGAGCCTCAACGGAGGGTCACGCAGGTTCATGCGGCGTCATATTCGGCCGCACCGTCACCGGGTTTTGACGCGCCGGCTGCCCTTAACGTTGACCAACCGGCGCAGCTTGTGCCGCACCGCGACGGGGCCGGACGCGCCCAGACTCCGCGGTTCCCGCATCCTGGCTCCGCGGCTAACGTGGCATCAGGGCAACAGCCACAACCGGCCGCCGCCGGACGCCGGAAGGAGACGCAACATGGTGAACGTGCAGACCCGGATCCACATCGACAGGCCCCGCGCCGAAGTGGCGGACTTTGCTGCCAACCCGGACAACGCCCCGCAGTGGTACGTGAACATCCACAGCTCGCAGCGGCTCACCGGCGGGCCCTTGGGCGTTGGTTCGAAGGTGGCCTTCAACGCCGCGTTCATGGGCCGGGAGCTCAGCTACACCTACGAGTTCGTGGAGTACGTCCCGGGCGGGAAGCTGGTGATGCGCACCGCGCAGGGCCCGTTCCCCATGGAGACCACCTACACCTGGGCGGACGACGACGGCGGCACGGTCATGACGCTCGGCAACACCGGGAGCCCCTCGGGTTTCCCGCGGCTGGCCGGGCTGGTTATGGCACCAATGATCCGCCGCCAAACCCGGAAGGACCTGCAGAAGCTCAAGTCGATCCTTGAGCGGCGGCAGTAGCCCTCCCGAAACGACAAAACCGCGGCTTGTTCGCAAGACCTAACCTTGAAGGCCGGGTTTTGCGAACAAGCCGCGGTTTCATTGCGGAACCTAGATGCTGTAGCGCTCGTCCTCGTGGTCGCCCGGGTGGTCCTTGACCAGGCCGGCTGCCAGCGTGTTGCCGTCCAGCGGGTCGATTACCAGGAACGCACCGGTGCGGCGGTGGTGCAGGTAGTTCTCCAGCGGCAGCGGCGCGGCGAGCCGGAGCTGCGCGTGGCCAATGTCGTTGAGTTCCAGGCTGGAGGCGCCCTCAAGCTTGAAAGAGGCCAGGTCCAGTTTCCCGGAAACGCTGCGGACCAGCGCCTGGACGGTGCGGGTCCCGTGCTTGACCAAAACCTTCTGGCCCTCACGGAGTGGCTTCGGCGACAGCCAGCACAGCGCTGCGTACAGGTCTGCGGTGGCTTCACGGACGGTGCCTGCCGCGGCGATGGTGTCACCACGGGCGACGTCGAACTCGTCAGCCAGGCGGACAGCCACGGACTGCGGGGCGGCGGCTTCCTCCAGGGACTTTCCGGCGAAGTCGATGCCCACCACGGTGGTGGTGCGAGGGGCCTGGCCCGGCGTCAGCACGGATACCTGGTCCCCCACCTTCACGGAGCCTTCGGTGATCTGGCCGGCGTACGCACGGTAGTCGCGGTAAGCCTCTACGTCCAGGCCGGCTGCCACAGCGTCGGGAGCCAGCGCACCCTGCGGCCGGACCACCAGCTGCACCGGGAAGCGGAAGCTCTCGAGGTGGCTTTCCAGCTCATCGGCGGCGGGCAGGGTTTCCAGGACCTCCAGCAGCGCGGGGCCGGTGTACCAGGGGGTGCGCTCCGAGCGCTCCACCACGTTGTCGCCGTCGAGGGCGGACACGGGAACCACCAGCAGGTCGCTGATTCCATCGGAACCCAGGCCCAGTTCGCGGCCCACCTGCTGCACATCGGCTTCGATGTCGCGGAACACGGACTCACTGAAGTCCACCAGGTCGATCTTGTTGACGGCCACGATCACGTGGGCCACGCGCAGCAGCTGCAGCACGGACAGGTGCCGGCGGGTCTGCTCCAGCACGCCCTTGCGGGCGTCGATGAGGACGACGACGGCATCCGCGGTGGACGCGCCGGTCACCGTGTTCTTGGTGTACTGAACGTGCCCGGGGCAGTCCGCCAGGATGAAGCTGCGGCGGTCGGTGGCGAAGTAGCGGTAGGCCACATCAATGGTGATGCCCTGTTCGCGCTCGGCGCGGAGACCGTCGGTCAGCAAGGCGAGGTCGATGCCGCCCTTTTCGCCCCCGAAGCCGCGGTCCGCGGACGTGCGGGCAACCGCGTCGAGTGTGTCAGCGAGGATGGCCTTGGAATCGTGAAGGAGGCGTCCCACCAAAGTGGACTTGCCGTCGTCGACCGATCCTGCGGTGGCGAAGCGGAACAAGGTGGTGGGCAGGTTCTCGTTGATTGAGCCCGCCGGGATCTCAGAAATCGTGGTCATTAGAAGTACCCGTCCTTCTTGCGGTCTTCCATGGCGGCCTCGGAGATGCGGTCATCTGCTCGGGTGGCGCCACGTTCGGTCAGGGTGGAGGCGGCAACTTCAACCACGACGTCGGCCACGGTGAAGGCGTTGGACTCGACGGCGCCGGTGCAGGACATGTCGCCCACGGTGCGGTAACGGACGGTCTTGGTGATGATGTCCTCGCCGTCGCGCGGCTGGGAGACCTCGCCCACTGCGCGCCACATGCCGTCGCGGGCAAAGACTTCGCGCTCGTGGGCGTAGTAAAGGCCGGGGAGCTCGATGTTCTCGCGCTCGATGTAGCGCCAGATGTCCAGCTCGGTCCAGTTGCTGATGGGGAACGCGCGGACGTGCTGGCCCACCGTGTGCCGGCCGTTGTACAGGTTCCACAGCTCGGGGCGCTGGTTGCGCGGGTCCCACTGGCCGAACTCGTCGCGGAGGCTCAGGATGCGCTCCTTGGCGCGGGCCTTGTCCTCGTCGCGGCGGCCGCCGCCGAAGACGGCGTCGAACTTGTTCTGCTGGATGGCGTCCAGCAGCGGGACGGTCTGCAGCGGGTTGCGGGTGCCGTCGGCGCGCTCGGCAAGCTCGCCACGGTCAATGAACTCCTGGACGGAGCCGACGACGAGCTTCAGTCCCAGGCGCTCCACGGTGCGGTCGCGGAAGTCGATGACCTCGGGGAAGTTGTGGCCGGTGTCCACGTGCAGCACGGGGAACGGGACCTTGCCCGGCCAGAAGGCCTTGGTGGCCAGGTGCAGCATCACCACGGAGTCCTTGCCGCCGGAGAACAGCAGGGCGGGCTTTTCGAACTCGGCAACAACCTCGCGGATGATGTGGATGGCCTCGGACTCGAGGGTGTCCAGGCTGGAGAGTCGCGTTGAGACGGCGGAGTCAGTCACCTGGGTGGTCTCCTCGGTTAGTGAAGTGCTCATACGTGTAGTCCGCATTCTGTCTTGTCGGAGTTCGCCCAGCGGCCGGCGCGGGGATCCTCGCCGGGTGCCACCTTGCGGGTGCAGGGCTGGCAGCCGATGGAGGGGTATCCCTGGGCGAGGAGCGGGTTGACGGGCAGGAGGTTGTCTTCGGAGTATTCGACCAGCTGGTCGAAGGTCCAGGCAGCCATCGGGTTGACCTTGACCAGGCCGTTCTTGTCATCCCAGCTGACCAGCGGCGTGTTGGTGCGGGTGGGGGCTTCGTCGCGGCGCACGCCGGTGAACCAGAGTTCGTACCCGGCCAGGGTGCGCTGCAGCGGCGCCACCTTGCGGAGGGCACAGCACTGGGCGGCGTCGCGGGCAAACAGGTCCTTGCCCAGCAGCCGGTCCTGCTGCTCCACGGTGGTCTCCGGAAGGACGTCCACCACGTTGACGCGGAGGTTTGCAGCCACCTCGTCACGCGTGGCGTAGGTTTCCGGGAAGTGGTAGCCGGTCTCCAGGAACAGGACGTCGACGCCGGGCATCTGGTCCGCGACCAGCGCCGGCAGGACGGCGTCGGCCATGGAGCAGGCCACGGAAACGGCGGGCAGGTCGAAGTTCCGCTCCACCCAGGCGATGACGTCGCGGGCGGGGGCGTCCCAGCCGAGCTCGGCGGCGCCGGCTTCGGCGAGGGCCTTCAGTTCTTCCTTGGAGCGCAGCTTAGGCGCTGCGCTGGCCACCGTGGCCTCGACCTGGGCCGAAGCCTCGGCCGGCGCAGCCACGGGGTCAACTCCGAGTGCGTGCTTGGACATTACTGCAGTGCCTCCTCGTCTGCTGCGTGGGCCCACTCGGCGAAGGTCTGGCCTTCGGCACGCTGGGCCACGAACGTGCGGACCACGCGTTCCACGTAGTCGGGCAGGTCGTCAACGTACACCTTGAGGCCGCGGACCGTACGTCCCAGGCCGGCCTCGCCGCGTTCGTTGGATGCCAGCCCGCCGCCCAGGTGGACCTGGAATCCCGGGGAGGGATCGCCGTCGGGCGTGGGAAGCATCATGCCCTTCAGGCCAATGTCTGCCGTCTGGATGCGGGCGCAGGAGTTGGGGCAGCCGTTGATGTGCAGCGACAGTGCCTGCGGCAGTTCACCGGACGTGGCCAGGTCCCCCAGGCGGCGTTCCAGCTCGGCCACGGCGGTGGCAGCGGTGTGCTTGGTCTCCACGATGGCAAGCTTGCAGTACTCGATGCCGGTGCAGGCGATGGTGCCGCGGCGGAACACGGACGGGCGGGCGGACAGGCCCAGCTCGTCCAGTTCAGCCACCAGCGGCTCCACCTGGTCCTTCTCGACGTCCAGGACAACGAGCTTCTGGTGCGGGGTGGTGCGCAGGCGGTAGGAGCCGCGGGCCTCCAGGGTGTTCGCGAGCTTGACCAGGCCCGAACCGGACAGCCGGCCGGCCAGCGGGGTGGCGCCGATGAAGAACTTGCCGTCCTTCTGCTCATGCACGCCGATGTGGTCGCCGGGGGTGGTGGGCTTTGGCGCGGCAGGACCGTCGGCCAGTTTGTAGCCCAGGTATTCGTCCTCGAGGATCTGGCGGAACTTCTCCGGGCCCCAGTCGGCCATCAGGAACTTCAGGCGGGCCTTGGTGCGCATGCGCCGGTAGCCGTAGTCGCGGAAGATGCTGGTGACGCCGAGCCACACATCGGCAGCTTCTTCGGGCTTGACGAAAGCACCCAGGCGCTTGCCGAGCATGGGGTTGGTGGACAGTGCGCCGCCGGCCCACAGGTCGTAGCCGATGCCGAGTTCAGGGTGTTCCACGCCCACCAGTGCGAAGTCGTTGATCTCGTGGACCACGTCCTGGCTGGGGTGGCCGGTGATGGCGGTCTTGTACTTGCGGGGCAGGTTGGACAGCAGCGGGTTGCCGATGAACCGCTCCCCCAGCTCGGCAATCAGCGGGGTGGGGTCGATGATCTCGTCCTTGGCGATGCCCGCAACGGGCGAGCCCAGGATGACGCGGGGCACGTCGCCGCAGGCCTCGGTGGTGGACAGGCCAACACCTTCAAGGCGGTTCCAGATCTCGGGGATGTCCTCCACCCGGATCCAGTGCAGCTGGATGTTCTGGCGGTCGGTGAGGTCGGCAGAGTCGCGGGCAAAGTCCACGGAGATCTGGCCGATGACGCGCAGCTGCTCGGTGGTGAGCGCGCCGCCGTCGATCCTCACGCGCAGCATGAAGTACTTGTCTTCGAGCTCGTGCGGCTCAAGGGTTGCGGTCTTGCCGCCGTCGATCCCGGGCTTGCGCTGGGTGTAGAGGCCCCACCAGCGGAACCGGCCGTGCAGGTCCTGGCCGGGGATCGCGTCGAAGCCCTCTTTGGCGTAAATGGTCTCGATACGCTCGCGCACGTTCAGGCCGTCGTCTTCCTGTTTCCAGGTTTCGTTGGCGTTCAGGGGCGTCTTGCCGTCCACTTTCCACTGCCCGTGCGGCTTTGCAGCGGGGCGGGACGGGCGGGCGGGGCGCTTGGAGGCAGCGGAGTCCGCGGACGCTCCGGCTAGAGCTGTATCAGTCATGCAACGACTGTAGGTCCCGCTCGAATAGCGTCACAAAGGACCGGAAATGCGAGGTCACCTAGGGAAATATTTCGTCACGAAACGCCGCAGGGCCTTGAACAAGCCACCCTCCTGTGCATTTGCAGCCGGTCCCGGCGGGGTTTCTTGGGGGGCTTGGGCTGCTGTTTCGGCCGGCGCATGGGCGGCCGCTTCACGGGCTTTTTCGACGGCGGCGTCGTACCTGTCCAATGCAATCTCGGCGAGCACGCGGGACGGGAGCAGTGGCTCGGTGATGACGTCCGCACCCGCCTTGCCCAGCTGGTCGTGGAAGAAGCCCGGCGCCAAGAGGTAGGAGGCGATCACTACCCGCCCGCCGACGTCGACCGCTCCCGCGGACTCCCCCGCGCCGGCACCCCCGTCCAGCTCCTCGCGAAGCATCGCGACGGCGTCGGGCACGGACGGCTGGGCGGAGGCACCGTAGGCGGCCACCATCCGGTTGGACCGCAGCTCCCGCAGCTGGCCGAGGAGTTCCTCAACGCTGACGGCGGCATTGGGGTTGGAGGAACCTGCGGCCGCCAGGACAATGACGTCGTTATCCGTGGTGCCTGCCTCGCGAAGCCTTTGGTCCAGCAGCTGGGCCAGCCGGGGGTCCGGGCCCAGGGGCGCGGCCGCCGCACTGCCCGGGCGGCTCTTCACGGCCCGCGCAATGTCCACCTTCACGTGGTATCCCACGCTGAGCAGCAACGGCACCACCACTGCCGGTTCCCCCTCAGGCAGGCCTGCCACCACGTCCACCAGATCCGGCTCCTGCACATCGACGTAGGCTTCGCGGACATCGAGTCCCGGCCGGAGCCCGGCAATGGCGGCGCGCAGGGCGTTGACCTCGGCCGCTCCCTGGCTACTGGACGTCCCGTGGGCACAGGCGATCATGATGGGGCTGTTCATAGGGGCTAGCGTAACGTTGGAGCCGCCCCGTCCGCCCTTCTTGAATTACCTGGACCTTTGATGACCTTCGCCTTTGACAACGCCCCGGTATGGCTGGATCTGCTCGGTGTCTTCTTCTTTGCCGTGTCGGGCTCGCTGCTGGCCGCGCGGAAGCACATCGACATCGTGGGTTCCCTGCTTTTGGCCTCGCTGGTGGGGCTCGGCGGCGGCGTGATCCGGGACATCATCCTCAACAGCGGCCCGCCGGCGGCGTTCACCACGCCCGCCTATCTGGTGCCGCCGGTGCTGGCCACAGCCCTGGTGTATTTCCTGTTCCCCAGCGTCCAGCGCTTCACCTCCATGCTCACGCTGTTCGACGCCGGCGGCCTGGCCCTGTTCTGCATGACCGGAACGCTCAAGGCACTGGCGGTCGGCATGAACCCCGTGGCGTCAGTCCTCCTAGGGGTCACCACCGCAGTGGGCGGCGGGCTGCTCCGCGACGTCACGGCCAATGAGGTGCCCGAGCTGTTCAACCCGAAATCCATCTACGCGCTGCCGGCCTTCGTGGGGGCAGTGATGACCACCGTGCTGTGGCTCCTGGGCGTCTTCAACGTCCTGACGGCAGCCGGGGTGGCCGCCGTGGTGTTCACCTTCCGGGTGCTGGCGTGGCGCCGCTCCTGGCAGGCACCCCTTGCGGTCAATGGGTGGCACCGGCGGGGCAAAGACAGCAACTTCTAAAGCCCCGGGGACGCCTGCGGTGGCATTTTGGCAGGCCCGGAATTGGCTAGGATATGAGCATGACTGACATGTTCCTCGAGAAGTTCCGCGCGCTTGTTCCAAAGTATCTCGAGGACGAATGGCAGGAAGAGGACGGCCTTGACGCCGAGGAGCTGGACAAGGCCCTCGCCGACCACCAGTTCCAGATCCCCCTGGTCCTCCGCGAGTTCTACCTCGCCGTGGGTGGCTGCGAGGACCTGATGGAGGCCTACCACTACTTCTGGGACCCGGACGAACTCGAAGTCGATGACGAAGGCTTCCTGATGTTCCTTGAGGACGAGGAAGAGGAATACACCTGGGGTTTCCGCACCGGCGACCTCAGCGTCCCCGACCCCATCGTCTACCGCCGCAACAATGCCCGCGGCCAGTGGAAGTCCGAAGAGGGAACCTTCTCCGAGTTCGTGTTCGACATGTTCGAGTGGGCCTTCGGGGACGAGGAAGACTAGAGCCTTCCTTTCGTCCGTTGACGCAAATGCGTCACTTATGGACCGGATCTTGGCGAGTGCCCCTGCGTTTGCAGGGGCACTCGCCGTTTAAGCCCCATAAATCACGCAAACATGTCGCCCGGCCTCCTGTTCGCTGGCCTCCGCCACACCAGCAGCACCGCCTGGACCTCCGCGACCATGGCGTCGGGCCGGTGGACAACGTCCTCATAGTAGTAGCGCAGCACCAGGTAGCCCCCAATAATGCTCTGGTTGTTGCGCCGCTGGTCCCGCTTGATGGATTTTGGCTCGAAGTGGGTTGAGCCATCAGTCTCCACCACCAGGCATTCCTCGACCAGGAAATCCACTTCTCCAACTCCCGGAATGAAGACATGCCGCCGAACCCGTAACCCGGCCCGGGCGAAATGGACATTAGCGAGTATTTCCAGCACGGAATCCGCGCGGGGAATCGTCAGGTCCAGGACCGACCTGGCACGCCCATTGCGGCGCCCCTGGCAGCGGCCATGCAGGAAATCGAGCGAGACGTCTCCGGCACCCACAGCCGACTGCACCATCACCAGCGCCTCCAAATCCGGCAGGCAGTGCAGCGCATGCAGGAGCACGTCCGCCAGCCCTAGTACTGGAAGCCACGGATGCCGCGGATGTCTTGGCCGGCCGTGGTCGACGACTCCGGGCGTGAGAGTGGGGTGGCTCCGGCTTAGGTGCAGGCCTGTTGGCTCGTTGAGAGTCCACAGACGGTAGACGGGAGCAGCGGACAAACACGTGAGCCGCCCGCCCGCCGCCAAGACTCCAGCAACGCGCGTGTCGCCGGGCAGGGCGTAAACTCCCCGCCTGACTTTCACCAACAGGCCCAGATCCACCGCGCGGCCCACCCCGGTTCGCGTAAACCCAGCTTTTTGCAATTCAAGGGACCGGGCTGCTCCCCCGCGCCTGGCCAGGTAGTCGCAGATATCCATCCCTCATCGTGCCTACGCGAAGCCCGTCACGAGGCAGAGGATTCCTTCCATGTGGATATCCCTTGCATACGGACTGACGCGATTGCGCGACTTTCAGACTCTCCAGCCACCCGTTCCCGCGTGGACCGTGGGTCCGGATCCACGCTTCCGGCTGTAAAACACGCAATTGAGCACGTCGCGTGCCCCACGGCCGCGGAGAATCTCAGCACGAAAACCTTATGACACTCTCAGTAAATTAAGACTTGCATTCTGTGACAGATGTGTCATAAGCTGTTCACGGATCCGCTAAACGCCTCCGGCGGATCTGATGCGAACGGAGAGATAGCCCCGGTTCACAGCAGCTTCGGTTGCTGGGCACCGGGGCTATCCCGTTAACAGCAACCTGCAGCAGGCCGGCAATGTCCGCCAGCGCAGAACCCAACAAACGCAGAAGCCCGGCACCGTTGGAAGGCACCGGGCTTCGACGCACAACAGTTCAGCTGGCGCGGTCCACCACGGCAACAGCGAAGTTGGACAGCGAATCCTTCACGACACCCTCAGGCAGGGGCGCCAGCGCAGCAATGGCCTCATCGGCCCACCGGCGGGCAACAACCCACGATTCTGCAGTCACGGGGTGCTCGCGCAGGCCCGCTACCGCTGCGGCCAGTGCCTCGTCGGAGGACAGGTCCCCGTCAATCAGGGTCAGGAGGTCGACGGCGGACTGGTCGCCGTCAGCAGCAGCCTTACGCAGGAGCAGCACCGGCAGGGTGGGAACGCCTTCGCGCAGGTCGGTTCCCGGGGACTTGCCGGACTTCACCTTGACGCCGGTGACATCGATGACGTCGTCGGCGAGCTGGAAAGCCACGCCCACCTTCTCGCCGTATTCCACCAGAACGTCCTCGTAGGCCTCGTCGGCGCCGGAGAAGATGGCACCGAACTGGCCGGAGGCGGCCACCAGGGAACCGGTCTTGTCAGCGATGACGGACAGGTAGTGCTCCACCGGGTCTTCGTCCGGCCGCGGTCCAACCGTCTCGTGCAGCTGGCCCAGGCACAGCCGTTCAAAGGTCCGGGCCTGGATGCCCAGCGCACGGCCGCCGAGCTCCGACACCAGGATGGAGGCGCGGGCGAAGATCAGGTCGCCGGTAAGGACGGCCACCGAGTTGCCCCACACCTCGTGGGCCGTGGGGGCGCCACGGCGGAACGGCGCGGAGTCCATGACGTCGTCGTGGTACAGGGTGGCAAGGTGCGTCAGTTCAACCACGACGGCGGCCTGCACCACGGCGGGCAGCGAAGCGTCCCCGAGGTGGGCGCAGAGCAGGGTCAGCAGCGGCCGAATGCGCTTGCCGCCGGCTTCCACCAGGTGGCGCGACGTCGCGTCAGCCAGCGGATCCGAGTTGGCGATGGCTTCGCGCAGTTTCTTTTCCACCCGGGCCAGGTTGTTGGTGATGGCCGGGCCCAGCTCGGGATCCCCGGCGATGGCGGCGAAGCCCGCCGGCAGCTGGAGGCCGGTGGCAATGGCGGTGGTGTTAAGACTGGGTTCGGAGTCCGGCAGGCCGTGCCCGGCATGCGTCCAGCTGTGGTCTGCGGAGTTGGTCACGGGTTAACCCTAACTTTTTGTTGCGGATACCGCTGATTCGTCGCCGGAGAGGCATTGGATGTGGCCGGCACCAGGGATTCGAGGACACGGATCATCCGGTCTTCGATGCCCTTGGCGGACGGATCGGTCAGGTTGGCCAGCAGCCGCACCACGAACCGCATCAGCACCGGGATGGGCATGCCAGTCCGCAGGGCGAGCTTCATGACGGCGGGTTTGCCGATCAGCGTGGCGAACGCCCGTCCGAGGGTGAAGTGCGAACCCCACTGGTCCCGCACGTAGTCCGCGTACCGGGAAAGGTGCGCATCGGCGTCGTACGTGGCGCCCGAAGAAGCCGAGCGTGAGGAGGCGTCGATGATGAACTCGGCGGCGAACCGCGCCGACTCCATGGCGTAGGAGATGCCTTCGCCGTTGAACGGGGACACCATGCCGCCGGAGTCACCGAGCAGCAGCAGCCCGGGTGAGTAGTGCGGGGTGCGGTTGAAGCCCATCGGCAGGGCAGCACCGCGGATTTCGCCCACCTGGTTTTCCGGCGTGAAGCCCCATTCGGAGGGCATGCCGGCGGTCCATTCGCGCAGGACCTGCTTGTAATCGAGCTTGCCGAAGTCCTTGGAAGAGTTCAGGATGCCCAGGCCCACGTTGGAGGTGCCGTCGCCCACGCCGAACACCCAGCCGTAGCCAGGCAGCAGCTTTCCGTCGCGGCCGGGGAGCTCCAGCCAGCCTTCCATCCAGTCATCGTCCGTGCGGGGCGAGGTGAAGTAGGTCCTGACGGCCACGCCCAGCGGACGGTCGTCGCGCTTCTGGATGCCGAGCGAGACCGCTGTGCGGGTGGAGTTTCCGTCCGCGGCAAGAACGACGTCGGCACTGAACTCGCGCGTCTCGCCCGTCTTGCGTCCGGACTCGTCCAGGAGCGCTGCGCGGACACCGGTAACCCGGCCGTCGTCGTCCCTCAGTGCTTCGGTGACGCTGTGCCGCTCAAGGATGGTGGCGCCGGCGGACTCGGCATGCCGCGCCAGTTCCTCGTCGAAGCCCAGCCGCGTACGGATGAGACCGTACTGCGGGAAGTCTGAAACTTCCGGCCAGGGAAGTTCGATGGTGCGGCCGCCCGCGATCAGGCGCAGTCCCTTGTTCCGGCGCCAGCCTTCGCCCTCCGGATGCGGCAGGCCTAGCTTCTGGATTTCGCGGACCGCCCGCGGGGTCAGCCCGTCGCCGCAGACCTTCTCGCGCGGGAACGACGTCTTCTCCAGAACCGTGACGGAGAGGCCGGCCTTGGCCAGGTAATACGCGGCGGTGGATCCGGCCGGACCCGCGCCGACAATCAGTACGTCCACTGGTCAGCGGGCGATGTTGCGGCGCAGCTTGGCCACCGGGCCCTTGTGCGCGGCGATCGCGGCGGCTGCGCTGTCCGGGGCGCCAGCCGGCTTGAACGCGCGGTGGACCGCCACGATGCCGCCGGTGAGGTTGCGGTAGTTGACGTTTTCCCAGCCTTCGTCCTGCAGCCACGCGGCCAGGTGGTCCTGGTCCGGCCACGCGCGAATGGACTCGGCGAGGTAGACGTAGGCGTCCGGGTTGGAGGCAACCTTGACGGCGATGGCTGGCAGGGCACGCATCAGGTATTCGGTGTACATGGTGCGCCAGAGCGGAACAACAGGCTGCGAGAACTCGGCAATGACCAGCCGCCCGCCGGGCTTGGTGACCCGGAGCATCTCCGCGAGGGCCTTCTTGGGCTCGTTGACGTTGCGCAGGCCGAAGGAAATGGTGGTGGCGTCAAAGGTGTTGTCCGCGAAGGGCAGGTTGGTGGCGTCCCCGGCAATGAAGTCGATGTCGGGGCGGCGGCGCTTGCCGACCTTGAGCATCCCGAGGGAGAAGTCACACGCCACAACGTCTATGCCTGCATCGGCATATGGCTCGCTGGATGTGCCGGTTCCCGCGGCGAGATCCAGGACCCGCTGGCCCTTAGAGACTTCCATCGCATCAACCACGATTTTCCGCCAGCGGCGGGTCTGCCCCATGGACAGGACATCGTTGACGACGTCGTATTTCGGTGCGACGTCGTCAAACATCGTGGCTACTTCGTCCGGACGCTTATCCAAGGATGCTCGGTTCACCATGACATTGTCTCAAATGTTCCGGCGGGTCCGGACCATGCCTCAAGGTTTCCCCAACTGCCTGTCCGGGCACCGGAAGTTACTCGGCAGGGTAAGCATTTTTAAGTACTAGTGTTGACTCATCATGACGAGCAAGATCGGCACCGGACTCCTGAAAAGCCTGACAGTCCCCCTGGATGGAAACGAATTTTCCGGGGGGCTTCCTGCGTTTCTGGTGCGGGACGATGTCCTTTGCTGGACCCGGCGCGAGGCCGGCCTGGCGGGTTTCGGCGAGATCGCACGTTTCACCGCAACCGGCCCCGAGCGCTTCCTCGAGGCAGATATCTGGTGGCGCCACCTGGTCCTCGAAGCCCGTGTCACCGATTCCGTGGAACTCCCCGGCACCGGGCCCGTTGCTTTCGGATCCTTCGCCTTCTCCAAAACTTCCGCCCACGAATCCCGGCTCATCGTCCCGGAAATCGTGGTGGGCGTGCGGGATAACACGGCGTGGCTCACCCAGTTGACGTTCGACGACGGCCCGCTCACCGAAGCGGGCGCCCTCGCCGCGCTGGAGCGCTGGCTCGGCGGGAAGCCCGTCAGCGCGGGTGCGCCGGCAGGAATCCCGACGGCGGCAGCGGACTTAGCCGGGGACGCCCGCCAAGGTGCCGTTTCCGCGAAGGAGGGCGGCGCCGTCGTACGTCCCCTCCCCCTGGCCGCGGGAGCAACACTGCACACCGGCTCGCTCAGCGAAGAAGCGTGGATGGACGCCGTGGCAGCCGGCGTGGAGGAAATCCGGACAGGTGCCCTGGAGAAACTGGTGCTGGCGCGCGACGTGGTGGCCACGATTCCCGGCGGCGTGAACGCTTCCCAGGTGCTGCGCGAACTGGCCGCCCGCTACCGCGAATGCTGGACGTACGGCGTTGACGGACTGGTGGGCGCCACTCCGGAGATGCTGATCCAGGTGGAGGGGCGGACCGCCCAGGCGCGAGTGCTGGCCGGGACCCTAGACCGCCGGGACGCCCATGGCGAGGACGGCCTGCCCATGGACTACGCAACCCGGGTCCTGGCAGGCTCCGAGAAGCAGCGGCATGAGCACGAGATCGCCATCCAGTCGCTGACCTCCCAGCTGGCCCCGTTCTCAGAGGCGATGAATGCCCATGACGAACCGTTCATCCTTGAACTGCCCAACGTCTGGCACCTGGCCTCGGACGTCAAAGCCGAACTTGCCGAGGTGGAGGGCCACGTTCCCACCTGCCTGGCGCTCATCAACGCCCTGCACCCAACCGCCGCGGTCTGCGGAACCCCCACCCAGGTGGCCGGGGCCCTGATCCGCAAGCTGGAGCACCTGGACCGTGGGCCGTACGCCGGGCCGGTGGGCTGGCTCGATGCTACGGGCAACGGCGAGTGGGGCATCGCGCTGCGCGGCGCAGTGATCGAATCTCCGGACACCGTGCGCCTGTATGCGGGCTGCGGCATCGTGGACGGCTCGCAGCCGGAGGCGGAACTGGCCGAGACATGGGCCAAGTTCAGGCCGATGCTGGAATCGCTCGGCATCCGCAGTTAGCCCAAACGTCCGGTATCCGAGACAGCAAGGCTTCGCCTAGGCTTGAAAGTGCGGGTAATTTAGTTATCCAATAGTGAAACTAAGTTTCCTGTGATGCACATCTCACAATCGGCGCTACACTATGAACCGATTTAGTACCGCATACCCCTGCAACAAAAGGTAAGAAACATGCAGCTCAAGTCCCTGGCCACGGCCAAATTGACCGCCAAGGCAGCAGCACTCTTCGCCGTCGGTGCCCTCACCCTCACGGCGTGCGGCGGCAGCTCCACCCCCGCAGCATCCGAGGGCGGCATCCAGCTCATCAATGCAGGCAAGCTCACCGTCTGCTCCGACGTCCCCTACGAGCCCTTCGAATTCCAGAAGGATGGCAAGACGGTTGGCTTCGACATCGACATCGCCAACGAGGTGGCCAAGGACCTGAAGGCCGAGCTGAACATCGTTGACAGCTCCTTCGAGGCCATTGAGACCGGCACCGCGCTGACCGGCTGCGACGTTTCCATCTCGTCTGTGTCCATCACGGACACCCGCAAGCAGGTCATGGACTTCTCCAACCCCTACATGGATGACGACCTGACCCTCGTGGCGAAGGAAGGCTCCGGCGTGGAGAACATCGACTCCGCCAAGGGCAAGAAGGTGGGCGTGCAGCAGGCCACCACCGGCGCCAAGTACGCCCAGGAAAAGGGCATCGAGGCACAGCAGTTCGAGGACTCCGGCCTCCTGGTCCAGGCCCTCGAAGCCGGCACCATCGACGCCGCCCTGGGCAACCAGTCCGTGCTCGGCTACGCCATCAAGGACAACACCCAGTTCACCCGCGTTGAGGACTACGCCACCGGCGAGAAGCTCGGCATTGCCATCAAGAAGGGCAACACCGCGATGCTGGACCAGGTCAACGGCACGCTCAAGCGCCTCACCGACGACGGCAGCCTGGCGAAGTTCAAGACCACCTGGTTCGGCGAAACCGCCAAGTAGCCACCGCTTGGGGCCACCCCGGGCCCCGGTGAGCAGAGTTTAGGCAATGAGGCCCCGGCTGGCACGTACGGCAGCCGTCCGGGGCCTCAGCCACGCACAACGAATGTGAGCACCCAATGGCAATGACCGCACGCCAGCGAGCCAGAGTAAGCCTGTATGTCCAGGCCGGAATCTTTGTGGTGGCCATCGCCGCACTGGTACTGGCCACGGACTGGAAGACCATGGCCACCAACGTCTTCAACTTCGGCAAGATCGGGCCGATGTTCCCGGACATCTTCCTGGTGGGCCTGAAGAACACCCTGATCTACACGTTCCTCGGCTTCGTGGTGGGGCTCAGCGGCGGCCTGCTGCTGGCCCTGATGAAACTGTCCAGCTTCCCGCTGTACCGCTGGATCGCCACCGGCTACATCGAATTCTTCCGCGGCATCCCGGCCCTGTTGGTCTTCATCGCCTTCGGCTACGGCGTCCCCCTGGCCTTCGGCGTCCAGTGGAACGTGACCATCATCGTGATGATCTCGCTGGGCATCGTCGCATCGGCGTACATCGCCGAAACCCTCCGCGCCGGCCTGCAGGCAGTACCCAAGGGCCAGCTGGAGGCAGCCCGCTCCCTGGGCATGCCGCAGTGGCGGGCCATGGTCACCATCGTCATTCCGCAGGCCTTCAAGATCGTTCTTCCGCCGCTGACCAACGAGGTCATCCTCCTCACCAAGGACTCATCGCTGATCTACGTCCTGGGCCTGACAGCTTCGCAGTACGAGCTCACCAAGTTCGGCCGCGACGGCATCTCCAGCCTGGGCGCCGGCCTCACGCCGCTCCTGGTGGCCGGTGCCTTCTACCTGGTGGTCACCATCCCCCTGAGCCTCCTGGCCCGGAAGTTCGAAAGCCGCTCCGCGCGGACCAAGCGATAGGCAGGGAAGCCATGAACGACGTCGTACATTCCACCACCGTGCACGCAGCCGGCGTGGACATCTCAGACCTCCGCAAGTCCTACGGTTCCAATGAGGTCCTCAAGGGCATCAGCCTGAACGTGAAGCCCGGCGAGGTGGTGTGCCTGATCGGTCCCTCCGGCTCCGGCAAGTCCACCCTGCTGCGCTGCGTCAACCTGCTGGAACAGCCCAACCAGGGCAGCATCCAGGTGGGCGGTTTCGAGGCCACCGATCCCGACGTGGACATCGACAAGATGCGCCGCAAGGTGGGCATGGTGTTCCAGCAGTTCAACCTGTTCCCGCACCTGAACGCCCTGCGCAACTGCTCCATCGCGCAGACCAAGGTTCTCAAGCGGTCCCAGGCCGAAGCGGACAAGGTCTCGCTGCACAACCTGGAGCGCGTGGGCCTGGGGCACCTGGCCGACCGCTTCCCGGACCAGCTCTCCGGCGGCCAGCAGCAGCGCGTGGCCATCGCCCGCGCCCTGAGCATGAACCCCGAGCTGATGCTCTTTGACGAGCCCACCTCAGCCCTGGACCCGGAGACCGTTGGCGATGTCCTCTCGGTCATGCGGAACCTGGCCAAAGAAGGCATGACCATGCTGGTGGTCACCCACGAGATGGCCTTCGCCCGCGAGGTGGCTGACCGCGTGGTCTTCATGGACGGCGGTGTTGTGGTGGAGGAAGGCGTGGCCGAGCAGGTCATCGGCTCCCCCGCCCAGCCGCGCACCAAGGAGTTCCTGCGCCGCGTGCTGGACCCCACCCACATCAACATCGAGGACTAGGCCGGGCCCTTCTTCGGCTTTCAACGATCCCTGGCGCTGCGGATATCCCCGCAGCGCCAGGGATTTCGTGCGTTATGGGCACCTTTGCGCGTAGAGGACGCAGGGCCGCGGACGACGGCGGGACCTGGCGTGGGCAGTCACGCCAGCCTTTACACGGTGGCAGGCGGAGCCGAGAATGGGTCCCACCACAGCCCCCGCCCCGCAGCGCCCTGCCCGAGCCGTCTGCGATCCGGTCCCGGGCCACCAGAGGAGCGCCGATCCATGAACGATGCAACCGCCCCGCAGGCAGCCTCGTGGGTCTCCGCCCGGGCGGCCCGGCTGGCATCAATACCGTCCTTCCTGCGGGTTGACGAATACATCCGGGAGTTTGGCGCACGCAGGGACGGGGTGGCGGGAGGCTGCGATTTCACGTTCGGCATCCCCACCAGATGCCCGCCAGCCGCTACGTCACTGCGCTTCAGGATGCCCTGGTCCCGCAGCATGACCAGTGGTTCGCGTACCAGGCCAACGGCCGCGCCGCCTGTGAGGCCGCCGCGGAGTCGCTCCAGGTGTTACTGGACGTGCCCTTCCGCCCGGAGGACATCTACCTCACCACCGGCGGTTTTGCCGCGATTGCGCTGGCGCTGGCGCTGAAGACCGTTGCCGATCCCGGCGACGAGGTGGTTTACAGCCTGCCGCCGTGGTTCCTGTACGAGCCGCTCATCCTTGAGGCGGGCCTGATACCCGTGAAGGTCACGGTGGACACCACCACGTTCGATCTGGACCTGGATGCTATCGATTCAGCCATCACCGGCCGGACCCGCTGCGTCATCGTCAACACGCCCAACAACCCCACCGGCCGCATTTATCCGCCCGAACTGCTGACCCGGCTCGCGCAGTTACTGGAGACGGCATCGGCACGGATCGGCCGGCGGATCTATCTCATTTCGGACGAGCCCTACAACCGGATCGTGTTCGACAGCATCCGCTTCCACAGTCCAGTGGAGTTCTACCCCTACACGCTGTTGGCCTACTCCTACGGCAAAACCCACCTGTCCCCCGGCCAGCGGGTTGGCTATCTTGCCCTGCCGCCCGGAATGCCGCACCGGGACGACCTGCGTCCGGCCATCTCCGGCCTGCAGGTGGCCATGGGCTGGATCTACCCGAACGCACTGCTGCAGCATGCGCTGCCGGAACTCGAAAAGTTCTCCATCGACGTCGGGCAGTTGCAGCGGCGCCGGGACCGCCTGGTCGACGCGCTCGGCGGCATGGGCTACCGAGTGCACCCGCCGGAAGGCACCTTCTATCTGTACGTCACCTCACCCATCGCGGATGACGAGGCGTTCACCGCGCGGCTCGCCGCCCGGGACGTCTTTGTCCTCCCGGGTGCGCTGTTCGAGACCCCTGGCTTCTTCCGGATTTCCCTCACGGCCAACGAGGACATGATTGAGCGCAGCCTGCCGGTCTTCGAAGCTGCCCTGAAAGAAAACCCTGCATGACAACTGTCCCCAACGCACAGGAGTGAAGCATGAATCCCAGGACCTACCCCGCCGGCGTCCCCTGTTGGATCGACACCGCCCAGCCGGATGTTGACGCCGCGGCGGCCTTCTACTCGGGGCTGTTCGGCTGGACATTCGAGGACGTCATGCCTCCCGGCGCCCCCGGCCGGTACCTGATCGCGAAGCTCGACGGCCAGGACGTTGCAGGCCTGGGAAGCGGAGGCGGCGCGGAAGCCTCCTGGAGCACTTATATTGCCGTTGACGACGCCAATGCCGCCGTCCAGCGGCTTGTTGCCGGAGGTGCCACCCTCCTTTCCGCGCCGGAGGACGCCGGCGAGGGCGGCCGGGACGCGGCCCTCGCCGATCCGCAGGGGGCCGGTTTCCACGTCTGGCAGGCCAGACGGAGGCCGGGTGTTCAGGTGGCGAACATGCCGGGATCCTGGAACTTCAGCGACCTCCATACATCGGACCCGGGACCGGCCATCAGCTTCTACCAGGAGGCCTTCGGCTGGGAGGTGGACGATCTCGGTTTCGGCATGCTGGTCCGGCGCCCCGGCTACGGAGACCATCTGGAAGCCACGGTTGACCCGGACATCAGGGCGCGGCAGTCCGAGATAGCCTCACCCATGGGGTTTGAGGACGCGATTGCCTGGATCGTCACCACCGGTCCGGACAGGCCGCCGCACTGGCACGTCACGTTCACCGTCGCGGACCGGGACCAGACCGCCTCCGATGCCGAGCGGCTGGGCGCCGAGGTGCTGCAGCGGGACGAATCAGACTGGACACGCGAGGCACTCATCCGGGATCCGCAGGGAGCCATCTTCTCCGCCAGCCAGTTCACTCCCCCGGGTGGCTGACTGCGCGGGCTTCCCGCCTACTGGCCCGCCAGCACGCCTGTCACGGCGGCAGACACCGCATCCTTGATCCGCCCGTGGAGCTGCCGCAGGGCGCTGCGGTCGGTGCGGACCTCCACGATGCTGCGCCCCCGGACGGGCCGGCCAAGCGCTTCGGCGAGTCCCGCCGTCGTGGTCACCTGTGAATGGCCGACGCCGAAAGCCGCGGCGAGTGCCGCAATATCGGCTGAGTGCGGGGTGGCGAAGAGGCGTTCGACGGCGTCTCCGTAGCGGCCGCCGTCGCGCACGGCACCGTGTTCCAGCAAATCGAAGATCGCTCCGCCGGCATCGTTGAGGACCACGATCCGCAGGTCGGGCACCTCCTCGCCCGTGCCGAGGAGCAAGCCGCCGGCGTCGTGCAGGAACGTGACGTCGCCCAGCAGGACGGTGGTTTCCTGGCGGCCGCCCAGAGCCAGCCCGGTGGCGGTGGAGATGGTGCCGTCGATGCCCGCCAGACCTCGGTTCGCGTACACGGTGGCGGCGGGGTCCGGGGCGGGGAGGGCCGCGAGGTCGGCGTCGCGGATGCCGTTGGAGGAGCCCAGAAGCAGCTGGCCGCGGGTGTGCTTCCACACCAGTGACGCCACGGACGGGCCCGTGGCGGCTGCCTCCGCGGCCACCACCTGGTCCACGGCGTGCTGGGCTGCCGAGCCCGCCAGAAGCCAGGTGTCCAGCCACTGCGATGATCCCCTGCCCGCAAAATCGGCGAGATCGGCCAGGTCCGCCAGCGGCAGTTCGGTGCGGCGGCCGGGCTCGTACCAAGCTACTGGTACCGGCTGGTACAGCGCAGACTGGACGTCGGGACGGGCCAGCAGGGCGGCCACCGGCCGGGAAAGTGTGGGCCTGCCGAACAGCACTACCCGCTCCACGGGCTGCGCTCCACTGGGGCCGAAGTGCTCCAGCAGCAGCCGGTAGGGGCCCACGGCGTTCGGACCGAACCGGGCATTCGAGGACGGCTCGGCGAGCAGCGGCAGGTTGTGGGCGCGGGCAAACGCTTCGGCGACCGGGCCGGCGTCGTGCCCTGCCAGCACTACGGTGCGGCGCTCCGGCAGGTTTTCGGAGGCAGGGGGCAGCTCCATGACCAGCGGCTCGGCACCGATCCGGAAGCGCCGGCGTGTTGCTGCCGCGGGAAGCCCTTCCCCGTGAGCCGGCACCAGCGGGTCCCGGAAGGCGAGGTTGAGCTGGACCGGGCCCGGCGGAATGCCATCGAACGCACCGGTCGCGGCGGACAGCGCCGTGCTGACGGCCCGTTCGGGGCTGGCACCTGCGGGAACGTCAACGGCGAACCGGACGTGGTCGCCGAACAGGTCCGGCTGGATGGTGGTCTGGTTCGCCCCGGTGCCGCGGAGCTCGTCCGGCCGGTCCGCGGAGAGGACAACCAGCGGGACGGCGGCGTGGTTGGCTTCCATCACCGCCGGCATCAGGTTTCCGACGGCGGTCCCGGACGTAGTCAGCACGGCAGCGGGCGAACCGGTGGCCAGGGCGAGTCCTAGGGCCGTGAAGCCCGCGGCCCGCTCGTCGATCCGGACCAGCAGCTCTACCCGGCCCGCTGCCGACGCCTCAGCCAGGGCGTAGGCCATCGGTGCCGACCGCGATCCCGGGCAGACCACCACATGCTGCACACCGCCGTCGAGCAGGATCCCGACGACGATGCGCGCCGCGGCAATGGCGCTCAGCGCGGGCGCGTCCCCGGCTTCGGCTGGAGCGTCGAAGGTGGCGGCGTCGTGCCCGTCGGAAGTAGCGGCGTCGTGGGAGGGAGAACTGGCGGCGGCGTGCCCGTCGGAAGTGGCGGCGGCGTGGGCGGGATCGTTCTGCGAAGTCACCAACCCAGTCTGCCACCCTCCAACGCCCGCTCACTTCCGGTCGCTTAAATCGAAACGCCCGCTCACTTCCGGTCGCTTAAACCAAAACGCCCGCTCACTGGCCCCAGACGCCTGGAAGTCCGGTGAGCGGGCGTTTGCCCCGAAGGCGCCACAAGTGAGCGCGCGTCGGGGTTAGCCGCGGAACACCTGGATCACTGCCGGGCGCGGGGCACGCACCTGTCCGGCGGCCGGCTTTGCACCCGCACCAACGTAGTCCGGGAAGTACGAGTGCGGCGCTTCGAAGGTGCCTTCCTCGCCCGGGTGTTGGACTGCGACGAACACGGTCCGCTCCTCGTCGTGGATGATGGGGCCGCAGGTCTCTGCGTCGCGCGGGACGGCCAGGAACTGTTCCACCTTGCCACGCTCCGCGCCGTCCAGGGTGACCTTGAACAGGCCGTCGTTGTAGCCAATACCGGAGGGGGCGCCGTCAGTGGAGATCCAGAGGTTGCCCACCGAGTCGAAGGCAACGTTGTCCGGGCATGAGATGGGCGAAACCTTGTCCACCGGGTAGCCGGAGAAGTAGGTGACGTCGCCCTGGGCCGGATCGCCGCAGACCATCAGCAGGTTCCAGCCGAAGCTGGTGGACGTCTGGTCGCCAGTCTCGGTAATTTCCACGATGTGGCCGTCGCGGTTCTGGGTGCGGGGGTTGACCTCCGTGGCACCTTCCTTACCGGCCTTGCCGCGGTCGGAGTTGTTGGTGCAGACCACGTAGACCTTGCCGGTGTGCAGGCTCGGCTGGACGTCCTCGCAGCGGTCCATCTTGGTGGGGCCGCCCTTGGCGTTGGCCGCCTTATCAGCGGCGATGCGGGTATGAACCAGGACCTCTTCGACGGACATGCCGGCGATGGCTGACTTGCCGTCAACCACCAGGGGCAGCCATTCGCCGATTCCGTCGAACGCACCGTCGGAGGGGACCGCGCCGGTACCGGTGATCTCCGCGGCGGGCGAGTTGCCGGTGAACTGGGCCACGAAGAGGTTGCCCTCGGACAGCAGGCCCATGTTGTTCTTGCGGTCGCCTTCGATGTACTTGCCCTTGGAAACGAACTTGTACAGGTAGTCGAACCGCTCGTCGTCGCCCATGTAAGCCACCACGTGGCCTGATTTGGCGACAATCACGTTGGCGCCTTCGTGCTTGAAGCGGCCCATAGCGGAGTGCTTCTTCGGAGTAGAGGTGGGGTCGAAAGGATCGACCTCGACGATCCAGCCGAACCGGTTGGCCTCGTTTTCGTAGCCGGCGTTGCGGGTGTCGAAGCGGGGGTCGTCAAGTTCCCACTTGCGGGAGGTGGCGTTGGCGGTCAGGCCGTAGCGCTTGTCGCTGGCCGAGGTGCCACCGGCCACGAAGTAGCCGTTGAAGTTCTCCTCGCCGGAGAGGATGGTTCCCCAGGGAGTGGTGCCGCCGGAGCAGTTGCCGAACGTGCCCTTGATAGCCTTGCCGCTGGGGTCGGCGACCGTCTTCACCAGGGCCGAGCCGGCAACCGGGCCGGTCAGTTCATAGGTGGTGTCGTCGAGGAAGCGGCGGTTAAGGGGTGCGCCCTTGACGTAAGACCACGGCTTGGTGGTGTTCTTGCGCTCGAGTTCGACGACGGCCAGGCCATGGGCGGCGCGGCCGATGGCCCGGGTTTCCTTGGCGTCGTAGCCGGCGGGAACCATGATGTTCTCGTTCGTGTACTCGTGGTTGGTGAACAGGACTGCGCGGCGGCCCTTGGTGTTGGGGATTTCCAGGATGTCCGTGTAGTCGTTGTTGTAACCGAACTGGCGGGCCTGGGCGGCGGCGGTCTGCTTGTTGATGTCGAAGTCCGGCGAGTCGCTGAACAGCGGGTCACCCCAGCGAATGACCGGCTGCCAGGTGAAACCGTCCGGGACGGTGACCGCATCGACGGCGGCGTCCACCGGCTTGATGGCGGTGAACTTGAGCTTCGACTTGCCGAAGCCTTCCTTGGCGGCCTTTGACAGGCCGGCGGCGGAGGCCGGTTCAGCCGATGTGACGGCGGAGCCGAGCGCCACGGCGAGGGCACCGGCAGCACCAAGGCCGAGTGCGGCGCGACGGGACATCGTGGCCGAGGCGACATCGCGGAAGTAGCTGTTGGAGCTGGTGTTGCAGGTTTCGCCCGCACACGCGTTGTCGCACTTCAGGGCACAGGTGACCGGGCTGCGCTTGCCCTTGGTATGGCCGAGCATGGGCAGCAGGTTAAATTTGCGGGCAGTTTCAGACATGGGGAACCTTCCAAGGAATCTCTCTGGGGTGCCCGATCACCCTTCCAGCCGGTTCCGACGCGGAGCCATCCAGCAGGTGAAGTTGAGGTTAACCGCCCATGACCTGCAGAAACGTCAGGAGTTTGCACACGGGTTTGCGGGAAAGCCGCCACAAAAGAGCGCGCGTCACAGGGAGAGCCGCCACAAAAGAGCGCGCGTTACAGGGAAGGGACCGGAGGGCGGGCGGGCTTACCCGGCCAGGAGGGCGTGGACGCGGCGGAGCCGTGCCAGCCACCAATCCCGGCGTTCGGGCGCTGCCGCGAACTGCTCCAGCAGCCCGGGATCGACGGCGGCTTCGCGGAGGGTGATGGCGCCGTCGTCGGCCGTCAACGGATCCCGGGTGATGTCGGATTCGAACAGGGATACCGTCCCCAGCCCGCACGCATACGGCAGGTCGGGGAGCGCCGCGGCAAGGGCCAGCCCGGCACGGATCCCCACGGAGGTGTCCAGCGCGGAGCTGACGACGGCGGGCAGCCCGGCCTGCGCCACGATGTCCAGCGCACGCCGCACTCCCCCGAGCGGCGCCACCTTAACCACGATCAGGTCGGCCGCGCCGGCCCGTGCCACTTTCAGGGGATCGTCCTCCTTGCGGACACTTTCATCGGCGGCCACCAGCACCGGCGTTCCCGCAGCCCGCAGCCGCGAACGCACCTCGGCCAGGCCCTCGATGTCGGGGACGGGCTGCTCGGCGTATTCGAGGCCGACGGCGGACAGCCGGGTCAGCGCCCTGACCGCGGCGGGCACGTCCCACCCGCCATTGGCGTCAACCCGGATGGCTGCATCCGGAAAGGCGGCCCGGACGGCTTCCACCCGGGCGGCGTCGTCATCCAGGGTTTGGCCGCGCTCCGCCACCTTGACCTTGACGGCATCCACCCTGCCGAAACGTGCCAGGACCTCCGGCACCCTGGAGGCTTCCACGGCAGGCACCGTGGCGTTGACGGGTATGGCCGTGCGCAGCGGCTGGGGAAACCCCTGCCAGGCGGCCTCGATGGCGGCGGCCAGCCACCGCGAAGCCTCGGCATCGCCATACTCCGGGAACGGGCAGAATTCGCCCCAACCGGCAGGGCCCTGGATCAGCAGCGATTCCCGGTCCATGATCCCGCGGAACTTCACCCGCATGGGCAGGCTGACAACGTGTGCCCCTGCCAGCAGTTCGTCCAGTGGGGGGATCTGTGCGTCGGGGGCAGGCATGGGATTCACTGTACCGGCGGGCCGCGCGGCCGCCGCGGCAGCAGAAGGCCAATGTGGAGAAACCTAGATCCACTTGTTGTGCTTGAAGGTGACGTACAGCCCCAATCCCATAGCCAGCATCAGGCCGATGGCATAGGGGTAGCCGTAGGTCCAGGTCAGCTCGGGCATCGCAGTGAAGTTCATGCCGTAAATGGACGCCACGAGGGTGGGGGCGAACAGGATGGCGGCCCAGGACGAGATGCGCTTGACCTGTTCGTTCTGCTCAAAGCTGGATTCGGTCATCCGCTGCATCTCCTCGTTCTGCCGCTGCGCCACCAGGGCCGCGTTGACCGCGAGCGCGTTCTGGAGCAGTGCCCGGAAGGACGCCACGCGTTCGTTGAGCCGCAGGACGTGGTCCAGCACATCGCGGAGGTGGTCCTGGAGGTCGGCATCAGCGGGGCGTTCCGGGGTTCCGGCCATCAGGGCCTGCAGGATCCCGGCCAGCGGGCTGGTGGCGCGCTGGAACGTGATGACCTGCCGGGAGAGTTCGTAGATGCGCCGGGAGACCTCGGGGTCGGCGCCGAAGAGGTCGTCCTCGATTTCGTCGATGTCGTTTTCCAGGCCGGCGGCCACGGGCTCGTACTCGTCCACCACCTGGTCCAGGATCCCGTACAGGACAGCCTCGGGGCCGAGGGCCAGGAACTCCGGCATCGATTCCATGCGCCGCCGGACCTTGGCCAGGTCCGGTGACTCTGCGTGCCGGACGGTCACCACGTACTCGTCACCGGCAAAGACGTGGATCTCGCCGAAGTCCACCTTCTCCACGTCATCGCGGTACCGGGCCGGCCGCAGCACCAGGAACAGGCATTCGCCGTAGTGTTCCAGCTTGGCCCGCTGGTGGCCTGCGAGGGCGTCCTCGACGGCGAGCGGGTTCAGGTCGAATTCCTCCCCTACCGATTGCAGTTCCTCGGCGTCCGGGCGGTACAGGCCGATCCAGGCCATTCCCTCGCGCTGCCTCAGCGCAAAGTAGGTTTCGTCCAGGCTTTCCGGGTCCGCTGTCCGCATCCCGTTCACGTAGACGGCATTGTCGACGATCGTCACGGCTTTGCCTCCTTCAGGAGCCACCGCGGGGCCCGCACCGGACCCCTTGCACGAAGGGTAGACCTTCGGGACCGGCACGCCAACAGCCCTTTCTTTACATATCCATATGGGTATACGATGAGGCCATGGCACGGGCAGCGACAACCGCAGATGCGTTCAACGCCGTGGCCGAGCCCCGCCGTCGGGAAATCCTGGACGTCCTGGCCGGCGGCGAGCGGACCGTCAGCGAACTGGTGGAACTGCTGGAGCTGGCGCAACCGCACGTATCCCGGCACCTGCGGGTCTTGCGGGAAGTGGGCGCCGTGGAAGTCCGCGACGCCGGGCGGCAACGGGTCTACCGGCTCCAGCCGCAGGCGCTGAAGCCCATCCACGACTGGGTCTCCGGCTACGCGGACCTTTGGGCGGACCGCTTCGACCTCCTCGACGGCGTACTGGAAGACATCCGGGATCAGGAAAGCGGACACTAAGGAGCAGGACAAATGGCACAGGCAGGCAGCAGGACCATGGACGTGACCTTCCCCAGCGACGAGGAAATCCTCATCACCCGGACGGTGGACGCCCCACCGCACCTCGTCTTCAAGGCCTGGACCACACCGGAGCTCGTCCGGCGCTGGTGGCCGGGACGGCGCGGCGAGATGACAGTGGCGGAGATGGACTTCCGGGTGGGCGGGAAATGGCGGTACGCCATGCTGGCGCACGGCGAAGCGGAGGTGGCCTTCCACGGCACCTACCGCGAGATCGAGCCGGACCGGCGGATCGTGCACACGGAAGTGATGGAGTTCCCGGGCATGGCACAGGACGGCGAAGAGGGCGCGGTGGTCAACACGGTCACCTTCGAACCGGCCGACGACGGCGCCGCCACCAGGGTCAGCATCCGCACCCATGCGGGCAGCAGGGAAGTCCGGGACATGATTGCGCAGTCCGGCATGGAAGGCGGCGTCCGCGAACAGTTCGAGATCATCGGGGAAATCGTGGCCGACCTCGCCTGACACGGGGATGCGCGCCAGGAGATCCAACAGTTGTTACAGTCCATCGTGTGACTGAGTCCGGAACCCCTTCCCGCCACCGGGTAGCCACCCGCACCGCCACGGCCCCGCTGTACGCCGCAGGGTTTGTGACGGCCTTCGGTGCCCACAGCATCGCGGCCGGCCTGGGCGCGCAAAGCGGGAACATCGGCCTGACGCTGCTGAACCTCGGCATCCTGCTGGCCCTGTACGACGTCGCCGAGGTCTTCCTCAAACCCGTGTTCGGCGCCCTCAGCGACCGGGTGGGGCCCAAACCGGTCATCGTGGGCGGGCTCCTGGCCTTCGCCGCCCTGTCGCTCATCGGGCTGTGGGCAGCGGACCCGCTCATGCTCGCCCTGGCCCGGCTGGGACAGGGCGCCGCCGCCTCAGCCTTCTCGCCGGCGTCGTCCGCCATGGTGGCGAGGCTCGCCCGCGGTGGAAAGGCGGGCGCCTACTTTGGCAAATACGGCTCCTGGAAGAGCCTTGGCTACATCATCGGTCCGCTGCTGGGCGCCGGGCTGATCCTGGCCGGCGGCTTCGCCCTGCTGTTCGGCGCCCTGGCCGTGCTGGCAGCGGCCACTGCCGTGTGGGTGCTGGCAGCGGTACCGCACCTCGAGCCGCTCCCCCGCCAGCCCTACACGGTCATGGACCTGGCCCGGCAGGTGGGCGAGCGCAGGTTCTGGGTTCCCACGCTGGTCCTCGCCGCCTCCACCGGCGCGCTCGGGGCGGCCATCGGCTTCCTTCCCGCACTGGCTACCCGACACGGCATGGACGCCTTCGCCGGTACCGCCGCCGTCAGCGTCCTGGCGCTCGGCTCGGTACTGACCCAGCCGTGGATGGGCAGGCTGCGGGACCAGGGCCGGGTCACGGACAACAGGGGCACGACGGCGGGGCTCCTCCTGATTGCCGCCGGCGTCGCACTGCTGGCGGCCGCCCCCGCGGCGGTCACCATCTTCGTCGCGGCGGCGGCGATCGGGGTGGGCATCGGCGCCGCCACTCCCCTGGGCTTCGCGCACCTCGCGGACAGCACCCCGCCGGAACGGATGGGCCGCACCATGGGATCCGCCGAGCTCGGCAGGGAACTCGGCGACGCCGGCGGCCCGCTCCTGGTGGGCGGCGTGGCTACTCTGACGGCCCTGCCGTTCGGACTGGGCGCCCTTGCGCTGGTGGTGGCAGCGGCCAGCATTCCCCGGCTGCCCCCAACCAGCCCGCCCGAGTAGCGAACACCGACGGCGCGCCCAGCACACGCGGAGAGGCCTCCCAGCTTTCTATGACACCCTTAACGGCGATGACTTCCTCACGGCAAACGCACCCCAGGACGCCTGCCCGGCCCGCACCGGGCTCGGGTTTCCTGTTCGTGCTGGCCACCCTGGCCTGCGTTGCCGGGCTCGTGGCCACGTACTACTACTTCGTGCAAACCACCACGGGGCAGTTCATCGATGAGTCCGCACTGGTGGAAGCGGTGGACATCCACGGCCCGGCCGGCAAGGCAACCACCCGGTTCCTGGACCTGCTGCCCACCATCTCCCTGGTGATGGCCGCCGTCGTGATCCTGTTCGTCACCGTGATCAGGAAGCACTGGACCGAAGCCGGGATCGCCGTGGCGGCCTGCATCGGCGCGAACGTGGCCACGCAGGTGCTGAAGGACCTCCTCCCCGCCCGGCCGGACAAGGGTGTGGTAACCCTGGAGCTGAACTCGCTGCCGTCCGGGCACACCACCCTGGCGGCCTCGGCTGCGGCAGCCGTGTTCCTGATGGCCTCGCCCCGTTGGCGGCCCATGGCAGGGTTCGTGGGCGGCACGTTCGCCATCGCCTCCGGGGTATCCACCCTGATCAACCAGTGGCACCGGCCGGCCGATGTTGTGGCCGCGTTCCTGCTGGTGGGGGCATTCATGATTCCGGCCGGGTGGCTGATCCTGCGGCGCGGAACCTGGATCGCGTGGGAGGGCTTCAACCGGCACATCGGCTCGGCCAGGATCTGGCTGGTACTTCCCGTGCTGCTGGGCCTTGCCTCCGCGGCCGTTGCGGCCTATTCGCTGATCCGGATTGCACCGAGCCCCTGGCAGGAAACCAGCACCACCAACTACTTCTGGGCCGGGATCTCGCTGATCGTGATCGCCGGCTACCTGGCCACGGTGGCCACCACATCCCTGTTCGCATTCGCCGCGCGGCGCCGATGACGCCCAGGCCCGCTGCCGCTCCCCTACTCCTCGTCAAGGTGCGGCGGGATGCCCAGGCCGGACTGCCCGCCGTCGGACTCCTCATCCATGGCCGCCGCGAGCTCAATCGAATCCAGGTACCGGGCCGCGGGCCGGCCGGTGGCCAGCGCGAGTTCCTCGAGGGAGGCCAGGTGTTGCCGGGCAAGCTCAATGGCCACCCGTTCAAGGATGTCCGGGCCGTTCCTCATCACCAGGTCGCCCAGGAACACCTGCATCCGTCCGGGAGGCTTCCCGCCGCTTTCGAGGTCCGCGGCCGCCAACCGGGTCAGGGCGGCAGCGGCCAGGGCAGGCTTGTCACTGAAAAGTTCCACCAGCACCATCCCTTCCGTGATCACGGGGAAACCACGGACCCTTCGCTCCCAAAATATCCCGGGCCACGCAGGACGGTAGGGCCTTCCTGCCCTTGGTGAGACGCTTTTGGGCGCGGAATGGTTCAAATCATGACGCGAAGTTGAGTGTTCCTTGCGGCAGATCCGGCCGTACCTTGATCCGGCTACCGGATAGTAGCTCTTACCGGGTTGCTGGGACCCGGCATCGCGGCTCCTGCTGGAGACGCCCCAATTCTCCTGGCGGCGTCTTGAAGTGGGCGCCGCCAGGAACCCACTTCCCAGTCATCATGAGCCGTTCCCGCCAGGGCAGCGGCTCTTCGCTTTTAACGGCTTGTTGCCCCGCCGGCGCCTTGCCTTGGGTGAACCGCAGGGCAATCCAGGGAATCCGGCCGGCCACGCCCGGCGCGTCACGGCCCTGGGATCCTCGGGCGCGCCCTGGGGTTCCCTGCTACCGGCGGATCTTCCAGCCCTTAAACCAAACCAGCTCGGCAGAAGCTGGCGCCGCCCTCCGGGGGGGGTGGTGGCGGCGCCTGCTTCCGCCGAGCTGGCGGACTTTTGGTGGCCAATTCCTAAGAACAGGTGACCTCGCTGTTGCCGTTTCCCTTGCGGATAGACCGGAGGACCGAGGCCGACGAATTGTCCTTGTAGGTGACGGTCACTTCGATGTCGATCAGCCCAGTGCTCTGGCTGCTCACGAGGGGGTGCCCTGTGGTGAGAGTGATCTTGCCGCTCGTGTTGGGCGCCGTAATCTGCCAATCCGAATAGCTTGCCGAGGAGTTGACCGCAGAGACAGAGAGCGTCGCCGGCAGCTGATTCGACGAGAGGGTGGTACTCGGCGCCACCGTTAGTTCCACGGATTTCTTCGACGGGTCGGCACACGACAATGTGAACGCGGGCCCAGCCCAGGAACCAGCAGCTGTGACAGTCATGGCGGCTGTCGCGCTTTGCTGCCACAGGGCCGACGCCGCAGTTCCACCGATCCCCAGAATGACTGTCAGCACGAAGGCACCGACGGCCACCGCGGCTCCTGGCAGGTTCCGGAACGTGCGCATCTAGGCCACGGCTCCGGCCGGGTCCTTGCTGCCGCGGGGCTTGCGGACTGATTTGTAGACCGTGATGGCGCCGTAGCCGATGAGGCCGACGGCGGCCAGGACGGTCCAGGTGTCCCGGTCAGCGTTGCCCAAGACGTTTGCCACGAAGCCCACGTACGGAACTGCGTAGAACAGCTTGCCCTTGACCTGGATGGCCCGGACGGGCTCAGGATCGTTGGCGCCGTTGTTGTCGCCCTTGGTGATCAGAGTTTTCTCGCCCGACTGGGTGGACCCGAAACCGATAATCCGGTGCGTGTCCACGTCCGGCCGGCCGGAATACATCTGGAAGGTGATGACGTCGCCGTACTTCAGTTCGTCGAACGCCACTGGCTTCATCACCATGAAGGTGCCCGGCGGGAACTTCTGCACCATGGACTTGGTCAGGATGGTGTAGGACTGCGAGCCGGTTGCCACCGGAATCACGATCAGAACAACGGCCGCGAACAGCGCCACGAGCATGGCGGACATGCTCAGGATGCGTCCGACGGCGGCCCACGCCCCGGTGCCCTTGCGGCGGCTTTCGTCAGCGGCCGACGGCGACGGCTTGGCGGAGCGAAACTTCTTGCGCGATGCGCGGGCCGGGAAGGCCGGCCCGGCGGTCAGGTCAGCAGCCACCGGACACCCCGCACTGACGGGCGGTGAGCGGAAGGGTGATGTTCACTGCTTGTCCTTTCACGGATGCGGGGGCCGCCGAGCTGAGGCTGGCCTGGAAACAAAAGATGGTGAAACCGTTCTTAGCCACAGTGGGCGACGCGAGCCCGCCGGCGCCGATCGCCGTGAACCCGGTGCCGTTGCTGCATTCTGCGGTGGAGGTGGCCAGCTTCGCGGTAACACTGATGTAGCTGGCCAGGGTCCCGCCCCTGACATTGGCAATGGTTGGCTGGCCCGCTGTGATGACGGTGTTGAACTGGCCACCGGCGTTGGTGTTGTTGGTGACCTGCACCCCGCCGTAAACCGGGGTTCCCGGCCCCAGCGTGCCTGCCGGAGACAGCGTCAGGGTTGCTGCCGTTCCGTTGGCCAGCGTCATGTTGGTGGTTTGGCCTGTGTTCACGGTGGTCATTGCCATATCGAACGAAGCCGCACTGACGGTCCCGGGGGCTGCTGACGTGGTCGCGTTCCAGAGAGCGTAGCTGCCCTGTACGGTGAGGAGGCCCAGGAGCACTGCTGCGGCGACCAGGGCCGCCGCCTGCAGTGAGCGCTTGATGCGCATCGTGGTCTCCTCCTGGTCGGTTTCCTTATTCTGCTGGCCAGGCGGCCCAAGGGCCACCCGGCCGCGTCAGGTTAGGAAAGACCAGTCTGGGTCAGCTGGGTCAGCGTGTAGCTCACATTGCCGAGGTCGTAGTTCTTGGCAACATCGCTGCGGCCGGTCGTGGTGCTCTTGAATTCGAAAACAGTCGATGCCGTGACGGTCTGCGTGGCGCTCCCGTTGACAGGCCTCAGAACGGTGCTCGACGTGACATCACCTGCGGTGTTGGTGAGCTTCAACGGGGAGATGGCGACGTTGTCAGCGGTGAAGGTGTTGGCCGGAACGTTCGCGAGCACCACGTTGGCGGCCATCTTGTCGCCAGTCAGTGCCACCGTCAGGGTCTGGGTGTAGGTGAGCTTGTCACCCGGAACCACCTTGTAGGAGTTGACGTTGATAGTTGCGCCGGTGCGGTCGGTCCAGACGCCGGCGGCAGCTGTGACGTTCAGGTCGCCGGCGACGATGGTGCCGGGAGCCGCGGATGCCTCGGCGTTCCAGTTGGCCAGCGATCCGCCGCCGCCCAGCAACAGTGCTGCGCCTACGGCGATGGCTGCGGATCCCTTGATCAGAGTGCTGTTCTTCATGATGTGTCCCCTCAGACTTTGCTTACTTTGGTGGAAGTTGTCTTGCTGGGAACAACAATGCACAGCCAAACTCAGGAACTGAGGGGGCAAAGGGACAAAGAATGCTCAAGTTATTTGAAAGTTAAACCACGGCCTGAACAGGGCTTTTACCCATATGCTGGCCGCGCAGCCGGCCTACAGCGCGGAGCCAGGCTCCGGGAGGGCCAGCTGCTCCGTGATGATCCGGGCGGTCTCCGGGTCGCCCAGGATCCGGAAGTGCCCGGCCGTAGGAATCGCGATATTGGTGGCACCCGGCAGGACGCTCCCCTCGGGGATGTGTGGATCGAACGGGCCGTAGACGGAGGTGATCCTGCTGTTGATGGCTTCTTCGCGGGCCAGCTCCAGGGTCAGGGCATTCCGTGGCGAGAACATCCGCAGGCTCGGCAGCAGCATGTACCTGGCGTAGCTGGAGCCGGAAAAGGGGGTGCACACCGTGATCATTTTGCTGATCCGGCGCTCCGGGTCCATCATCAGCATCGCGTACTTGCCAATCAGCCCGCCTTTGCTGTGCGCCACGATGGCGGCATCACGCAGCCCTGCCTCCTCGATGTGCTGGGCCACCAGCCGGGCCGCCGCCGGGATCTCGAGCTTGTTCCGCTGCAGGACAGTGACCACGTGGACGGGGTGGCCGGCGTCGTGGATCCGCTGGATCAGGGGCAGCATGAACTGCCAGTTTTCGTACACCCCGGGGATGATCACCACGGGGTTCCGTGTGCCCTGGTGGAAGGACCCGGGCTGCACCCGGGACAGCACGCCCTCCACCTGGCACATGGCCGCGTACACATAGTCCTGCACCCACCACAGCGCTTTCTGCAGTGGACTGGTCCGAACCCGAGTCCCCGTTTCACCCATGATTCGAGGATAACCGCGGTCCGGCGGGTACCCACCAACGCCGCCGGCCAAACTCCTCCGTCGGGTCAGAAAAACCGTGGGTGTTCTGGGCGGAACCCGATGCCGATGAACCGGGCTGCCCTCCGGCGTATCCACGGGCCGAAGGCACGCAGAACCCACTTTGCCGGCCGGGGAACGAAGGCGCGCCGGCCGGGACGCCGTGCGATGGCGCGGTGGCCCAGGCGTTGAATGCGCTGCATCTTCCGGACCGGTACCTCCCGGCGTTTCTGCACCGCTGCCAGCGATTCGTCGCTCACCTCGCCGCGGGCCAGCCCGGGGGCGACGGCGTTGGCGAGTGCCACGGCATCCTGGATGGCGTAATTGACGCCGACGCCGAACATGGGCGACATCGCGTGGGCCGCGTCCCCAATCGCGATGAATCCGGGCCGGTGCCACGTCTCCAGCCGGTTGATCTTCACGGACAGGAGTTTGATCTGGTCCCAACCCACGATGCTCTCCGCCGGGACGGCAAGGTGGGAAGCTGCGGCACCGATGCGGGCACGGAACGCTGCAAGCCCTTCGGCTTTGATGCTTTCGAAGCTGTCCTTGCGAATGATCATGCCGGATTGGTAGTAGCTGCCCCGGTCCAGGGTCAGCACCATCCCTTTGCCGGAAACGTAGCCGAGCGTTGGCGGAAGCGGGTCGAGGGGCTTGGGCAGGTGGAACCACAGCACGTCTATGGGCACGCCCGAGCCGGTTGGGTAAAGCCCGGCGTCGTTCCGGAGCGACGATCCGCGCCCGTCGGCCGCCACGGTGAGGGGCGCGCGGACTTCCAGCGCGCCGTCAGCATACGTGGCCCGCACCCCGGCCACGCGGCCGCCGTCGTGAAGTACTTCATCTGCCCGTGTGCTCATCCGGAGCTCGAACCCCGGCAGCGCCGAGGCCTCGGCCGCCAGGAAGTTCAGGAAATCCCATTGCGGGGCGAACACCAGGAAGTTGTCCGGCGCCGGCAGGGTGCCAAAGTCCGCGATCGTGAAACGCTCCCCGTCGAACACCGCGTCCATGGTGGTGATGCGGGTCAGCGGCAGGTCCAGGAACCGCTCCAGCAGGCCCAGTTCGCGCAGGAGCGTAATGGTGGACGGGTGGATGGTGTCACCGCGGAAATCACGGAGGAAGTCGGCGTGCTTTTCCAGGACCGTGACCTGCAGGCCAGCCCGCGCGAGGAGGTAGCCGAGCACCATTCCGGCGGGCCCTCCCCCGGCGATGACGCAGTCCCGCTGGATGCTCCGGGGAGTGTTCATGCGTACAGTGTCCACCCACAACGGCCCGTTGCCCTATCACGTGGAGTCCCCAAAACCCGGTTTTGGGGACTCCACGTGATGGAGCAAGTCAGTAGTTGCGGCGGTGCTTCAGGCGGGGAATAACGACGGCGAACACGGCCGCCGCCGCGAACCCCAGGATGCCGGTGGCTGAGATCCCCGTGCCCAGGGATGCCACGGCGGTCACCCCGGAAAGCAGCAACGGCCCGCCCGTGGAGCCGGCGTCGGCCATGAACCGCCAGAGCCCAAGGAACTGGCCGCGTCCGCGGTCCGGCGAGAAATCGGCCCCCAGCGTCATCACCAGCCCGGAGCTGATGCCGTTGCCGAACCCGATCAGCAACGAGGCCAGCAGCAGCCCGGTGAACGAGCCTGTCAGCGGGATCAGCACCAGCGCCGCACCCATCAGCAGGGTGGACGGTACGGCCACGAACTGCCGGCCCTTGCGGTCCATGAGCTTGCCGGCGGGATAGAACACCAGCATGTCGATGGCCCCGGACAGGCCGTAAATGAGCGAGGCGGACGTGGCGTCCATGCCCAGGTGGTCGGCCCACAGCGGGATCACCACCTGCCGCGAGGAGCGGAGGGCGGACAGTAGGAGAATGCCGATGCCCACGGAGAGGAAGACCCCGGCATGGGACACCGCGACGCTCCGGAGCGTGGGCTGCGGGCCTGGCGTGCCGCCGTCGGACGCGTCCGGAGCGGCCAGGTCCGGGATGGTGAGGGACAGCAGCGCGGCCGCCGCCATGGCCACCACACCCACCCAGTAGGCGCCGTTGATGCCGCCAAACTGCATCACCCCAGCACCCAGGAACGGCCCGATGAACACGCCGATCCTGTTTACGCCGCCCAGCGTGGACAGCGCGCGGGCCCGGAATTCCACCGGCACCGCCTCGGTGAGGTACTTCTGCCGTGCCAGGCCAAAGACGCTTCCGGACATCCCGACGACGGTCATCGCCACGGCGAGCAGCACCAGGCCGTTGGGGGCAAGGGAGGACAACCCGGCAGCGGCGAGAGCCAGGCCGGCGGCGACGGACGCGCCCACGATGGACCAGCGCTCACCGAACTTCAGCGTCACAAGCGAGGCCGGCAGGTTGAAGAACCAGGATCCGAGTCCCATCAGGGTGACGATGAGGGCCGCCACGGCGACTGTGGCGCCCAGGTCGCGGGCGGTCAGGGCCACCACGGGAAGGATGGCCCCCTGCCCCAGGCCAAACAGCAGGGTGGGTCCAAAGGCGGCCACCGCAATGCTGCGCAGGTTGAAGGGCTGGGAGCCACCGGGGGAAGTCATCAGATTTATCCTAGGGCTGCACCCTCCTTCACCCGGGCGCGCAACGTCGCCCCGCGCAACGGAAGCTACTGCCGGGTCCGCGGTGCCAGCCCTGCCAGTGCCCGGATCAAGGCCACCACCTCCACCACGGCACCGATAACCGAGCCCACCATTCCCAGCGCAAGGAACACCCGCACCACCACGGGCCACCCGGACCAGCCATCGCCGAAGTCGAACGGGAAAACATCCCAGAGCCGGAGCAGTGCCGCCATTCCGAAGCCGAGTGCCACCAGGTTTCCGAGGGCCTGCAGGCCCCTCGACCGGACCACCACGAAGGCCAGGTTCACGATGATGCCGGCAATGAGGGCGGCATTGAGGGCGTCGAGGATGCGCGTCATGTCCGGAGCCAGGAACGGGACCGTGCTCCAGCCTGGCCACACATTGATGGCCCACAGCAGGACAGCATTGACGAGGACGGAGCCAACGCCGCCGCTGCGGCTGGTCGAAGCCATGCCATCAGCGTCGCGCCGGGCCGCCCTGGCCCGGAAGTGCCGAAAGTCCCGCGGGGCCGGGTGCCCGCAGCGCTGACCCGCCTTAGCCAGGCAATAAATTCGGGGGTCACAAACGCCCTGCGGAGGAGTAGATTTCGCCTTAGGGGTGCTGTTCCGTGCCCCTAGCCAAGGGGAGGTCAATGCAATGGGTGAAGTGTGGATCCGCACGCTCGGCAACGGGCTGGTCCGGGCAGACAGAGTCACGGAAATTTCCTCCACCCGCGGATCCCTCCACGAGGACCAGGGATATTCGTTGAAGGTCATCGTGGACGCCAAGGGCCATGTGCTCATTGACGATGCGGATCTGCAGGGCTCCCTTGGTGACCGGCTGGAGTATGCCCGGCACATGGAGGACGCCCTGCTGCTTGCCATGGATGAGGCCCGCGAAAACGATGCCTCAGTGGTGGTGTCCTTCGAGCCCGAGCGTCAGCGCTGGTCAGCGGCTCCCGTGGCGGTGCTGACAGGTAGGCTTCCGGACCTGGCCGGCAGGGTTCCCGAAGCAGTGGGCTGACCAGCAGTCACAGGATCAGCATCAACCCGGCCGGTAATAAATTCGTCAAAGTGTTGCGTGGATCACATTCAACCCCTACTCTGTATGAGGCTGATGAAAACGGCCACGCAAAAAGCTGCAGCGTCGCAGCCAATGCCGGGGAAGGCTTTACATCTTGAACTCTAAGCTCCACATTGTTGTCCGTGTTGATCTCGACCACGCACGTGCGAAGGTGATTGCAAAGGGGCATATCACCGTCCACAGCGTCAACGCCCTTTACGTAGTAGCTAAACGGGCCAACTCCTTGAAGGAAGGGCTGGACCTGGAACTGGATATCTCGCAGGCCTTCGTGGATGAAGCCGCACTGGAGATGCTCCGGACCGCGTCGGAAACCCGACATCTGCCCACCAGGATCGATCCGCTCCAGGCACCCTGCACCATCAGTGTCCTGGCACCGCGCCGCAGGGTTCCCGCCGCCGCCACCCGCCTGGCCGCATAGCGAAGACCCTGGCACCACAGAGCCCACGATTCGGGCCCGCGTGCCAGCCATTCCTGAAAGTTCCGCCCCTCGCCCTGTCCCCTTGCCGCTGAACCCACACATACGGGTGGCGGCTCCGGACGGGGCGACGTGCGTTAAGGGCCGTACTCAGGTGTGCGATGCCAGCCATTCCCTGAGCCGCGGCTCAGGAAGCGGACGGGCGAAAAGGTAACCCTGGGCAAGGTCGCAGCCCATGTCCTGCAGCGTCTGCGCCTGGCCGGAGGTTTCCACCCCTTCGGCCACGGCCCGGATCCCCACGGCGTGTGCCAGGTCGATGCAGCTGCCCACGATCGCGGCGTCCCCGGTGTCCAGTCCCAGCCCCATGATGAAGGACCGGTCAATCTTCAGTTCGTTGATGGGGAATTTCTTCAGGTAGGTGAGGCTTGAGTAGCCCGTGCCAAAGTCGTCGACGGCGAGCCCCACGCCCAGGTCCTTGAGGGCGGTCAGTGATTCGACGGCCGCGCCGGGATCGGACATCAGGGCCGTTTCGGTGATTTCGAGCAGCAGCAGCGCCGGGTCCATGTTGCGCCGCTCCAGCGCGCTTTCCACCATGTCCACCAGGCCGGGATCGTTGAGTTGCCGGGCGGAAAGGTTGACGGCGAATTCCAGTCCGGCACCGTGGTGGTCATCCCGGCGCAGGCTTTCGGCCAGTTTCAGGGTCTCGTCCAGCACCCACGCACCCAGCGGACGCACCAGCCCGGATTCCTCGGCCATGGCAATGAATTCCGACGGCGGCAGCAGGCCACGGGTGGGATGCTGCCAGCGCACCAGGGCCTCCACACCGCTGGCCCGCCCCGTATGCAGGTCAATCCGGGGCTGGTAGTGGACACGCAGGGCGCCTTCGCCGATCCCCCGGCGCAGTTCGCCGAGGGCACGGAGCCGGTCCACTGCCGGGTCCGATGGTGCGGGCCGGTGCAGTTCCCAGCGGTTCCGGCCGCGTTCCTTGGCCCGGTACATGGCGATGTCCGCACGGCGGATGAGGTCCTCAACGGTGTCGTCCCCGCCCCGGGCAACCGCGATGCCGATGCTGGCCGAGGTGACGATTTCGATGCCCTCGAGATGGATCGGTGCCGCGAGCACGTCCAGCAGCCGGGCGGCCAGGGCGGCCGCTTCCTCTGTCCCGGCCACCCCGTCCAGCACCACGAACTCGTCCCCGGACAACCGCCCCACCGCACCGGGAGCCTGGACAGCTGCGGCCAGCCGTCCCGCCACGGACACCAGCAGGTTGTCCCCGGCGCCGTGGCCCAGGCTGTCGTTGACTGCCTTGAAGTGGTCCAGGTCGATAAAGAGGGCCGCCAGTGGATTCCCCTCACTCATGCCTTCCGTTGCTGCCCCGACAGCCGGCACTGCGCCAAACCGGGCCTTCAGGCCGGCCCGGTTGGGCAGGCCTGTCAGGGCGTCGTGCAGGGCCAGCCGCTGCAGTTCCTGCTCCGCGAGGGCACGCCTGGTATCCGATTCCTCGGCGGCGCGCAGGGCGGAGACCAATTCCTTCTCGTACAGCCGTCGCTCGTGGGCGCTGAAGATGATCACGCGGACGCTGTCCGGTTCCTGCCCCGTCGCCGCGAACCGCGAGGCCGAGAGCAGCGCCGGGCGCCGGACGCCGTCGGAGCCGATGATGTCCACGGCAATCTCGGACACCGAGCCCGTGATGCCCAACTGCGGAATGCAGTGGGTGGCGTAGAGGATCTGGTCCCCCACCGGCATCAGCGATTGCAGCTTCGTTCCGAACAGCTTCGCCCGGCTGTAACCGGTCCACCGCACGAAGGTGTCATTGACCGCGGAGATACGGCCGGCGTCGTCCGTGATGAGGTAGCCGCACGGAGCCTGGTGGAAGAGCGTCTCGAAGTTGGCCACTGGCTGGCCGGCGGTGTCCGTCACGGGCGTGGATGGAGGTAGTGCAGGATGGCTGCGGCTGTGGCTTCGGGAGCGCTCACATGGGGGCAGTGGCCGGTTGCGGTCAGCTGGACCAGGGAGCTGTGGCCGAGCTGCTGGTGGACGTAGGACCCCACAGCTGCCGGTGCCAGGAGGTCATCGGTGCATTGCAGGATCAGGCTGTCGCACTGGACCTGCGGCAGGACGTGGCGGGTGTCGGAGAGGAAGGTGACCCGGGCAAAGTGCCGGGCGATGGAAGGGTTGGTCCGGCAGATGCTGCTGCGGAGCTCCTCCGCGTACTCCGGGGTGCCGGCGTTGCCCATGGCCATCGGCGCCAGCGCCTCCGCCCAGGCGAAGTAATTACTGTCCAGGGACTCCAGCAGCCCTTCGATGTCCTCGTGCGAGAACCCGCCCACGTAGCCGTCGTCGGCGTCGTCCGTATATCTGGGCGACGGGGCCACCAGGATCAGCCTGGCAAAACGCTCCGGTTCGCGGGCCGCCGCGATCAGGGCGATCATGGCGCTGACGCTGTGGCCCACCAGGATCACGTCGTCCAGGTCCAGTGCCTCACAGATTTCCAGGACGTCGGTGGCGTAGCCGTCCAGGGTTCCGTACTTTTCCCGGTCGTACGCCTCCAGGTCGGAGTGGCCGGCGCCCACGTGGTCGAAGAGCACCACCCGGTAGTCGGCGGCGAAGTAGGGCACCAGCCGCCGCCACATGTCCTGGTCGCAGCCGTAGCCGTGGGCGAACATCATCACCGGCCCGTCCGCGCGGCCCAGCACGGTGACGTTGTTGCGATTGGCAACGGTCTCTGCGGTGAGTTCTCCGAGCATGATCCGGCCCCTAGGTAGTCAGCAGGGTGGCTTCTTCCTCAGATAGTAGTAGCGGCAGGCCTGAAACCAACCACAAATTTCGCGCAAGAGCCCTGGGAGCCGCGGACGCACCAGCCCGCGGCTCCCAGGACACAGCCATCGGACAAGCGCCTAGCCGGTAACCCCGGTCAGCTCGTTGGACACTGCCTCCAGCGTGCCGGTGCCGGTAATCTTTCCCGTTTCGATGTCGACGGCGTGGATGGTCTTCGACGCCGGATCGGTCACGTAGGCGGTGTGCCCGTTGACGAACAGGGTGGGCCGGGGCTGCTGCCAGTCCAGCGGTTCCTCCCACGGCGCGGTCACCGGGAAGACGTTTTTGACAGCCGCTGTTGCGGGGTCGATGACGTGGAGGGCGCCGTCGGTGCCGAGCACCAGGGCTTCGCCGTGCGGTCCGCGGCCCAGGGAACGGAAGCTGTAGCTGGTGCCCAGGTCCACGAAAGCCAGGGATTTCGTTTCGGTGTTGATCAGGGAGACGGTCTCCGGCCGTTCCAGTTCGGCGTCCTTGTCCTGTTTGTAGTCGCCCAGGGTCACCGGGGATTCGTCCGAGCCGGCCTGGTTGCCGATCCGGCCGTATTCAGTGGGGCTCGCCAGCTTGGTGATGGCACCGTCGGCGTAGATCAGGACGCCGGTCTGGCATCCGATGACCACTGCCTCTCCGGCCGCCGTGGCCTCACCGTGGACGCCCGGGCAGTCCTCGTTCCTGGCTATTTCCTTGCCGTCGGCGTCCGTCACCACAATGCCGGGCCGTTCCTTGTCGTTCCCGAGGGTGAGGACCAGCTCGCCGTTGGCAAGTTCGACGGCGACACCATGGTGGGCTTCTTCGGTGCGGTGGGTTTCCACCCGGGGCTGTCCGGCGGCCAGGTCCGCAGAGTTGAAGACGGTCACCTCGCCGGTGCCGTCGCTGAAGAGGATGGTCTTTCCATGGTGGCGGACCACGTGGCCGGGCTTGGTGGTGGGGAAGACGATGTCCGTCATGGCCGGGTCCTGGGCGTAGTGCCTGCCGCCGTCGGTCCACGCCCCGGTGTCCAGGACCTCGAATCCCTTGGCGGTGGAGATGACCACATGGCGGCCGTCGCCGGCGGGGTTGATGCGGTTGAATCCCTCCATGGGAAAGTCGGCCAGCACCTTGAAGGTCTCCGGGTCGAGGACCTGGATGCCGCCGTCGTAGGTGGTGACAAGGCGCGGAGCTGCGGAGTCCACGGTGGCGGCCTGGGTTGGTGCAGGGCTGGCGGGGCTTGAGGCGGCAGTGCCGCAGCCGGACAGCAGCAGGCCGGCGGCGGCCAGCACTGTCATCAGGCGGACGGGTGCGGTGCGGTGATACATGGGTGGTTCCTTCTGTATGGGTGGGGAGCTCCGGGAGCGGAGCCCAGGGTCTGTCTGGTGGCGACGGGTCAGGCCAGGGCCCGGGTGATGCGCTCGGCGTTTGCGCGCATCATGCCCAGGTAGGTGCCGGCGTCGGACCCTTCAGGGCCCAAGGATTCGGTGAAGAGCGGGACCACGGTGATGTCTTCGCCGGCCTCGGCGGCCAGCACCTCGGCCAGCCGGGCGGGTTGCGACGAGTCGGCAAAGACGGCCCGCACCCCGGCGGACCGGATCTTGCCGGTGAGGTCGGCCAGGTCCGTGGGGCTGGGTGAGGCGAGCGTCGTGCCGCTTGGGATCACGGCACCCACCACCTCGAAACCGAACCGGTCGGCCAGGTAGCCGAACACGTGGTGGTTGGTGATGAGCTTGCGCCGGCCGGGATCGATGCCGGCGAATCCGGCCTCCATGGCTGCCTCCAGTTCCTGCAGTTGTCCCTTGTATTTGGTGGTCTGCGAGCGCACGGCACCGGCGTCAGCGCCTGCCACGTGCTCACTGACTGCCGCGGCGATGGCATCCGCGGCCCTGGCCACGCGGGAGGGGTCGGTCCAGAAGTGCGGGTCCGGAGCGCCCCGTCCGGACTGGGTGAAGGAGAGGGGCCCGACGGCGTCAAGCACCGGCAACGCCGGCACACCTTCGGCCTCGGCTGCTTTCACATGGTTGAGGACGTTCTCTTCGAGGCCGCCGCCGTTGTGGATGATGAGGGCCGCGTTTTCGATGCCGGCCGCCTGCCGTGCGGAGATGCCGAAGGAGTGCGGGTCCGCGTTGGCAGCCATGAGGACCACCACCTCGGCCTGCTCCCCCACCACGTTGCGGGTGATGTCGCCCAGGATGTTGGTGGTGACCACCACCGTGGGGCGGTCCGCGGCGGCGGCCGAACATCCGCCCAGCGCAAGCCCCAGGCCGAGGCCCAGCACCAGCAGGGCGCCCAGCCGGGCCGGCCAGCCTGCTTTCCGGGCAGGGTTCCGGCCTGCAGCCGGGGCGTGCCGCGTGCCCATGCCCCGCCTCACAGCCCGGTCTCCAGCACGATGTCCGCGGCAGGAACGTCGAAGCTCCGTGCCACCCGCAGCCCGTCCGCGTAGTCGATCTCGTGCACAGCGGAGCGGGCGGGGTCGCTCACATAGGCCCGGGAAGTGTCCACCAGGATCCGCGGAGCAGCGCCTCCCGGGACGGCAGGCGCAAGCAGCGGAACCTGCGCATCAACGGCACCGGTGGCCGGGTTCAGGGTCAGCAGTGATCCATCGGCGGCAACAGCCAGTACCCGGCGTCCGTCGCCCACCGCGGAAGCGGCAACCACCGGAGCCGGCGCGGGCAGGAACGTCCACTTCCGTTTGGCGGCATCGAGGTGCCACACCCCGGCATCGCCGGCCGGCCCGGCCAGTTCGTTGGACCCGGGGCGGTGGTCCAGGTGCGTGGCCGGCGGACGGCCCGCCCCGCCGTCGGGATACAGAATCTTCTCCGCGCTGAAGGTGCCCCCGTCCCCGCTGACCAGCAGCGCCCCGTCCGAGCACCCAAACACGATGCCCGCCCGGGTGGCAGCGTGCCCGGCCAGGCCCTGGCAATCCTGCCGGCCGAGCACCACCAAACCGCCGGCGTCGCGCACTTCAACCCCGTCCGCGGCACCGGAACCGGCGGCCAAGGACGCAACGAAGTGGCCCTCGTAAGGCACCACCACGCCGGTGTGCGGCGAGGTGGTGATCCGGGCCGACTCCGCCAGGTTGCCGGCGTCGAGATCCTTGTGGCGGTACACGGACGCGTACCCGCCGGACTCCGAAAACACCGCAATGGAGGTGCCGTCACCGGCCACTGCGCCCGCGTCCGGAACCTGAAGCGGGCCCACGGACCCTGGCTCGGCGCTGTAGTAATGCTTGTGCTCGCCGTGGTCAACGGTCCAGGCGCCGGTATCGAAGACCTCCACCCCCGCTCCCGTGGCCATCAGGGCGTACCGGCCGTCGCGGTAGGCGGCGGTGACGGGACCGCCAACGCCGGCGTCGGACGTGTCACCGGTGAGGAGCGAAAGCAGCTGCCCCTCCCCTGTGGCTGCGTTGACGGTGAGCAGGCCGGTCTGCGGTTCCGAATTCTCCTGCGCACCGGCAATAAAGCCGTGCGGTTCAGCGGTTTCCGGCGCGGATGCCGTGTCCGGGCCCGGTTCGGCGCAGGCGGACAGCAGCAGGGGCAAACCGAACAGGAGGGCGGCGGTTCTAGGCGTAGTGGTGCGGGGCACGGGTTTCCTTTTCCGGGAGTGGGGCTGGGGAGGGGACGACGACGACGGCGGCGGCGGCCAGCGCGCCAGGGCGCGGCTTGGTGCCGCGGGTGGCGGAGTGGCAGAGGGCGGAGGCGAAGTAGGACAGGGCGGCGACCAGGGCGATGGTGGCCCCGGCGGCAGTGGACGCGTACCAGGAGATCCACAGCCCGGCCACCACGCTGAAGACGCCAATGACGGCACCGAGTGCCATGACCGCCCTTATGGACCGGGCCCACACGAGCGCCGCCGCGGGAGGGGCGATCAGCAGCCCGAACACCAGGAGCGTTCCCACCACCTGGAAGGAGGCAGCCACGGCAACGGTGACCATGCCCAGGAGCACGGCATGCGCCAGGCGGGGCCGCAGCCCCAGGCTTGCCGCCTTCTGCGGGTGGAACGTGGCCGCCGCCAGGGCGCGGTGGAAGAGTGCGGCCACCCCCAGCACCAGGCAGCCGACGACGGCGAGCAGCGCCACGTCCTCCATGCCCACCGCCAGCACGTCCCCAAAGAGCGTGCCGGTGAGGTCCACGGCGAACGAGCCGGAGGCGGACACGATGATCACACCCAGCGAGAGCATCGCCACGAACAGCAGGCCGATGGCGGTGTCCTGGGAGACCCGCCGGTTCCGGGTAATCGCGGAGACGCCGGCCGCTGTGGCCGCAGCGCTGAGCGCGGCCCCCAGGAGGAGGTTGCCGCCCAGCAGGGATGCAACGGCGATTCCGGGGAGCAGCCCGTGGGACATGGCGTCGCCGAGGAAGGCCATGCCCCGCACCACCACCCACGTGCCCACCACGGCGCAGACCACAGCCACCAGGCTGCCGGCCAGGACGGCGCGCTGCACGAAAGTGGCGCCCAGGGGTTCAAGTATCCATTCCATCGCCGCCACTGTATCTTAATAAGAATCATTATCAATAAAGGAGCAGAATGGATGCCGTCAGGTTCAGCAATGTGGGGTACGCCTATCCGGACCGGCAGGTGTTGTCGGGCGTCAGCCTGGCGTTCGCGCCGGGGACGCATACCGTCCTGACCGGGCGGAATGGCTCCGGAAAGTCCACCCTCCTGGCCATGGCCGCCAGAGTCCTGACTCCGGATAGCGGCACCGTCGCCACCCAGGCACGCCCGGCATATGTCATCCAGCACATTGAAGCGCCTGACTCCATGCCGTGCACGGTGCGCCAGGCTGTGGAAATGGGGCGCTGGCCGCACCGCCGGGGGCGTCCACTCCGGGCCGCCGATCGCCAGGCGGTGACGGACAGCATGGAGCGGATGGGGATCACGGAGCTTGCCGGACGGCAGCTTCGCGAGCTGTCCGGCGGCCAGCGGCAGCGCACGCTGATTGCCCAGGGGCTGGCGCAGGAATCCCCCATCCTCCTGCTCGACGAACCCACCGCCGGACTGGACGCGGAGGCCCACCATTTGATCCGCGCCGCCGTCGCGGCAGAGCTGCGACGGGGCACCACGGTCCTGGAGGCCAGCCATGACGCGGCGGACATTGGCCGGGCCGGCCGCGTGATCACCCTGTCCGGCGGACAAGCGACCGAAACCAGCATCCTGTGAATATTTTGTCATACTGATGACAAACTGTGATGCGTTGATGTCATACCCGCGTAGATTTATCCGTAGGCCCTTTGTAGTCTGGACGTGTCAGTGCTTGGGGGGCCGGCAAAATCAGGGATGAATTTGCCGGGCAGACCGGGCAGGAAACTCGGTCAAAGGCAAGGTCTCAGCGCATGAAAACTCCGTCCGCACGCGTCCGCAAACTCGCAATGTTCGCTTCCGCCCCCGTTGCCATCCTCATCGCAGGCGGCATGGTGTGGCAGGGTTCCCAGGCGGCGTTCAACGCCACTACCCGCAACGCCGGCAGCTCCTGGAGCACCGGCAGCGTCACCCTCACCGACGATGACAACGGCGCCGCCGCTTTCCACGTCGAAAACATGGTCCCCGGCCAATCCGGCCAAAAGTGCATCGTGGTGACTTCCCAGTCCAACGTCCCCGGCGAGGTCCGCGCCTACACGCAGAACCTGGTCACCTCCAAGGGCTTGGAGAACCGTATCTACTTCGACCTTGAGCAGGGCACCGGCGGCTCGTTCAACGACTGCACCGGTTTCACGCCCACCGCCAACGAGGTGCCGGAACTTCCGCTGTCCCAGCTGGCCACGGTGAACCGGGACTTCGCCACCGGCGGCGCGGCCTGGGACACGGCCGGAACGCCCGGCGAGACGCAAAGCTACCGCGGCACCTGGCGCTTCGACACCACCGGCATGTCCCAGGATGAGGTCAACGCCCTGCAGGGTGCCCGGGTCAGCATCGACCTGGTGTGGGAGCTGCAATCTGACAACGCGCCCACCCCGTAGTCCGGGCCCGGCAACAGCATCGCGGTGAAGCGGGAGAGGCCCGGGTCTTCCCCGGGTCCCTCCCGGGCAAGTGCAGTGTTTTCGGCGGATGGCTGGGGGATCTTCCTTGCCTCCCTGGCATCCCGGCTGTATCTGGGTATCCTGCTGAGCCTTGCTCTTTTTGCGGTGCTGCCGGCCCTCCTCGGCTGGCACGGCGCCGTGGTGCAAAGCGGTTCGATGGAACCGCACATCTCCCCCGGCGACGTAGTGCTCGCCTCGGACCTTGACCCCGCACAGCCGGTGCCGCTGGGCCGCGTGGTGCAGTTCCGCAGCCCGGCCTCGGCCGAACCGAGCGGCGTTGAGAAGACCCGGCTGCACCGCATCGTCACGGCCAACGACGACGGAACCTACGTCACGGCCGGCGACGCCAATGCGGATGTGGACAGCACTCCCCTGACCCGCGGGCAAATCACCGGGCAGGCGCGCCTGCTGGTTCCCGGCGTCGGCCTCCCTGGCTTGTGGCTGGGCAGCGGCAACTTCCCGCCGCTGGCGCTCTGGTCCGTCATCACCCTCGCTGCCGTGGTTGCCGCGGTCTTCGGCGGCAGCAACCACGGACGGGACCGCAGCCCTGGCGCGGGCGGACCCGCGGAACCGGACGGGGACGGGGACGGCGGCGGTGGCGGAGACGAGAGCGGGCAGCCGGACGGGGACGACGGCGGCCCCTCCCCCGCGGCGAAGGCCGGCACCGCCGTCGGGATCATTGCAGCCCTTTCCGTAGTTGTGGTGCTGGGCGCCAGCGTCTTCTCGTCAGCGGCGTTCACCGCCAAAACGGCCAACGCCGCCAACTCGTTCGGCACTGCCGCGGACTGGTCGCCGCCCTCGGTCACCCTCGCGAACCCCGGCCCCACCGTCCGGGGCGCCGTGGTGCTCACCGCCGACGCCGGGGACCCCGAATCCGGCATCCGCACCGTCGCCATCCAGTACTCCGCCGCCGGGAGCAGCACATGGACCACCCTCTGCACCCCGGTCTCGGCACCCTTCTCCTGTGCCTGGAACACCGCCGCGCTGCCGGACGGCCAGTACAACCTGCGGGCCGTGGCCACGGACAACTCCGGCCTGAGCGCCACCACGCAGCCCATCAGCACCGCCGTGGCCAACGCCTTCTCGGTGGTCCTCAACGATCCGGGCGAGGTGGTTCGTGGAACCACCACCCTCACCGCCGGGCTCAACAACCCCGGCGCCGGCCTGTACACCGTCCGACTCGAGTACTCCGCAGCGGGGGCCAACAAGTGGAGCACGCTCTGCCTGAACCTGCTCTCCCCGTACAACTGCGCCTGGACCACCACCCTGTTCGCCAACGGCTCGTACGATCTCCGCGCCGTGGCCGTCTCCGGCCTGACCACCACGTATTCCGCTACGGTGGCGGACGTCCTGGTGGACAACACGACACCGTCCGTCACCCTGACGGACCCCGGCGCCACCATCCGCGGCACCGGCACCTTCGCGGCGACGGCGTCGGACACTGACTCGGGAGTGGCGCAGGTGCAGTGGCAGTACCAGCGCACGGGTACCAGCACATGGCTGGCGATGTGCGCGGTGACGGACATCCCCTTCTCCTGCCGGTTTGATACCACCGCCCTGGCCAATGGCACCTACAACTTCAGGGCGGTAGCTACCGACGCGGCCGGCAACAGCTCCATTTCCACTGTCGCCTCCAACCGGACCGTGGACAACACCGTCGCCTCGGCATCCATGGAGGACCCGGGCGAATACCTCACCGGCACCGTCCCGCTGACGGCCGCGGCCAACTCACCGGCCGGCATCACCAGCGTCCGGATCCAGTCGGCGCCGGCCGGTACTAACACCTGGACCACCCGGTGCACGGCCATCACCAGCCCCTACTCCTGCGGGTGGAACACCACGGCGGTAGCGGACGGGCTGTACGATTTCCGCGCCATCCTGCTCGAGCCGTCCGGCAGGGAAACCACCTCCGCGACCATGGCCTCCCGCCGGGTGGACAACAGCCCGCTCCGCGGCGCCGACGTGCAGGCCGTCAACGGCACTGGTACCGCCGGGCGCCTTGATGCCGGCGACGTGCTCACCTTTACCTACAGCCAACAGGTCAGCCTGGGCTCCGTCACTTCCGGCTGGAACGGCTCCGCCCTCCCCGTGACCCTCCGCCTTCGCGACGGCAACCTGCTGGGCCTGGGCAACGGCGCCGACGCTGTGGACATCCAACGCACCGGCGGCACCGTGAACCTCGGGACACTGAACACCAAGGGCAACTTCATCAAGAACCGCAAGACCGCCACGTTCAACGCCACCATGTCCGCCACAACGGTCACCGCGGGCGGCGTCCCCAGGACTGTGGTCACCGTGACGCTTGGTACGGCGGCCAGCGGCGCATCCTCGCTGCGCACCTACGCCAACCCGGCGGCCATGGTGTGGAGCCCGACGGCGGCGGTCACCTCACTGACCGGCGTCGTGTCCTCCACGGCGCCGGCAACAGAGACGGGCATGCTGGACCGGGACTTCTAGAGCTTTGAGGGACTTACCCTAAGGCGCCGATGTACTGTCCGTTCAGGTGGTCGATGGTCCGCATTGCACACCGGTTGACCGGCGCGTGGAAGGCCACGGCCAGCTTTGGCAGCCTGATGGTTTCAGCCTCGTAGGCAGGTCCCCGGAGTTCCTCCTCCAGGTCCAGCATCAGGCCTGCCAAACGCTCCGCGCCCACCATCTGGCTGGCGACCTTCAGCGCCCTGGCCGCATCAAGGGCGCCCGCCGGGTCAGCCGTGGACAGTGCGAGCCGCAGCCGGTCCATCCGGCGCGGCAGGCCCGCAATAAAGTCGTCCACGAAGACCTGCCTGCACCCGTCGCCCTGCTCACGCTCGAGCCCCAGTTCAAGGAGGAATGCCTTGTCCACTACAGGACGCTCAGGGGTTGCGGGGATCTTCATGTCCGTCCTTCCGGGCTGCTTTGCCACCAATTTCCAGCAGGTTAGCCACGGCTGATTGGGGTTAACTTGGCGGCGGAACGACCCGTCCGGAGAATCAAAGGTTCCTCCAAGGTGGCGGCCGGCGTGCAGGCGATGACCACTGCCGCCGGCGGCCAGCGACGGACCGGTACAACAAAACTCCAAGGCCCGCCGCCGAGAGTGGAGCGCATCAGCCCCATTTCTTAGGAGAGAAGAATGGTTCAACAACCAGCTGAGGGCCCGGGCAAGCGCCTTGAGCCAAGAACTGCAACCCGGCGGGGGGTTGCCGCGGCGGCCGCACTGATCCTCACCGCCACCGGCATCGGGTCCGCCGTTGCCGCCACCCAGGTGACGGTCAAGAATCCCGGGAAGCTGGTGGCCGTTGGTCCGGTCAACACCGAGTACGGCTTCCCGGCCTGGTACGAGGACAGCAACAAGACCCGCGTCGAATTGTGCCTGGATGGCGAGAACCCCCTGTGCGGCTTCCTGCCGGGCGATATACCCAACGAAGCTGCCCCCATCTCATTCCCGGGCAACTTCCCTGACGAAGCCTTCTATATGCTGGCCGGCTCTGACCTGGATCTTCCCGGAGGAGGCAAGGCTGTCCTGGTCCTCGGGCTGGAAGCGGCCTTTGCCAATTCGGTGACGGAAGGTGACCAGGTGGTCTTCGGCCGTCAGCGGATAGTGGTTAAGGGCGGCCCGGCAAACACCACCCTGGAGTTCAAGCACCCCTACGGCACCATCACCATCGATACCGACGGGACCGGCAGCGGGAAGCTGGTGGAAGACATCTCCCCCGCTATCGGCAACTTCGGTACTGCCTTGAAGAGCAATATCGGCCCCTTCCTGAAGTGGGATCCGGCCGTGGCCCCGGCAGCGCCCGAGGGCTACCTGGGTGACCCGAACCAGGACCACGCCGTCACGGGCAGTCCCTTCAACTACAACAAGTTCTCCGTCAGCGGCGGCGGCCTTGCCCTCGAAACAAGCCAGTTTGGCCTCCAGGGCAAGATCGCCACGAACCGCGGCGTCAGCGCGGACGGCGCCTTCCTCAATGGGGACATGATCGACGTCTTCGCCACCAGCGGGCCCGAGTCACAACTGCAGGTGGACGGACAGGCTGGCCTCTTCGAGACGACACCCATGGCCAGCGACCCCGGCAGCGGCCGCTACTACGCCAGGATCAAGGTCACCGGAACCGCTCCGGAGGGCATCAAAATCACCAACATCGGCGACAAGCCCGCCAGCAGCAGCACCGTGAAGGTGGCAAAGCCCAGCAGCATAGCCGTCACCAAGGCAACCTTCGATGGCACCGCCCTCACTGTCGCCGCGGTATCAAGCGAGGCCGGCGCCCTGACGGTGGCAGACCTTGGCACCCTGGACAACCCTGCACCCGGCACTTCAGCCGAGAAGTCCTTCCCGGTCAAGGCCCCACCGGCCACCGTGACCGTCAGGACAGCATCCGGCAGTTCCGCCTCCCTGCAGGTGACTGTCAGCGGAGGTGCGGCAACCCCCTCGGGCCTGGATCCCGTCACGCCGCAGCCTGATCCGGGTCCAGTGGTGGATACCGGTGGTGGCACAGGTACGGTTACCCCTCCGCCCACAGGGCCTGCACCCGTGACGGCAGCAGCCACCGCGGCCACGCCCACACTGGCCCGGGGCGGCAGCGTCCAACTCGATGGCAGCGCGTCCACGGGAGCAGTCAGCTACAAGTGGCGCCAGGTCAGCGGACCCACTGTCACGCTGTCCAGTGACACAGCCGCCAAGCCTGTGGCGTCCATCCCGTTCTACGCCAAGACCACCGACACGGCGCCGCTGGCAGCCGCGACGGCTGGCCCCGCAACCATCGAGCTCGTGGTGACAGACAAGAACGGAACCACCAGCACCCCGGCCACCGTCCAACTGGCCATCCAAACGGACACGGTGGTCCTCGATCCCAGTTCACGCCACCGGCTGGGAACGGAAATGCGGATCCAGGGTACGTCCACCATCGGCGGCACCGCTGCCCTCCTGGTCCCCGCAACAGCCGTGGTCATCTACGACACCACGCCCGGCAGGCCCGTCTCCAAGCTGGGAACGGCCACCGTGGACACGCTGGGCGCGTGGTCGCTGAAGGTCAAGCCGGGCCCCGGACGGCAGGTCACCAGCGTGCTGGTCCAGTCAAGCCGTGGCGGCACCGCCGCGGGATCAATTTCCCTCCGGTAAGCACCGAAAGAAGAGTCCGGGGTCCTGGCCGCTAAGCGGCCGGGACCCCGGACTTTTGCCCGCGCGCAGACGGGTCACATGCACATATATGGTGGCAGAGCCGGGGTGCTATTTCCCGCCGGTCAGCAGGGTGCCATGGATGGCGGTGAGCGGCACGGCACCGTAGTCCCGGGAATCAATGGACACACCCCTGTTGTCGCCCAGCACAAAAATGCTGCCGGCAGGAACGGTCACGGGGCCGAAGTACGTGGCGTCGATGCGGCTGTGGTCGGTGAACGGCTCGTCAACGTGCACGCCGTCCACATAGAGTTCGGCGTCCCGGATGGCTACGCTTTGCCCCGCCACGGCAATGACCCGCTTGATGGCCACGTGGCCGTCTTCCGGGCTGGTGAAAGCCACCACCACGCCGCGGCCCACAGTGCCTGACGCCGCAGCCGGTTTGTACATCAGTACCACCGAGCCCTGGGCGATGGTGGGTTCCATGCTGTCCGATGAAACCGTAAAGGGCTCCACCAGCCAGGCCCGGGCGCCGAGCAATGCCAGCGCCGGGACCAAAGCCAGCGCCAGGCGGCGCGGGACGCGCCGGCCTGACCCCCGCTGTGGCGACGACGGATGGCGGCCGGGGCTTTCACCCCGGCCGCCGCCCGTCGTCGTACGTTCTGTGGTCAATCCTCTTCGTCGTCCCACTCGGCTTTTGCGGCGGTCATGGGATCGTTGACGTCCAGGTCCGACTCCTTAAGGCCAACCCGGAACTGGACCATCATGTCGTGGTCCTCGTGGGGCAGGTTGTGGCAGTGCATCATGTAGACGCCCTGCTGGGGCGTGAACTTCATGAGCAGCCGGACCGTTTCGCCTTCGCCCACATAGACCACGTCCTTGGGGCCGCGTTCGTGCAGCATAGGTGCCTGGCCGTTGCGGCTGATGATCTGGAAGTCCACCAGGTGGATGTGGACCGGGTGGAACCAGCCACCCGATTTGTTCTCGATTTCCCAGATCTCCACCGAGTTCAGCGCCGGATCCGCGGCCACCTTCTTGTAGCCGCTGGCAATGACGTCCTGCCAGCTGTCCTCGTTGATGGTCCACAGGTTGGTGGCATCGTTCCGCTTGACCCGGAACGAGCGGGTCTTCACCGACTGGCTCGCCTTCAGCGACATCGTCTCGCTGCCCGCCAGGGTGGTGGGGATCCGGTTCCAGGTGGGATCAGTGGTGTCCACTGGCTCGTCGGTGACATCGAAGGCCATGATCTTGTTGGTGTAGTCGTAGTCCACGTTGTTCTTGTTGGACAGGTTCCGGAGCTCGATCCGCTGCCCGGTCTTGTACTTCCGGAAGTCGATCAGCACCTCGTAGCGCTCCGCCCCGCCGTGCCGGTAGCTGCTCACGCTTTGCGCCGTGGGCACCAGGCCTCCGTCGGTTCCAACCACCACCAGCGGATCGCCGGTGCTGAGGGTGGGACGGAGGGAACGGGAGATGGAGGCGTTGAGGATCCTGAACCGGTAGACGCGCTTCTGGACCTTCATCACCGGCCAGGGCTTCCCGTTAACCAGGATCACGTCCCCCCACAGGCCCGAATGGGTGTTGTCGTCGTAGCCCAGGGCCCCGTTGGAGGCGAACATTACATCGTTGACGGTCAGCGCCACATCGTAGCGGCCCTGCGGGAGCAGCTGGCGCTCGAGCGGATCATGCATGTGGTACTGCGCCGCGAGGCCGGAGTAGGCGTTCAGCGCCGTGAAGTGGACGCCGTGGTCGTGGTACCAGAGGGTGCGTGCCGGCTGGAAGTTGGGGTAGTGGTAATCCTTGAAGAAGCCCGGGTGGGTGATATCTGACGCGTAGCCGTCATACTGCGGCAGCGACGCCGAGCCATGCAGGTGGGTGGACGTGGACAGGGCATGCCCGTCGATCGCGTGCTGGGCGGGGAGCTGGTTGCGGACCCGCAGCACGGCCTTCGTCCCCTGATCCAGGCTGATGGTGGGCCCGGGAAAGATCCCGTTGTAGCCCAGGATCGGCGTGGTGAGGCGCGGCAGGATGTTGGCCGTGGCGGCCTTCTCCGTCACCCGGTAGTAGTTGACCGGCAGGCCGTCAGCGGGATCGATGCCGGTGGCGTAGGGGGCCAGGAACGGGGCCTGGACAAAGGCGGACTGGAACGGACGGGGCATCTCCTTGTCGCTGAGCCGGCTGGCCGACTTCGCTTCAACCGAACCCGTAGGCAGCATGGCGGCTCCCGCCCCAAGGACTCCCAGTCCTCCGATCAACAGGACCTGGCGGCGTGAAATGGACATTGGGTGTCTCCTTTGCTCAATAACCAGACTGTGCAGGGGCCAGCTTGGGGATTCCCTGCCCGGGTTACCTGGTTCTTGGAATATTCATGGAAGTCCCGGAACTGACGGGACGGTTCACTTGGCGCCCCGGTGGTGCCCTGCACCCAGGGACAGTCCCGGGCCGCCGGGCAACTCCAGGGTCAGGTCTATGGCGCGGTCCGGGAGCTCGAACACCAGGGTGGCGTTCATGCTCTCTCCCTGCGGGACAAGGGCCGGGGCCGGCGTGGCCCAGATCGGCTTCCAGCTACCCGAACCCAGGGCAGAGACGGCGTACTGCGACGGGTCGAAGGAAATACCGTCCTTCTCCATGGCTGTCAGTTCCACGAGGATGCGGACGCGGTGCATTTCCGCGTCCGGCGGGCTGGCGAGAGATGCCGGGGCTGATGGGGGCGTCCAGCCGTCGGCTTCGAGGGGTATGACCCCGTTGATTCGTCCCAGCCCGCCGTCGAGGCTTCCTGAGGCACCCAGCATTGCCGGCGGTGTCCGCGGCGCAGCAGTCACGATGCCCGCCACGAGGCTCCCCACCAGTGTGAGGAGGAGGAGCGGGACAAGGACCCTGATGCGCCTGATGGTTGCTGTTGATGCCATGCCGGACAGTGTTGCCCGGGCTTCTAGGGAAAGCCTTGGGATCCGGTGGGGGCCAGCGGACGGCCACCGTTTCCCTGCCGGTTTCCTCCACTCCGGGGTTGCTTGACCAGCGTTTCCGCAAGGTCACGTTCCTACCGTCAGGGCATGCGCGAACACCTTGCGCAAGCACCCAGGATCAGTGAGGTTCTCATGAAATCACCACAGCACGAACCGGGAGGGCAACGGTTCCGCGTCAGGTACGGCAGGGCCGGCACCATTGCCGGCGTCTCCGCCGTACTCTGCGCCACATCCCTGATGGCCATCCCCTCCGCCAACGCAGCCGTCCCCAACTTCCCGGACAACCTTGTGGTTTTCCCGGACCGGGACTTCGTTACCATCGAGGGCTACCAGGACCGCGTGGGCCAGACCGCCCTGGTGGAAGTCACCCGGAAGGGGGCCGGAGTGATCGGCTCCGCCCAGGGCGTGGTCACCGCCGGGGACGTGGCCTTCGAGATCAACCACCCTGGAGGATACTGCTGGGGCGCCGGTACGGGGCTGAACGTGACCCCCGATATCCGGCCCGGCGACGTCGTCTCCATCAAGTTCAACGGCGCTGAGGCAGGGGCCACCACGGTCCAGGATGCCTACGTCACCGAGCATTCTTCCCTGTCCGGCACCACGCTGACCGTTAAAGGCCATGCAGGGGCCGGCGTGAACCCCGCCCAGATGGAGCAGCGGATCGTAGAGCCGGCCCTCAAGGACACCAGTGTGGGCCGCCGGGACGTCCGGGCAGTTCCCGGGCCGCTGACCGCCGAGGACGGTTACAGCTCCAGCCTGGTCTTCGGCACCGACGGCACGTTCACGGCCACCTACGAGTTCAACGACGCCGCCACCGCCGAAATCGCGGCCGCCGCTTCCGGCGAGCGCGCCATGGCGTGGGAAGTCGAGGACGCCGACGCGAACCGCCAGGGCCTCACCATCGCCGAATTCGGTGAACTGGGCGGCCCCGGAATGGGCGGTTGCCCCAACGGCCCGCTGCAGTCCGGCCCCGCCGGGCCCACCAACGTCAAGGTGGCCAAGGTAGGCGGCGACCTGAAAGTCAACTGGACCCCGGCCCAAGCAGTCCCGGGCACACCCGCTATCACCGGGTACCGTGCCATCGCCGTCGGCCGCACCGTCAACGGAAGTGAACAGGCCGAGACGGGCGTGCGCATCAGCGATCCGAAGGCCGCCAGCACCACCATCAAGGGGCTCACCTCCGGCGAAGAGTATGACGTCTATGTGGTCTCCGTGAGCAGCGCAGGTGAGACGTTCCCCGCCATTCCCTTCATCCCGGAGACAGACACCACGCAGCCGACGGTGGCCGCTTCACCGAACGGCGGCACCTTCCCGACGGCGCAGGAGCTGACGCTCACCGCCAGCGAACAGGGCAGCGACATCTACTACACCCTGGACGGATTGGACCCCGTCGGCAGCGGCGGCGTCGCCGCCGAGGGAGCCATCCTGTACAAGGACCCGGTTCCAGTGACGGCAACCAGCAAGTTCACCTTCGCGGCCATCGACCCCTCCGGGAACGTCTCGGACAAGGGCACGGTCGAGTTCACCATCACCAACGACCCCGTACCGGCCGCACCCGCCTTCACCGGAGCCCCGGTAGCAGGCAAGGGCACGGCCACGGTGTCCTGGACGGCACCCGATTCCGGTGCTGCAGGACTGACCATCACTGGCTATTCCGTCCAGGCCTACACAGCAGACGGCACACCATTCGGCTCAGCGAAGAAGGTGGCCGGTGACGTGACCAGCCTCGTCTACGACGGCCTCGCCGGGGACACCCAGTACCGCTTCACGGTGCGGGCAGGCAACAGCAACGGTGAGAGCCCTGAATCCGCCATGAGTGATCCCGTGACTGTCCAGGGCGACGTGGTGGCCAACGCCGGACCCGACCAGAACGTAGCCCGCCGCACCACGGCAACCGCCGTAACCCTGGACGGCACAGGTTCCACCGCCACCGGCGCCACCTACCAGTGGCGGCAGGTGCTGAGCAGCCCCACGGATCCTGACGGGGTCACGCTCAGCGGCAGCACCACCCTGCAGCCCACGTTCAGCCTTCCCGTCTACCGGTACCCCATGACCAACAAGCCGCTCACCTTCGAACTGGCGGTCACGGCAGGCGGAGTCACAAAGACGGACGTGGTCACTGTGACTCCGGTTCCGGACCGGGTTACCGCGAGCCAGGGGCAGTGGAAGAGCCGCGACTTCCGGGTCAACGGCACCAGCAGCGCCGTGGGCGGGACGGTCACCGTCCGGGTGGGCGGCCCCGGTGGCACCATCATCGGCACGGCACCGGTAACGGCTGCGGCAGCACCGGAAACCGGAGGGGTCTTCACCCTCCGCCTCCGGGACGGCAACGCACCGGCAACCAACCCCGGCAACATCTGGATCGAATCCACGCTGGGTGGCACGGCAGGACCCATCACGGTGGTGAATAAGTAGCACCGGCCAAGCCAAACGAAGGTCCGGCGGCTCCCGCTTAGTGCGGGGGCCGCCGGACCTTTGTGATGGCACCCGTGGTCTGCGGTGTTCCAGGATCCGGGCGGCCCGGGGTGGGTGGCGGCCTGGCGCCTCCCCTGATGCTGGCAAGGGCGAAAGTACTAGATGGTTTCCGGTTCCATGGTGCGGTTGCCGTGGCGCCTGGAAGGGTACCGGCCGGCCCACCGGACCGTTGGAGTGGCAGCCCGGAACGTCGCCGTGACGAACGTTCCCCGGCCCGGGGCCGAACGGATATGGAGGGTACCCCCGGCCTGCTGGACCGTGTCCTTGAGGATTCGGAGGCCAAAGTGGCCCTCCCGGTGCGCGGTGCGGGGGTTGAAGCCGTGGCCGTCATCCGAGACCGTGATCTGGGTGAGCTCGCCGGATTGCCGGATCTGGATGTCCACCGCCGAGGCCCCTGAATGCTTGGTGGCGTTGACCAGCGCTTCACGTGCCACCCGGTAGGCCAGGACCGCACGGTCCCGGTCCAGGGACACCTGTTCCGGGATGCTGGCGGTGAAGGCGATGCCGCGTTCCACCAGGGGTGCCTCCAACCTCATGATGGACGCCTTCAGCCCCAGTTCTTCGAGGTCCGGCGGATAGAGTTCGCTGGTCATGGCACGCAGGGCCCTGATGTCGCGCTGGAGCATGGTCCGTGCGTCGGCGAACACCTGCCGCTGGCCGGCCTGGCCGCGGCGCTCTTCCGACTCGAGGGCATAGGCCAGTCCGGACAGGTTCTGGATGACGTCGTCGTGCAGTTCGCTGGCGATCTGGCGCCGTTCCTGGTCGGAGGCTTCGATGGCGCAGCGAAGCAGGGCGTTGCGCTGAGCCTGGTGGAACTGGATCCGCTTGGCCAGGCGGACGGCCGGAATCAGCAGGACCAGCTGCAGCACTGCCAGGGACAACAGCACCGGCGGGATCATGCTGAGCAGGACCGCCTGCTGTTCCGCGCGCACCGCCGCGCCCGAGGAATACGTTTCGAAGATCATCGGCGCCCCGTCCTTGGCGGCGGAACGGACGTAGACCTCCACCAGTTCCCCGGACGAGGACTCAAACTCGTTTTCTGCACCGGTCTGGGACTCGAGTGTGGCCGTGGCCGGCCCGCCGGCCAGGAGGAGGTGCGCCCACTCCTCCTGTTCGAATTCCTGCCCGATCAGTGACGGGACGTCCGAGTAGACCACCCTGCCGTTGCCATCCCACACCTTGATCCTGGTGACGCCTCCGTTGGCCAGCCACGGTGCCACCCGCTGGTCCAGTTCCTCCAGGGCTGCGGGCTCCTGGGCCAGCAGTCCTGGGGTGATCAGCGGGCCAACAACGTTATCTGCCAGGCGCTGGGTGAAGTCCCGGGCGTTTGTCAGCGCATGCTGTTCGGCAGCGTCGCGGATCCAGAAAGTCACCGGGGTGGCCACCAGCACCAGCGCTGCGAAACCTGCCGCCAGGAACCGCGCCACGGCCATCCGCACTTCGCGCCGCTGGATGACCTCCGGTGTGGCAGTCGCGCTGCCACGGACGCGGCTAAGGCTTTTCACTGTCAGCTGCCTGCGGTCAGGCGGCAGGTTCCGGCGCTATGCCCATCCGTGCCACCAGGGACGGATGCACAATCATGTTGCCCGGGCAGGCGTGCCGCAGCGCATCGAGGATGACACCCAGGGCGCCGTCCTTCGGCAGGAACCCGCAGATCCCCATGCGTGCTGCCTCCCGCAGTGCTTCCTGGGAGGGGTTGCCGGTCAGCATGACCACACGGGTTTGCGGCGCTTCGGACAGGATGCGCTCGGCCGCGTGCAGCCCGGAACCGTCGGCCAGGTGCAGATCCATGATCACGACGTCGGGACGCAGTTCCCGGAACATTGTCACCGCAGATTCCACGGACTTGGCGGCGCCAAGGCTCCTGAGGTCCGGTTCCCGGTCCAGCGCACCGGCCAGCAGGTCGGAGAAGACGGTGTGGTCGTCCACGATCAGGATGCGCAACCGGTCAGCCACCGCCGTTTCCATCCCGGCCATGGGTGCAGCCACCGCATGCACATCCCGCACCTGGCGGACAGCGGCGCTGGTCCTTGGAGCTATGGCAGGCGCGGCCGTCCGCTCCAGGAGCCGGGCCTGCGCCTGCTTCAGTGCAGGAGACGGCGTGCACCCCAGCTCGGCGTCCATGATCCGGCGGCAGCGTTCGAAGGCCCGCAGGGCTTCGTTGTCCTGCCCGTTCCGTTCAAGCCCCAGGATCAGCGCGTTCCATCCCCGTTCGTTGAGGGGATCTTCGTTGGTGGCGGCAAGGCCCCACGCAACGGCCTTGCCTGCTTCCCCCACCGCCAGGGCGCACTCCGCGGCCTGGACCCGGGCAAGCGCAACGCGCGCCGTGTGCAGCGCCCGCTCCTCCTCCGCCCAGGCCGGGAGGAGTTCATCCCCCAGGAGCGGGGCGGAACCGAGCTCAAGGGCCTCACTGAGCAGCGCGAGGGCAGCTGCCGGGGCGGCGTGGCTGGCCTGCTTGGTCAGCGAATCGAAACGGTCCAGGTCCAGTTCCACCAGGGAACGGTCTATCGCATACCCCCCGGTGACGGTCCGCAGGGGTCCCGTCCGGCCCGAGCCGGGCTGCAGGTTCCGCCGCAGGACGCTGACATAGCTTTCCAGCGTGGGAAGGGCAACAGCCGGATGGTTGCCGCCCCACAGCAGGTCCATGATGCGGGTCTTGGACACCGCCGAGCCCAGATTCAGGAGCAGGATCTCAAGGACCTGGCGGGGTTTGGGACCGCCCAGGTCATTGGCGCGGAGCTCCACATTCCCGCGCCTGATGGTCAGGGGGCCAAGAACCGAGATGCGGAGCGCCGGCGTCGTCGACGGCGCTCCAGATCCCGAACCCAGCAGTCCTGCACTTATTTCCAATGTAGCCACCATGAATTCCCCCAATAAGTGATCGAACCTTCCGGGTTAAGTTCAGTTCCCAGGCAAACGTCAGACAACAGTAGTAAGTACTCACATCAGTTTTCGGGTTTCCCTCCCGACTACTTGGGCCGCCGGAAGCAGGTACTTGGCATTTCCGCCCCGCCAATCAGCCCTGGACGGACGCCCGGGCGCGGTCCGGACCGGATTACCGCAGGTCAAGGCGATGCACTCCCGCCTGTGTGAATGTTGGGAAAACCCTAGGTGGTGGCCCGGACCTACGTGCGGCCGCTGTCAAAGGAATCCCCAAGCGGGTCCCCCTAATTTGGCCAGAAGACGGCATCACAGCGCGGTATGACGACCCCGCCCTCCTCATACGCCGGCCGGAAAAGGATTGGAGACGCCCATGAACCTGCGCAGAACCCCCGCCTCTGCCCCTTCCGACAGGTGGGGGGCAGGTCTCCTGGTCCGCTGGTGGCGGGCAATCCCGGCAGCACTTCGGAGCGTCCGGGCAGGCCTGCGGACCGTCCGGGTCCGGGTCCTCGCCACGGTCCTGGCCTTCCTCGCGGTGGGACTGTTCGTTGCCGGCACCACCACACTGGCGTTGAACCTGCGGGACCTGAACAGCCGGGTCAGCGAGGACCTCCTGCATCAGTCGGCGCGCCTCCAGGACATCGTGGACCAGGGCCTTCCCGACGGCGCGCCCTACCCGTCGCTCGATGACCTGTTCACTGTGTTCCTGCGCGGCGGCACCCTGGGCCGGTACGAGTCCGTGATGGCCAGCATTGCCGGTGGGGACACGTTCCTTCCCGCCGGATCGCAGGCCCGCAACCTCGGCCAGCCGCAAGTGCTCGAAACAGCCCTCGCCGTGCCCTTGGACGGCAACACCGCACTGCGGGACGTCGTCCTGGACGGCCACATGGTGCGCCTGGCCATTACCCCTGTTTCGCTGGGCGGCGACTCCCCGAACGGTGTGCTGGTGGCGGGGAACGAGATCGGGCAGCAGCGGGAACAGATGGTGGCATCCTTCGGGACCTTTGCCACGGTTTCGCTGGCCACCCTGCTGCTGGCCGGCGCGGTGGGGTACGCCGTGACCGGACGCCTCTTCGTCCCCATCCGCCGGTTGCGCCAGGCCACCGAAACCACCACCTTCGAGGACGTGAGCAGCCGCGTCTCGGTGCCGCCCGGAGACGATGACGTCTCGCAGCTGGCAACCGACTTCAACCGCATGCTGGACCGGCTCGAAGTGGGCATCGAGGACCAGCGGCAGTTCGTGGATGACGCCAGCCACGAACTGAGGACACCACTGACCATCATCGGCGGCCACCTGCAGCTGCTGCAGCCGGCCGATGCCACGGACGTCGCCGAAACCCGCGTGCTGCTCCTGGAGGAAGTGGACCGGATGCAGTCCCTGGTGAACGAGCTCCTGGTGCTGGCCAGGAGCGGCCGGCCCGACTTTGTCCGGCCGGACTGGATCGATACCGATTCCTTCCTCGAAGCAGCCATGGAGCGGATCCACGTCCTGGGAGACCGCCAGTGGCAGATTGAACAGCTGCCCGGCGGCTGGTTCCGTGCAGACCGCAACCGCCTCACCCAGGCCATTGAACAGCTCGCGGCCAACGCCGTGCACGCCACGGAGCCCGGCGACATCATCTCCATCGGCGCAGCATGGGTCGCGGCCGAGGACAGCGCTTCCTCCGAAAAGCCCCACGAACCCACGATTGACATCTGGGTCGCCGACACAGGGTGCGGCATCAGCGCCGCGGACCAGGAACGGATCTTCGACCGGTTTGCCCGGGCCGGCGTATCCAGGGGTGCCGAGGGCTCCGGACTGGGCCTGCCCATCGTCAAAGCGATCGCCGAAGCGCATGGCGGCTCCGTCCGGCTGTCCTCACGGGTCAACGTGGGCAGCAGGTTTGTCCTCTCCCTACCGTCAGGAACATCGTGGCTCGCATTCTGATCGCCGACGACGAACCACGGATCGCCGCCTTCATCGCCAAGGGCCTTACGGCGGCCGGGTACACCACGTCTTCCGTGGAGGATGGCATCCGGGCGCTGGACTACGGCAGTTCCGGTGAGTTCGACCTGCTGATCCTGGACATCGGGATGCCGCGGATGGACGGCTTTGGCGTACTTTCGGCCCTCCGTGCCATGAACTGCACCGTTCCGGTCATCGTGCTGACGGCACGGGATTCCCTTCCGGACACGCTGGCAGCGCTCGACGGCGGCGCGGACGACTACATGAGCAAGCCCTTCCGTTTCGAGGAGCTGCTTTCGCGCATCCGGCTCAGGCTGCGGGACACTCCGGCAGCGCCGGCGGCCACGGCCCCCGCAAGCGGAGACGTGAGCCTGGACGTAGACCTCCGCTGCGCCAACGTCCGGGGCCGGACAGTCTCCCTGTCCGCCCGCGAGTTCGCCATGGCTCGCGTGTTCGTGGAGAACGCAGGCAAGCTGCTCAGCCGGGAACAGCTGCTCAGCCGGGTCTGGGGCTACGACTTCGACGGGTCCTCGAACGTGGTGGACGTCTACGTCGGGTACCTCCGCACCAAGCTGGGGCCGGAGCACTTCCAGTCCGTCCGGGGAGCCGGCTACCGCTTCACCCCGGTCCCTGCCAGCCCAACGAGCCCCGAGCCGGCACCGTGAACACCCTGAGTCACAACCCTGAACCATGGATGAGAGGTCTCTCATGGAAGATTCATTTCCCTTTCACAACGGCGAGGAAGAGTGGTGGAACCAGCAAATGAAAGGAAGACCAATGTCCAAGCTGTGGTATCTCCCCCTCGCCGCCGTCCTCGGCGCTGCCAGCCTCACCGTCTGGGCCCAGGCGAATGCCGGGCCTCCTCCCGCCGTCTCCCCCGGCGTCGTGGTTTCCAATGTTGATTCCGGCAGCAAGCCGGCTGTCTTCGAAGACTCGCCCAAGCCCGACGATTCGCCGTCGGCACTGGCCACTCCCACGCCGACCGCCAGCATCACGGCGGTGCCTGAGCACACGCCGGAGACCCAGATTGTTCCGGCCGAACCGGTGACCCTGCCTCCGGTCCAGGTCACGCACGCCCCCGGTCCCGTGGACGACAAGGGCGGGCTCCGCGCACCCGGCGTCTCCGACGACGGGCCCACCCACGACCTCAACGATGACAAGGGCGGGCTCCGCGCACCCGGCGTTTCCGACGACGGCGCCGCGCACGACGCCAACGATGACAAGGGCGGCCTCCGGGATCGGAACTCCTCGGACGACGGCAAGGGCCACGATTCCACGGACGATAAAGGCGGCCTCCGCTAGTGTTCCTTGGAGTTACAAGCTTTTCCCTAGAAGGCTCCTCCACGATGGCCTTGCGTAGCCGGTTCAACTGGGAAGCCGGCGCTACTGGGGAGCAGTCACGGCATGGGGAAAGTACCTCGCGTTTCAGCGCGCAAAAGAAACCGCACAACCGCGGGTGCAGGCCTGCGGGCCTTTGCAGCATCAGGCGCCCTGGCGCTGGTGGCGTCCATGGGCCTGCCTCCGCTGGCAGCCCAGGCCGTACAGGCACCGGTCGGCTCGGGGTTCACCGTCACCCCGGCCGACCTGTCCTACATCCTCAAGCAGATCAAGATCGCCGAAGCGCACGTGGCGAACACGACGTCCGCCACAGGCCCGTGCGGGGCACTGATCGGCACCGGCCCCAACCAGCTGGCCAGCCCGCTGCTGTCCCACGGCCTGCGGACCGTGGACGGCAGCTGCAACAACCTGCAGCCGGGCCAGGACACCTACGGCGCCTCGGACCAGGTGTTCCCGCGGCTGGCGCCGAAATCGTTCGGACCCGCCGAGAGCGGCTCGTTCGGCGGACCGCCGGTGGCCACAAGCTACACGCAGAAATCGGGAAGCGTCTTCGATTCCCGGCCCCGGACCATCAGCAACCTGATCGCAGACCAGACGTCCGCCAACCCGGCCGCGGTGGCTGCCGCCGGCTTCCCCGCCCGCTCCCAGGGCAACACCGGCGTGGTGCCGTGCACCACTGACCCTGTCCCCGAGGCCGTCCCCCCGGTCGCAGCAGCGCCCGAAGGCTGTGTCCCCTCGCACAACACCCTGGATATCCCCAACGTCACTACCGACGTCGGCCTGTCACCGCCCTACAACTCGCTCTTCACCCTGTTCGGCCAGTTCTTTGACCACGGCATCGACCAGACCGTCAAGGGCGGCGGAACGGTCTACGTGCCGCTCAAGGCCGACGATCCGCTCATTGCAGGGCCGGACCACGCCTTCGGCACCGCGGACGACCTCGATCCCCACATGCGCTTCATGGTCCTCACCCGGGCGCAGAACCAGCCCGGCCCGGACGGCGTCCTGGGCACCGCCGACGATCTCCAGGACGCGCTGAACACCGACTCTCCGTGGGTGGACCAGAGCCAGACCTACGCGTCCCACTCGTCCCACCAGGTCTTCCTGCGCGAATACACCAACAACTCCGAGGGCCGGCCGGTCTCCACCGGCGGCCTGCTGGGCGGCCCGGCGGGTACGGCGGCGGCCGGCGGCATGGCCACTTGGGCCGACACCAAGAAGCAGGCCCGGGAAATGCTCGGCATCCAGCTCCTGGACAAGGACGTCCTCAACGTTCCGCTGCTGGCGGCCGACGCCTACGGCAAGTTCATCCCGGGCCCCAAAGACGGGCTTCCGCAGTTCGTCACCCGGTCCGGGCTGGTGGAGGCGGACCGGACCGCGAACGGCGGCAACGGGACGCTGGTACCGCAGGATGCGCTGTACTTCAACACACCGTTCCTGACGGACATCGCCCACAACGCCGACCCTTCGCCCCAGGACACCGACCACAACCCGGCAACGCCGCCGGCGGCACCGGCCCCCGACGCGGACAAGACGGCGTCCGCAGACTTTGCGGCCCAGGCTCCCGGGACGTATGACGACGAGATGCTGAATGCGCACTTCATCGCCGGCGACGGACGGGTCAACGAGAACATCGGGCTGACGGCAATCCATCAGGTCTTCCACTCCGAGCACGACCGCCTGGTGGGGGACATCAAGAACGTCCTCAGCACGGACAAGTCCACCCGCGGTGCTGCTGCCCTCCCCGAGTGGCAGGCGTCCGCCGGCGCTGACGGCTGGAACGGCGAGCGCCTCTTCCAGGCAGCGCGCTTCATCACGGAAATGGAGTACCAGCACCTTGTCTTCGAGGAGTTTGCCCGCAAGATCCAGCCGGCTGTGAACATCTTCGAACCCTTCGCGTTCTCCCAGACCGACCTCAATCCGGCCATCAACGCCGAGTTTGCCCACTCGGTCTACCGTTTTGGGCATTCGATGCTCACCGAAACCATCTCGCGGCGCAACGAGGACAGCCCAGGACCTGACGGCGTCTGGGGCAACCAGGACGACGTGCCGGGTTCGCAGAACGACCTGCCGCTCCTGGGAGGATTCCTGAACCCGCCCGCCTACACCGACGGCGGCCCGGCAGGTCCGCTGACCTCCGAGGAAGCCGCCGGCAGCATCGTCATGGGCATGTCGGACCAGGTGGGCGCCGAACTTGATGAGTTCGTCACGGACACCCTGCGCAGCAAGCTGCTGGGCCTGCCGATGGACCTGGCTGCCATCAACCTTGCCCGCGGCCGGTCCGAGGGGATCCCTTCGCTGAACGTCTTCCGCCGGCACCTCCACGGCGCCACTAACGACAGCCAGCTCAGGCCGTACGCCAACTGGATCGATTTCGGCGAGAACATCAAGCACCCGGCTTCGCTGATCAACTTCATCGCCGCCTACGGCACCCACCCCTCCATCGTTTCCGCCACCACCCTGGAGGCGAAGCGGAAAGCAGCCCGGCTGATTGTCAGCCCGGACGCCTTGGCCGGTGAGGTGGCCCCGGACGACGCCGTGGCCTTCATGAACAGCACCGATGCATGGGCCAACAACGGCACCGCATCCACCACCGGCCTGGACGACATCGACCTCTGGATGGGTGGCCTGGCCGAACGGACCAATATGTTCGGGGGCCTGCTGGGCAGCACCTTCAACTACGTGTTCGAAAGCCAGATGACGGATCTGCAGAACGGTGACCGGCTGTACTACCTGGCGCGCACCCCCGGGATGAACCTGATGGCTCAGCTTGAAGGGAACTCCTTCGCGGAGATGATCATGCGCAACACGAACGCGAAGGCCCTGAAGGCTGACGCGTTCGCCACCGCCGACTGCAAGTTTGAGCTGAAGAACCTGGCGGGAACTGTCGAGGGCTTCGCTGCCTCCGGCAACAGGGTGGCGGACGATGCCGGAACGGAGTGCAGCGAGACCGCACTGCTGCTCCGGATGCCGGACGGCACCATCAAGTACCGGGCCACGAACTCCGTAGACCCGGTGGGAATTAACGGCCAGGCCGTGTACAACGGCACGGACCGCGCCGACCGCGTCCACGGCGGCGTGGACAACGACACCTTCTGGGGCGGCAAGGGCAACGACGTCATTGAAGGCGGTGACGGCGCCGATACGGTCCTCGGCGGCGAGGGCAACGACATTGTTACCGATCTTGCCGGCGACGACATCCTCAAGGGCGGCCCGGGCAATGACGCGCTCGACGGCGGCCCGGGCCTGGATCTGATGCTCGGCGGGGACGGCAAGGACTTCATCAACGGCGGGGCGAATTCGAACGAAACCTTCGCCGGCGAAGGCGACGACTTCGTGATCGCCGGTGAAGGCCTGGACGGCGTCTTCGGCGGCGGCGGGGACGACTGGGCCGAGGGCGGCGACAGCCCCGACCTGCTGATCGGCGACTCCAGCAACCTGTTCTTCCTCGACGATTCGCAGAAGCCCGGCCACGACATCCTCATCGGCCAGGGCGGCGATGACGACTACGACATGGAGGGCGGCGACGACATCGGCCTGGCCGGGCCGGGCATCGAGAAGGCGGCCGGGGCGTCAGGCTTCGACTGGGAAATCGGCGCGTACGATCCCCAGCCGCAGGACGCCGACCTCAACCTGCCGATCGCACCGCTGGACATCCTGCAGGTGGGCGTCCGGGACCGGTACAACGAGGTGGAGGCACTCTCCGGCGGTCCGTTCGCCGACACCCTCCGCGGCGACGACCTCACCCCCCGGACGGTGGGAGGCGGCGGCTTCATCGGCTGTGACGTCCTGGACCAGGCCGGCGTCGACCGGATCGTGGGACTCGACCAGCTGATTACTTCCCTACCCACGCCGGTGGAGGACGTTATCAACGCGTCGGCTTCGAAGGAATGCCCTGTCCTCACCGGATCCCAGGTGTGGGGCGAGGGCAACATCCTCCTCGGCGGCGGCGGTGACGACACCATCGAGGGCCGCGGCGGGAATGACATCATCGACGGCGACCGGTACCTCAGCGTCCGGCTCAGCGTCCGCACGGACCCCGCAGATCCGGCCACCGAAGTGGGCAGCGCCACGTCCATGACGGCCCAGTTCCAGCGGGCCGCTGACGGCACGCTGACCGGTCCGACGCTCCAGCAGGCAGTTTTCGCCGGCAGCATCGACCCGGGGGACGTCGTGGCGGTGCGGGAGATCCTCAGCTCGGCCGAGGGCACCGACACCGCAGTGTTCTCGGACCTCGAGTTCAACTACACCATCACCACCACCGGCGGCGACGGCACGCTTGGCTCCCCCGGCTCCGTCACCACCGTCCAGCACAACGGCGGCCGGGACGGCACGGACACCCTGCGCAACGTCGAGCTGCTCGTCTTTGGCAATGGGACCGGCACCGGTAACGGCAACGGCAACGGCGGAAACGGGAATGGCGGGAACGGCGCCGACGACGGCATCGGCGGGGTCATCCCGGGCGACGGCGAGGTGGTGGTCATCATTGATCCCGTTCCCGACCCCGCGACGGATCCCGGCACTCCGCCCGTTGACCCCGCACCGGTAGACCCGGCACCCGCGGACCCGCCCGCCAACCCGGCACCCGCGGACCCGCCCGCCAACCCGGCACCCGCGGACCCGCCCGCCAACCCGGCACCCGTGGACCCACCGGCCAACCCGGCACCCGTGGACCCACCGGCTAATCCGGCACCGGCGGACCCGCCCGCCAACCCGGCACCCGTTGACCCGCCCGCCAACCCGGCACCCGTGGACCCCCCGGCTAACCCGGCACCCGCGTCAGGCGGCGTCGCCGTCAGGACTGTCGATGCCACGGGCACCCAGGTGGGCGAGATCATCATGGCCGAGCCCGGCACATCCCGGGTGGTGGTCCGCGGCCTGGAGAACGGTGAGGCCTACCGGTTCCAGGTAGCCCCCACCACAGGGGACGACAGCGAGCCGACGTTCTCGGCGCTGAGCGAACCTGTTGTCCCCAGCCCGGAAGCTGGACTCCGCAGCCAGGCCGGCGGCAGCGCCGTGGCACCGGTCCCCGCGGAGCCTGTGACCGAGCAGCAGCCCGCGGTCACAGGTACCCTGCCGCTCGGAGGCCTGGCCGCCGTCGCGCCTGTCCTCCTTATTGCCCTGGGGCACTATCTGGCCACGGGCGAAGGGGCCACACCCCTGGGCCTGGCCATAGGGGGCCTGCTGGCAGCCGCAGCCTTGCTGGCTTTCCGGTTCTACTCCGCCCGTTCCAAGGGCAGGACAGCAGGCACCGGAACAGCCAGCAATGCGAAGGCCGGCGACAGAGCGTGAGCCGGACCTCAGGCCCCGGCCGTCTCCTCGGCCGGGGCCTGGGCGTAGGACGCGGACACCCGCCGGTATACGGGGGTGAGGAAGGCCAGCACCGCGGCCACGATCATGACGATCCCGGCTACCAGGAACACCAGGGCGATGCCCCGGGACGTCCCTTCACCCAGCAGCGGCGCCAGCTGTGCCGCCCCTTCACTGGACCGGGCGTAGGGGATGATCCAGAACTGGGCGAGCGGTGCGATCAGGAACGCCGTGATGGGTGCCGCCGCGGATTCGAAGGCCATGGCGAACCCGAATACCCGGCCCTGCTTGTTGAGCGGGACAACCCGTTGGATCACGGTCTGCTCGGCGGCCTCGACGCATGGCACCAGCGCCAGGTACAGCCAGATTCCCGCCACGTACAGCCAGGCCCATTCCCGGATGGCGAACAGGGCCCCGAGCGCACCCATGATGGCGACGGCGATCAGCAAGGTCCGCAGCGGGTTGGCGCCCAGGCCGAACTTGCCAATCAGGGCACCGCCCACAATGAACCCGGTGGAGCCCAGGGCCAGGAACAGGCCCCACAGCTCCACGGGAAACATCTCGAGCCCATAGGGGTCCATCAGGGCCATGTAGACGCCGCCGATGAAGTTGTTGAACGTGGAGAAGATGATCAGTGCGAACAACCCGGCAACGGCAAGCACGGCGGCGATGGAGCCGCGGAGGTCGAAGCCGCCCTGGGCGTCGCTGGCCGCCACGTGGGTTTCCTCCGGCAGGCGCAGGGTCAGCAGGTGCAGGAACGCAAGGGCGGTGAGGACCACGGCGATGGCGATGGTCCAGCCCATGCCCAGGAGTCCCACGGACAGCCCGGAGAATACCGACGTCACGATGAAGGCAAGTCCCTGGACCATCCCCACCATGCCGTTGGCGTTGGCGCGCCGGTCCGGCTCGATGAGGATGGTGACGGTGGTGGACAGGGCCACGTTGCGCAGGTTCTCCACCACCGCGCCCACCAGGATGATCAGGGTGAAGATCCAGAACCAGGGCTGCCCGAGGTCCAGCAGGCCGGCACCGGGTGTCAGCAGGAACATCACGCCGGACAGCACGAACATCACCAGGGTGAAGGCGGCGGCGAACCGCATGATGGCCAGCTTGCGGTAGCGGTCCACAAAGGTGCCAAAGCTGATGCTTGAGAGGGCGATCAGCAGCATGTAGGCGCCGCCCACCACTCCCGTGGCGATCACGTTGCGGGTTTCCAGGTAGACCCAGAACGTCAGGGCGAACCAGAGGTAACTGGTGGTGACGTTGGCCAGTGCCGTGTTGATGAGGATGCCCGCGAACGTGCGCGAACGCTCCTCAGGGGTTCGTAGGGACGTGTCGACTGCAGCTTCCTGCCCGGACATGGGTCCCAGTCTACTGAGAACCCGCTGCCGCGGACATGGCTGCCCCTCCCCTGCCTGGGCATGTACCCGGCGCCCGGATCAGGCCGCCAGTTCGCCGCGGCGGAACCGCAGCTCACGCAGTGCCCCGTTCAGTGGTGATCCGGAAAAGGGCAGTGCCTCCAGGTTGACTCCTGCAGCCGCCCGGAGGGCCACCTGGTTCGCGGACACCGCAGCGCGGGCAGGGAGCCCGATATCGGACGCGAACTGTTCCCAGTGCCGGGCTTTGAGGTTCTTGACCCGGCCGCCGATGGTCAGGGCCAGGGTATCGTCGCCGTACACTAGGGTGCAGGGAATGTCGTACAGGGGCGACACAGCCCAGGCTCCGTTTTCGCCTTGGAGGACTGACATGTTTTTCGCATGCAGGTCGCCGTTGCCGGTCACCCAGGCGAAGACGCATTGCATGTAGAGGTTCCGGAGGGCAACAGCCCTGGCCTTGCACACGTCAGTCAGTGCCAGGATGGCGTCTTCGGCGCTGACGGCATACTTGGACGACGGCGGCAGGTTGAGGACCTGGGCAGCGTCCTCGAGTGCCAGGCGGGCCAGGCCGTCCTTCCCCGTCCGGTCGAAGCGCTCCACCAGCAGGCCCTGCAATCCGTTCCGGTCTGTGACGACGGTGCCCTTTGCCACGGGGATCCGCAGGGCTTTCGCCGCGGCAAGGTGTGCGGCCTCATTGGCCACGAGGTGACGGTGGCGGGGCGGGTCCAGCTTGAGCAGGTAGCGGCGGCCCGCGAGGGAAAGAGGGGTGGTCAGCATCGATGCGCTGGCCTTGGCCTGGACCCCTGGAAGGCCGTGCGGATCGATGGCGTCCGCGAGCGCGGCAAAGTCGAGTGTTTCCGGATGCGACGCTTCGGCCAGTGCCGGAGGTTCCACAGGGTCCTGGCCGGAGGCGACCACCTGGACGTCGCCCGGGGTGTCGGAACCAACCGCCAGGAGCAGGCTGAGTTCGTCCCCAAGGCTGGTTTTGATGGCGTCCTTGAGCACGGTCAGGCGGTGGCCCTCGGGCAGCAGGCCGGCGAAGAACGCGGGAACGGCGCCGCTCGGCGCTTCAACGGGTGCGTCCGTCAGCGGCAGTGAGTGGGATACGGGAGCCCCGGCCGCGGCTAGATACGCGGCGTTGTAGGTGAAGACGATCCCGCCGTTGTCCCCGCGGTTCAGGTGTCCCGCCAGTACCCCGGCTTTGTAGACGTCCGCCCGGGTAACGAATTTGAGGCGCGCCAGGTCCTTAATCATCGGCGGTCCGGAGGTGCAGCCCCACCGCGTTGGCGGCCGCCACGACGGTGATCAGGGACGGATTGCCGGTCCCCGTTTCGATGGCGTGGATGGTGCGGGGTGACGTTCCGATCAGGTCCGCCAGCGTGCCCTGGGTGATCCCCGCTTCCTTCCGGGCGCGCCGGATGCCGGCACCTATGGCTGCCACATCCTCCATATGCCACCTCTTCGGAAATATATTGCAGATTACGGGTCCTGCCGTATACATCCTGGCTTAATAAGCCGGATTCCGCAAGATATTGCAGATTACGGCGCGCTTTCGCCCTCGAATAGCTCAACCACCATTAACCAGCAATATCTTTCCGATTCTTCACCACGGATTCAGACATAGGATGCTGCCATGAGGATTGCCGTTGCCGGTGGGACCGGAACCGTGGGCCGCCACGTGATGGATGTTGCGGTGCAGCGCGGGCACGAGGTGGTGGGCTTGAGCCGTTCCGGCGGCGTGGACCTGGCAACCGGCCGGGGCCTTGACCAGGCGCTGGCCGGGGTTGAGACGGTGATCGACGTTGCCGGCATCAACAGTACGGCCACCAAAAAGGCCGTGGACTACTTCACGAACGCTTCGCAGAACCTGCTGGCCGCGGAAGAGAAAGCCGGAGTAAAGCACCACGTGGTGCTGTCGATCGCAGGCATCGACAATGCACGCTCCGGCCTCTACGCCGGGAAGCTGGTGCAGGAGGACACCGTCCGGCATGGGGACATACCGTGGACCATCCTGCGCTCCACCCAGTTCCACGAGTTCGTGCCGCTGGTGGTGAAGGTCGCCTCGGCAGGGCCGGTCGTCGTGGTGCCCAAAATGTTCACCGCGCCAGTGGCCGCCCGCGAGGTGGCGGAGGCCCTGGTGGACGCAGCCGAGGCCGGTCCGCGCGGACGGATCCCCGATCTAGGTGGCCCGCGCACAGAGCAGCTGGCCGGCCTGGTACGGACCTACCTGCAGAAGACCGGCCAGCGCAAAAAGGTCGTGGAGGCTCCCTTCCCGGGCGCCATGGGCAAGGCAATGCGCAGCGGTGCCCTGATCCCGGCGGCGGGTGCCGCCGTCGGGCGCCAAACGTTCCAGGACTGGCTGGACGGGCTGCCCCGCTGATGCGGATCAGCCGTGGGCCAGGATGGTGTCAATAAGCTGGACCAGCTCGGCCGCATCGGCCGGAGTGACATCAGGTCCGGCTTTCACTGCCGTGGCAGCCAGGTTCCCCTTGATGCCGGTCATGGTCAGTGAGGTCTGAGCCTCCCCCGTGGACAGGCTCTCCTTGGCCAGCGCGGCGAACGACTGGTCCCCGCCCGTCGCAGCGTCTATCTCCTGGACTTCCGTGGTGACTTTCTGCCCCGCGAGCTCAGCTGTGAACTTTCCGCATGCCGCCACGGCCTTTCGGGAGGCTTCCAGGTGGCCGGTCAGCTCCTTGGCGTCTTTGAGGGCGATGGCAGTCACCACAATCGCCGTCTTGTCCGCCGCCGAAATGGTGGTTCCTGCCGCATAGGTGCTGTCTTCCGGGATCTGGGAATTGCTGTCCGCAAAGACGTTGCACTCCGGCGGCGTGAAGACCGCTCCCTTCAGGATTTCCTTGGCCTTGATGATGCCCTGGTCGATCTGGGCCGCGGGAACAACTGTCAGCGCGCGCCCCTGCGAGTCCTTCAGGGTGCCCACAATGGAACTGAGGTCCGCATCGGTGTAGGTCTTTGCCGGGCTCGGAGTGGGGCTGGGCGCCGGTGGCGAGGACGTTGCGGTTCCAGTTCCGGTTCCCGTGCCTGATCCGCAACCCGCAAGGGCCAGGAACACGGTCATCAGAAGGGCTGCTTGGGTTGGGCGCCTGCGCATGGACTGAGCCTCGTTTCACTCGAGCGTCGTACGTGAAGGGCCCACCCTAGGAAACCCGGCAAGCGCCCAACAGAGTGGCCACTACCTGTTTCGTAAGTCTGCTGACTAATCCTCAGCCCGGCTGGCAGGACTGGGCCGGGCCGTAGCGGAACCAGTCCGGCAATGCTGCGGTAAAGGCCTCCCGAACGGCCGGGGTGTTGGTGACGGTCCAGTCCACGCGGCCCTTGACCTCCACCTCGTTCTTATCCCACTCGAACCAGTTGATCATCTTCAGCTGCGGGAACTCGGTGGCCAGGTCCGGGCTGAACAGCTGCTCCCACCAGGAACGCTTGATGTCCATCTCGGCCGCACCGCCCGCGCCGGGAGCAAACAGCGCCGCGGATTCAGGGATGGCCACGGGCTTGCCGTGCTGCTGCCCGTACACGTGGTAGAAATCCGACAGCAGGCTGTCGTCGCCGTTGGCGCCCACGTAGTTGCCGGTGAGCTGGTCCTTGAACTTGTTTGCTTCGGGCAGTTCGTTCTCGCCCCAAGGATATTTCGCGCCCCAGTGGTAGAGGGACATGCCTACCCAGTCCACCGCGTCGTCGCCGGGATAGTACGGGGCGTAGGAATCGTCGGCCATGGTGACGGTGCCGTCGCCGTCCGTGTCAAGGGCGGTAAAGTCCGCGGTGTCCCGCTTGGCCTCGTACTGGCCGCCGGCGAACGGGTAGCCGCCGCCGTAGTTGGGTGCCCACATCATCGAAGAGCCTGGCGCCGTCGTGTGAACCGCCTTTGCCATCCGGCTGAAGGCGTCCACATACGCTGCGGGCTGCTGGGACCACGGGTACCAGGATCCGTTCATCTCGTGGGCGAACCGGACGATCACGGGGACGCCGTCGTCGTTGAACGCTGCCAGGTCTGCCGCAAGCGCGGCGACTGCCTCATCCGTGACGGCACCCAGGCCCTGCATGGGTTCGAGCGTGAGGAGCATTGTCTGGCCGTCGGCGCGGATCTGGGTGACCGCCTGGTCCAGGTGCGCCTTCTCCTCCGCCGTGTACGGGAATCCGGCGAAGGACACGCTGACGGCGGGTTTGTGGCCCAGGTCCGCGGCGTACTGGGACAGGGGTTTGGCGTGCAGGTCCAGGTTCACGCCAAAGAGCGCGCCCGACGCCGGCACCTGGCTCCTGCGGTCCGGCACCTCGCAGCGCGGCAGGGTGGGGGCGGCCTGGGCAGCGTTGTCCTGGCCCGCCTGGTCGCGTGAAGCGAGCCCGTTGGCGATGCTGGCAATGCCGATGCCGGCCGCTGCCACGGCGATCACCACGGGCAGGGCGAAGTCCTTGAGCGATGCGCGGGTGAACCGGCGCCGGGCGGGGTCCTTGGATGTGGTGTCTTCACCGGACATGAAGGGGTGGGCTGCCTTTCTGACCTGCGGTTTTACCCCCATCCTAGGGGGTGGCCCGGGAACCTGCCCGGCAAACAGGTGGTGCGGAACGGTGGCGCGGCGAAAGTAGAGTACCCACTACTCGTGTCCCCTCCACCGGCGCCGCCTACATTCGAGGAAAGCCGCACATCGCCGCGCGGCACGGAGCGTATCGGGGGAAACAGGTGACAGTACAACCGGCAGTTGGCAGCAGACGCATGGACCGGCCGGGGTTCCTGCTGGACCTGGTCACCGGCGCGGACACTGACCTGGATTCCGTCCAGCGGCTGGCGGACAGCGCGGCTGTGGCACTCGCAGCGTCGGCGGGGGTGCCGGTGGACGCCGCCGCAACCCTCACGCGGGCGGGAAACCTGCCTGCCACGGCCGGCAGCGCCACCCTTGCCTACAACGTTGCCTCGTCCGAGGACAGGTACAGCGACGGACCCATGGCGCAGGCCGCCGCCTCCGCCACACCGGTCCAGGTCACCGGGGACAACTCATCGCAGCGGTGGGAGCCGTACCGCCGCCGGCTGGTGGGCGCCGGCTATGGAACTGCACTGGCCGTGCCGCTCACTTTGGACCCGCGGTCATCCTGCGCATTGGTGTTCCTGGGTCCCGCAGGGTTCGAATTCACTCCGGAGCTGGTGGGCGAGGCCACCTGGTTTGCCGCGGTCGCGTCACAAAGCATGAAGCTGGCCATCGAGGTGCGCAGCGTGAGGTCCGCCGGTGACAACCTCAAGGCGGTCTTGGAGAGCCGGACCTCCATCGACGTTGCGTGCGGCGTGATCATGGCGCAGAACCGCTGCTCCTACACGGAGGCGTTCGGCAAGCTGGCCGGCGTCTCCCGGCAGCGGAACCTCAAGGTGCGCAGCGTGGCGGAGAACGTCCTCAAGGCACTGCCCAGCGGATCGCCGGCCACCCGGTTCGAGCCGCCCGCGCTGGCGTAAGGAGGGCAGAACCTCAGATCAGTGGCGGGCTTTGGCCCGAATGACGCCGGCGGCCAGCAGCCCCACGGCGCCGAGTGAGGCCAGCATCCCGCCAAGTGCTGCAACGTATTCGGTAATGCTCATCGCGTCCACTCCCTTTCAGAACTGCCTGATGAGCCCAACGTACGCGTCAACAGTCAAGGTTCCCCGAAGGATCGCCCGCGGGTTGGGTCAAGATTGGTGCAGACCAGAAGGCCTGGCTGCCCGCTGACGCACTGCATGCCTCACAACGCCCCACGAACTGATGGGGGCAATCCAGGTCCTGGCCGTCGGATGACGGCAGCCTCACACGCATGGCGGACCGCCTAACCCGCAACCGCGAACATGGCGATCCCCACAGCCACCAACAGGGCGATACCGAGGAACACGAACCCTTGGGCGCTTCCCTTGGCGGCTCCGGGCATCCGGCGGCGCCCACGCTTCCTAACAATTACTTCAGCCATGCACCGAATGTACGGTGCAGTAATCCCCCGCACACGAGAACTGCGTACTTGTCTTGGTTAATTCCACTACTCGATTTAGCACCTGCCTGCCGCCGCCAATCCGGGTGCCCTCGGCTGAAACATCCAGCCGGCGGTGCGGATCAGGCAGTATGCTTCAAAAACGTTGACGAAACCGGGGCATGGCTGGGGGCACGATGCTATACGACTGGGGAGCCCGTTACTTCCGCACGCTCGGGAGGAGGGGCCGCACCGTCCTGTTCCAGCTGCCGCTGACCGGCACCATGCTGCTGGTCATGCTCCTGGCATCGGTCTTGCACCCGGACCTGAAGTGGTCCGCGGCGTTCGTTTCGTCCCTGGTTTTCCACGCCGTCCTGCTGGCCGCGTGCGCGGCCATCCCCTGGGACCGGCTCCCGGAGCGGGCGGTTCTCGCCATCCCGGTGCTGGACTGCCTGGCCATCGGACTGTCCCGGGAAGCCGGCGACCAGTATCTGTCAGTGCTGAGCTTCCTGCTGGTCTTCCCGGTGGTCTGGCTGTCCCATGGCCCGCGCCGCGGCGGCGTGGCATTGGCGGTGATTGCCGCCATCCTCAGTGTGGCCCTCCCGCCCATCATTCTCGGTTCGGGCTTCACCAGCGCCTCCTTTATCCGGGCGGTGCTGCTGCCGGTCATCCTGGGCGCCATCGCCTTCACCACGTTTGGCATGGCCAACGCCCTGCGCCTGCAACGGCTCCGGCTGGAAGAACGGGAGGCGGAGGTCCGGGAACTCCTCGCGGCCAGTGAGGACCGGGAACAGCTGCTGGGCACGGTGATGGACACCGTCAGCGTGGATGTGTGGGCGCTTGACCGGGAGGGGCGGACCATCCTCACCAACCGCCACCGCGGTAGCCTGTCCGGCGGGACCGTCCAGCAGGAGCCCGCCCCCGTGGAGGCGGACAGGCCCGTCTTCGGGATCGACCGGAAGGACGCCCTGCCGCCCGAACAGCACCCCCGCGCACGCGCGGCGCAGGGGCAGTCCTTCACCGACGAGCTCGTATGGATTGGCACGGGCAACAGCCAGCGTGCCTACTCCGCCACCTGCCGCCTCATTCCCAGTTCCACCGGAAGACAGGCTGGCGCTGTCCTGGCCCTCACGGACGTCACCGCCCTGGTGGAGGCCCTTTCGGCCAAGGACCAATTCGTGGCCAGCGTCTCCCACGAACTGCGCACGCCCCTGACCTCGATCCTGGGCTACCTCTCCATCGCCATGGACGAGGAGGGGCTGGATCCGGAACTGGAGCACTGCCTGGAGGTGGCCAAGCGCAATGCTGAGCGCCTGCTGAACCTGGTGGCGGACCTGCTGACCATCGCCTCCGGTACGCTCGCCGTCCGGCCGCGGCAGGCGGACCTGGCGGAGGTTGCCGCGCAGAGCGTGGACGCCGCACAGCCGCGGGCCACCTCCGGCGGAGTGACGCTCAGCCTGGAATCCGAGGGCCCGGCACCGGGCCGCTTCGACCCGGACCGCCTGGGCCAGGCCATCGACAACCTGGTCTCGAACGCCATCAAATACACGCCGAAGGGTGGCACGGTCACCGTCCGGGTTCGCACGGAGGACGGGAACCTGGTGTGCGAGGTGGCGGACACCGGTGTGGGCATGACGGACGAGGACGTGGCGAACGCCTTCACGCGATTCTTCCGGACAGCCACCGCACACTCGTCAGCCATTCCGGGCGCGGGCCTGGGCCTTGCTATTACCCGGTCCATCGTGGAGAACCACCGCGGCAGCGTCACACTGGCCAGCAGTCACGGTGAGGGCACCACAGCGAAGCTGACACTGCCCGAATCGCATGCGGTGGAAGGCTCCCTCGCCGGCGCGAAGTAGCAGAGAGCAAGGAACGGGGCAGGCCGGGCACCCGGATGAAACCCGGTGCCCGGCCTGTAGCCGAAACAATGGTGCAGCGTCAGCCCTGCTTAACGAGGGCAGCCTCCAGGTTGATCTTTACCTTGTCGCTGACCAGCACTCCCCCGGCTTCCAGCGCGGCGTTCCAGGTCAGGCCGAAGGCTTTGCGGCTGATCTCGGTTTCGGCGGAGAAACCGGCCCGTGTGGCGCCGAACGGGTCCACGGCCACGCCGGTGAATTCGACTTCCAGTTCCACGGGCTGGGTGACGCCCTTGATGGTGAGGTCACCGGTGAGGGTGTAGTCCTCGCCGTCGCCCGTGATGGACGTGCCGCGGAAGGTCATCTCCGGGTACTTTTCGACGTCGAAGAAGTCCGGGCCGCGGACGTGGCCGTCACGGTTGGCGTCGCCCGAGTCGAAGCTGGCGGTGGCCACTGTGGCGTGCAGGCTGGAGTCCTGCAGGGAGTCGCCCACGCGGGCTTCGGCCTCGGCCTGGGTGAAGCGGCCGCGGACCTTGCTGATGCCTGCGTGCCGGACACTGAACCCGATCTCGCTGTGGGACATGTCCAGCGTCCACGTTCCGGGGGTCAGTTCCTGGGGAAGAGTCATGGTCTATCTCCTCTTGCTCGAAGGTCTGCGGGCACGGGCAGCCCGCCGCCGGCGTGTGCCGTCGTGGCCAGCCTATTCCCCGGAGCGTCGCCTGGGCAGGGCCGATGGGCCATAGTTCATCTGCCGGCTACCGGGCAGTCACCAGTTCACGCGCCTTCCCGGCGGCAGGCTTGGGCACAGGACGTACGACGGCGGGCTCCAGCCTTTGGTTCGCCCACCGGCGGATGGGTGCCTCCACCAGCCGCGAGGACGCGAACGCCACCGCCACGGTGAGGACGGCCGCGAGGGCGACGCGAATGGACAGCGACGGGACGAGGGGCAGCAGCAGGAGGTAGACGGGAATGTGCCAGAGGTACATGCCGTAAGAGAGTTCGCGGCCCGGCCAGGCGAGCCAGGGGTGGCTGAGGACCCGGCCCAGGAAGCCGGCCGGCTGCAGGACCAGTGAGCCGATCAGCACCGCTGCCAGCATCGACAGGGTGGTGGGCCCCGCGGTCCAGAACACGGTGAACCAGGTGCCGGGTGTGTCCGGTTCCTTGAGCAGGAACAGCGCTGCCACCAGCACGGTGCCCGCCACCGGGGCACCCCAGCGTGCCACGGATACCAGGGAGGCGTGCACACGGGAGCCGTTGCGGACGGCGGTGAACAGCAGCGCGAGGGCGCAGCCGATCAACAGTTCGTCAGCCCGGGTGTCCGGACCGTTGTAGAGGCGGTTCAGCGGCGCGCCGGACATCACCAGGGCGAAGCGCTCCAGCATGAAGGCAACGGCCAGTCCGGCCGTGGCCCATGCGGCGGTCCGCAGTTTGCAGTACCGCAACATGACCAGCAGGAGGACCGGCCACACCAGGTAGAACTGCTCCTCGACCGCCAGCGTCCAAGTGGGGCCGAGCGTCTCGCCGGCAATCGAGTTTCCGAAGGCGCCCACGTGCGCGAAGTTCATCACGTAGGCGACGGCGGGGAGGATGAATCCCGCCTGGCCGCCCCAGCCCGAGGCCGGGAAAACGAAGCCCACGACGGCGATCACCGCACACAGCGCCAGCAGCGCCGGCCACAGCCGGGCCAGCCGCTTGGCGTAGAAAATGCCCATGCGGACACGGCCCGTCGCGAGCCGTTCCTTCATGATCAGCAGCGTGATGACGAAGCCGCTGAGGGTGAAGAAAACGTCCACGCCGATGAAGCCGCCCGGCATCTGGGCGGTGAGGGTATGGAAGAAGAACACCCCCACAACGGCCACCGTACGCAGGCCGTCCAGGGAGTGCTTCCGCCCTGAGATGATGCCTGTTTGGTGCCCTGCTTGGCGCCCAGTTTTGTGCGCTGAGGGGCGCTCCGGAACCGACAAATTTCCACTGCTTGACCTAAGAACCACTAAGCAAGCATATATAACGTTTCGGTAACTAGGCTAAACGGAGGCTGGGAAAAGCCTCCATGGATCACCCCGGAAGGAAGTATCCGGAGACGTCCGCGATCAGGTGCGTGATCCCCGCCGAGCGGTTGAACAGTGCCACGCCTCCGTGCTGGAAGATCGGGGTGGTTACCGAGTTCGCAACGATCTGGCCCCTATCGAAGTTGACGCTGGAGATGTCCGGACGGGTTGCCCCCACCGGGAAGGCGGTGACGAAACCATTTGACGTCGCCTGGGCCACGGTGAGGTTCATTACGATCGCGGTGGCACCTGCGGGAATGCCGTGTTCCCGGGCAGCCTGGAAGGACGTTGTGTCATCCGGCGCGAGCGGGTAAAACAAGCGGGTGTCCAGGAAGCGCGTCGGGGCGGCCAGCGGCTGGAAGGTACCGCCCGCCGTCGGGGTTCCGGATAGGTAATAGCCGGAGACGTCCGCGATCAGGTGGGTGGCACCGTTGGAGCGGTTGTAGAGCATCACCTTCCCATCCGGTCCCACCGGAACGGTCACGGAGTTGGGGATGATCTGCCCGGCGGCAAAGTTTATGTTGGAGGCGTCCGGCCTGTTGACCCCCGTGGGATACGCGGTGACGAAGCCGTTGGACTTTGCTTCCGCGACTGTCAGGTTCAGTACGACGGCCGAGACAGTTTCCGGCAAGCCGTTGGCTCCTGCCACCTGGAAGGCCCGGGCGGTATCGGGTGCGACGGCGGTGCCGCTGCGGGTATCCAGGAACCGCTTGGGTTCTATCGACTTGAAGGCTCCCGGCGCTGTCACCTCGCCCTCACGGTAGTAGCCAGAGATATCAGCCAGGAGGTGCGTGGCTCCGGCGGACCTGTTGAAGAGCGTCACCTTTCCGTCGGCGCCCACGGGCACGGTGACGGAGTTGGCCACGATCTGGCCCTTGTCGAAGTTCAGGTTGGATGCGTCCGGACGCGCGGTCCCGGAGGCATAGGCGGTTACGAAGCCGAAGGACCGGGCTTCAGCCACCGTCAGGTTGAAGACCACTGCGGAAACCTTGGCAGGAATACTGTTACGTCCTGCCACCTGGAAGGAGACGGTGGAATCCTTGGCCACTATGGAGCTGGTCCGGGTATCCAGAGCCCGGAACGGGGTGACGGTGATCAGCGATCCGGCAACCGGTGCAGAGGTGGTGGCGTAGGTGTGGGACCACTGGATATTGGCACCGGCCATCAGCGTATAGCCAGGGATCGACCGGGCGAACACGTTAACAGTTCCTGACCCTGTGTGGATGCCGGCGGGGAAGACTGACCCGGCGAAACCGACATACTCTACGCCCTGCACTTCCGGCACCGTCAAGGTGTCATCGGCAGTGCCATCCTTGTCAGAGAATGTCACCGCGGCCGGGATGACCGTATTCGCCGGCAGGTCTTGGTTCGTCAAGGCCAGGGCCTTGGCGGCATCAACCAGGCCGGCACCGCAGCCTTCGGGGCAGGCGACCGGTAGCGGCCGGGCCGTGGCTTTGAGTCGGGCTTCCACCATGTCCGGGGTGTAGGTGCTGCCCACTTCAGATATGAGCATGGCCGCGATGGCGGAGACGTGCGGGGCGGCCATGGAGGTGCCCTGCAGGAGTTCGTAGGCTTCTCCCTCGGGCACGGTGGAGCCGAAGTTTGAGGTGGAGACGATACCGGTCCAGGGGTTCTCGTTGGTCATGTTGCTGCCGCCGGGAGCGGTGATGTCCACGGCGGACCCGTAGTTGGAGTAGTCCGCGCGGGCGCCGTCGAGTCCGGAAGCAGCCACTGTGATGACATTCTGGCAGTTGGCCGGGCTGATTTCCGATGCCGGGTGGCCGGAGTTCCCGGCTGCTACCACCACTGCGGTGCCGGCATTTTGAGCGAAATTGATGGCGTTCTGTTCGGTAACGGAACAGTCCGAGACTCCGCCGAGGCTGAGGTTGACTACGTGGGCGCGTCTCGGGTTGGCGGGTACTCCGGACACGGTGCCGCCGGCGGCCCAGATGATGGAGTCCGCCACGTCCGAGATATAGCCTCCGCAGGGACCGATGGCGCGGATGGGGAGGATCTTGGCGGCGGGTGCAGCACCGATGATGCCGTTGCTGTTATTGCCGACGGCGGCGATGGTTCCTGCCACGTGGGTGCCATGCCAGGATGAGCGCGACGCCGGGAGGCCCGGTTCGCACTGGTTGTCCGTGGACCAGTCGCCCTGGTCCTGAGGGTTGGGGTCACGCCCGTCGCCGTCCCGGGCCCAGTCCGGGTTGGACAGCATGTCGTAGCCGGCAAGGACGTTCGCAGTCAGGTCCGAGTGATAGGTGATGCCACTGTCCACCACGGCGACTACGGCGCCTTCGCCGCGGTTGTAGTCCCAGGCGCCGGGTATGCGAATGCCGGCGGTCTCGTCCCACAGGCTCCACTGGGATACATAGCCGGGGTCGTTGGGGGCAGTAGCGGTTGCCTGAACGATAGTGTCAGGTTCCGCGTAGGCCACGTCGGGGCTGGAGCGCAGTGCCGCAAGGAAGGTATCAGCGTCGGCACCCTGGAGTGACTTGCCAGTTTTCACCACCTGCGCGCCGGTCGCAGTGGCCCGGACGTACTGGGCGGCGGTGCCCACTCGGCCTGCGGCTGACCGTGCGGCCTGGGCCGTCACAGCTGCTTCGGAGGCAATGTTGCCGCGGCTCTTGAGCCCCACGATGAACTGGTCCGTGGGGACCTGGGCTGAAGCGGACTGGGGGCTCGCGTCCCGGAGTGGCAGCTCGGCAGCCGCGGCTGGCTTGGAGGGCTGTGGTGGCTCGGTGGCCTGGGCGGGAAGGGCCGTCAGGGCAGCACCGGCAAGTACGGTGACCAGCGTGAGGGCAGCGGCAGCGAAGGGCCGGGGGTTGAACATGGGCGGGCATCCTTGAGACGGGCGCGGGCCACGAACAAGGGGCCTGGCGCGGACAGCCGGGAATCACCAGCTGACCCCCGCCCTGATTATAGCCATCGAGTTGACTATTCGGAGGACATTACGGAACGGACCCTTGGGATTTCCCGGACTGTCGCCGGCTACCGGCTCACGGTGTGCAGGCGGTCCCGCGCCGCGTGCTCCACCAGGATGGGCACGAAGTCCCGCACCCTTCCCCGGTCCAGTGACCGGTGCTCCTCCTGGACCACGTCCTCGATCACGTGCCGGGACACGTCCGGGTGCCGTTCGGCAAGCCGGTCCACTACCGCGGACAGTGCCCGCGCCTCTTCGCTGACGCCCATCGGCACAGGATCCGGCATCGGCAGCGGCGGTTCAAGACTTGACTTATTCCGGCGCCTCCAACCAAAAAAGGTTCGACGGCAGCCCATATCTGACAGGCCAAATGGACGGCATACTGGCCTGATGACCAACGCGGCGAAAGTACTGGCAGGCCTTGAGGCAGAGCTTGGCTGGGTCCGGGACACGTACCGGGACCTGCACCGCCAGCCCGAGTTGAGCCTTGAGGAGCACCGGACCGCCCGGCTGGTGGAGGACAAACTGGCCGGGTTCGGTTACCGCGTGGTCCGCCTCGGAGGCACCGGCGTCGTGGGTGTCCTGGCGAACGGCGACGGGCCCACCGTTCTGGCGCGGGCGGACATGGATGCGCTTCCGGTCACCGAGGCCACCGGACTTTCCTACGCGTCCGAGGTCACGGGCGTCATGCATGCCTGCGGACACGACGTGCATGTCAGTACGCTTCTGGGTGCCGCCAAACTGATGGCGGACGGCCGCGGCGCGTGGTCCGGCACCTACATCGCGCTCTTCCAGCCGGCCGAGGAGGTCGGCGCCGGGTCCAAGGCAATGGTCGACGACGGCCTGGCCGCCAAGGTGCCGCGGCCCGACGTCGCGCTTGCCCAGCATGTGATGCCCGCCCCGGCGGGGACCGTCTCAACCACAGCCGGGCCGGTGCTCTCCGCCGGCGACTCCCTCAGGATCACTGTGTACGGCAAAGGCGCCCACGGGTCCATGCCGCACATGGCCGTTGACCCCGTGGTGCTGGCGGCATCCATCGTGCTGCGGCTGCAGACTGTGGTGTCGCGGGAGATCCGGCCTGGCGAGTTCGCCGTCCTGACCATCGGGGCGCTGAACGCCGGAACCAAGTCCAACATCATCCCGGACCGGGCCGAACTGCTCCTCAACATCCGCACCTACGATCCCCAGGTGCGGTCCACAATGCTGGCGGCCATTGAGCGGATCGTCAAAGGGGAATGCCTCTCAGCGGAGTCCCCGCGCGAGCCGGACTTCGAGTTTTACGACCAGTTCCCGCTGACGGCCAACGATGCCGCCGTGACGGAACAGGTGACCGCCGCCTTCACATCCCATTTTGGCCCCGCTGCGGTGGGCCACGCGCAGCCCCAGACCGCGTCCGAGGACTTCAGCCACATCCCGGATGCATTCGGGGTGCCCTACACGTTCTGGCTGTTGGGCGGCGTGGACCCGGCAACGTACAGGGCCGCCGAGAGCCAGGGAACCGTCAGCCGCGACATCCCGGGCAACCACTCCCCGTTCTTCGCCCCGGTGCTGGACCCCACCCTGTCCATGGGAGTCCAGGCCCACGTGGTGGCGGCACTTTCGTGGCTTGCCCCGGACACCACCCGCCCGTGACCGCCCGCCCCCGGCACATTCGCAGGCTGACCACTCAAATGACCGTCCCCGGCAAAGTTCCCGGCCCAACCAGTCTTGAGGAATTCTTGACCCTAATTGGCGCAGATGTTGAGCCGGTTCCCGCACAGTTTTGAGTGAAGGATGGGAATGCATGGGGGTGCACCTGGGAACTGAGGCCCAGTCAGCCCATTCCTGCAGTCGGCGTAGAACCCGATGGTCTCGATCGCTTGGCGGCGTCGTCACGGCGCCGCCAGGCGGTCCACAAATTCACAAAGACCGGGGCCGACGGCGGAGGCGGCGGATCAGCGTCGATCCGCAAATAGCTGTCGGCCCCCACACTTCTTAATCCACCAGCGCTGCCCAGGACTCCAGGAACTTGTCCGCAATGTAGGCGTGCCCGGCGGTGTTCGGGTGCGCACCGTCGGCATCGAATCCCGGGCTGTTCGCGGTGGTGAACCAGCGGCCCTCCACGGCGTCGATGAACGGGGCATTCGCTGCCTCGGCACCGGCACGGACGGCGGTGTTCACGTCCCGCAGGTCCTCCCCCAGCGGCTGCGGCGCCGACGGCCCAAGCACCACTACCTGCACCCCGGGCCAGAACCGACGTGCCGCCTCGATGGTCTGGCGGGTTGCGGCCGTGATCTCACCGGCGTCAGTGATCTGGGCATCGTTCTGCCCACCCTGGAGAATCAGCAGGTTGGGGACGAAGGCCGGGTTGTTGGCCGCGGTCTGCCGCAGCCGGACTTCGTATTCGCCGCCCTGGTCATCCCGGGCACCGCCACCCCAGGCGAACCCGGTCCCGCCGCGGCCGTCGATGTTCGTGGGGTACCCCAGCGACCCCGCCACGAGGTTCGCCCAGCTCTCGTCCGGCTGGTCGGCGCCGTCGCCGGCCGTGTAGGAGTCCCCCATGATCAGGAGAACAGGCTTCTCGGGCAGCTCGATCTTCGCCGGCCGGCCCGTTGAGGTGGCCGAAGGTGTGGGAGCAGCCGAAGCCAGGGCCGGGGAGGCAGCCGGCGTACCGGTGGCCGATGCCGCAGGGGTGCTCGCCGCCGCCACGGGGGCGGTCCCGCCCGGGTCCCGCGGGCCCATGAGGGCGAGCGCGGCCACCCCGAAAGCCGCAACCGCCAGCACCAAAAGTGCCGCGTACTTGATCCACTCCCCCGCAGGCGCGCCCGGGCGCCGACCGTTTCCCCTCACCCGCAAAATCTTACTTGCCGGCACGCGCCGCAATAGCGCTTAAGACGACGCCCCGCACAGGAAAGACGTACGACGGCGGCGCGCGGCCGCCGTCGTACGTCCTGCTCTTGCGGTGGTCCAGGGCGCTCCGGACTCAGGCGGGCATCCTGCGCAGGGTGAGGTAGGAACCGACGGCGAGCAGCCCGGTGACCGGGATGGCCCACAGCGTCAGGCCCAGGGCTCCGGTGTCCGTGAACCACTGGCCCACTGCCGGCCAGGCCTGCTGGAACGTGACCAGCGCGATGGACCCGACCAGTGTGAGGCCCAGCGCCAGCAGGACGATGGTGAGCCCCAGGGCGCCGAACCGCTTGAAGATGGTGGCGAACCAGAAGCCGATAGTGAAGAAGAACATGGTGGCCGTGAAGTAGGTCAGTGCGGCGGCGAACGGCCCTGACGCCCATACCCAGTCCAGGTAGGCGAAGTATCCGTTGATGCCGTAGCCGCCGGTGGCCTGCTCGAACAGGCCCAGCAGCACGAACACCAGGGACATGCCCAGCCCGCTGACCGCCGCCGCCGCGAGGGAGCCCAGGAAGAACTCGCGCCGCGTGAGGCTCATGGCCTGGGAGAACGGGAAGGTCATGGTCATGGCCTGGATGCCGATGGCGAGGAAGTACCACAGGGGTGCCTGCGAACCGCCGCCGGCTTTGACCTCGGTGACGCCGGCGCCGCCGATGATCCAGAAGATCATCATGGACAGGACCCACGAGCCGCCCAGCACCAGCGCCGGCACCCAGATGAACGTCTGGGTGTTGACGAACTGCAGCCGGACAACGTTGAGCATGCGGTTGCGCGGCACCTGGTGTTGCAGTGCTGCGCCGGGATCAAGGGTTGTCATCGCAGGCTTCCTTCCTGGGTATCCGCGCCTGAGGTGTTCGTGCCAGAGGTGTTGGTGCGGGAGCTGAAGCCGTCCGGGCGCCCGGCTGAGCGATGCTGGGTGAGGCGGACAATGAGTTGCTGCAGTGAGACCGGCGCCAGTTCGAGGCCGTCGGCAACAACCGCGGCGCGTTCGGCGCCATCCAGGCGGCCCAGGAAGGTCACGGATGCCACGCGGCCCAGGCCTTCGCGGTGGATGACTTCCCGGCCGTTCACCACCCGCTCCACAGCGGCGGCGTCGCCCACCACGTTGGTGGCGAGGGCGCGGGCGTCATCGGCCGATTCGTCCATGATGATGCGGCCGTCGTCGATCAGGAGCACCCGTTCGATCAGGTTGGATACTTCGTCGATGAGGTGGCTGGAGAGCAGGATGGTCCGCGGGACTTCGGCGTAGTCTGCCAGCAGCCGGTCGTAGAAGATTTGCCGGGCCACGGCGTCGAGGCCCAGGTACGGTTCGTCGAAGAAGGTGACCTCCGCCCGGGATGCCAGGCCGATGATGACCCCTACGGCCGAGAGCTGCCCGCGGGAGAGCTTCTTGATGGTCCGTTTCAGCGGGAGCTGGAAATCGTCAATGAGTTCGTCCGCCAGGCCCTGGTCCCACCGGGGAAAGAACAGCCGGGCGGCCGCGAAGGCGTGGCGCGGGGTGGCGTCGTCCGGGTATTTCTGGCTTTCCCGGACGAAGCACATGCGGCTGAGTACCCGGGCGTTCTCGTATGGGTTCTCGCCGAACACGCGCACCTCGCCGCTGGTGGGCAGGTTCTGGGCCGTGAGGATGGACATGGCGGTGGTCTTGCCGGCGCCGTTGCGTCCCAGCAGGCCGTAGATGGCGTCCTGCTCGATGTCGAAGCTGACACCGTCCAGGGCGAGCGCGTCTTTGTATCGCTTGGTGAGGTTCCTGACCTGTATTACGGAGTTCATCGCGTCCTTCGATCTGGCAGGTTTATGGTTTTGCCGGTTCAGCGCCGGCACCGGTGCGGACCAGGTCCGCGACGTCTTCGGGCCCGAGCCCGATCCTGCGGGCTTCGGCCAGCAGGGGTTGCACATACCGTTCGGCAAAATCGCTGCGGCGCTCCTTGAGCAGGAGTTCGCGGGCACCCGGGGCAACGAACATGCCGATGCCCCGGCGCTTGTACAGCACGCCTTTGTCCACGAGCATGTTCACGCCCTTGGCCGCAGTTGCCGGGTTGATGCGGTGGAACACGGCGAGCTCGTTTGTTGACGGCGCCTGTGACTCCTCGGCGATGCTTCCGTCCAGGATCGAGGCTTCGACCTGTTCGGCGATCTGCACGAAGAGTGGTTTGCCTTCGTCCATCAGGCGACCTCCCGGCCAGTTGGTTACTTACTTGACTAACTAACCATGGAAGTAGGCCGTCGTCAAGACGCAACGTTCCTGTTCAGCCTCCCGGCGCCCGGGTGTTAGGCAACCGTGACCTCCGGGCAGTTCCTAAGCCGGGAAACAGCCACTACTGTCAACAGCACCATCCGGCTATTACGGAAAAGAGGCGACGATGAGCATCGACATCGGAATTGGTAGCAGCCTCAGCAGCGAGGACGCGGCACACTTTGTGGCCACAACGGAAGCAATCACGTCCGCACTGCAGCAGGTCAGGGAAATCCACTCCGCGTACAGCTGGGTGTGGACGCACGAGATCCGCTGCCGCGGCTGCCACACCCGCCTCGAGATACCGGTGCTTGCCAGCACCAAGGCCAACGCGGACAAGGCGTTCGCCGCGCACCAGTCGGCGGAGCTGGACGCGTTCCTGGCCGCGGACGGCGGACCCACCTTCACGTGAGAAGACGTACGACGGCGGCGCGCGGCCGCCGTCGTACGTTTCCGTTTGACGCTGGCCGCCTCAAGAAAGCGGCGCGGGGCGGGCTACCCGTCCAGTACCGCGGCGGTGCTGCCCCGCGGCACCACGACGTGCACGGCGTTGCGCTCGATCGTGAAGTCCGCGGGCGTGACCGTGGCGATTTCGCCGTCGAGGTTGACCGGCATGGGCGGATCGGTGACCAGCCGGACGCGCTGGGTGGTCGCGTGGTGCACGTCGCTGCGTTCCACGAAGCTGCCGTCCTTGAGGAGCCGGGCGATGCGCATGTGTTCGCGCAGCGGTGCACCGGGGATGGCGTAGATGTCGAGGGTGTGGTCGTCGATGCCGGCGGTGGGTGAGACGGCATTCCCGCCCCCGTAGTGCTTGCCGTTGCCCACGGCCACCTGCAGCAGGTTCTCGAGCTCGATGGCCTGGTGGTCTCCCCCGGGGAATTCGAGGCGTGCCCGGAACGGCTGGTGCCGGGCGTAGGCGCGGACGGCGGCGACGGCATAGGCGAGCGGGCCGAGGCGGCGCTTCAGCCGGGGGCTGAGGGTTTCGGTGACGCCCACCGAGAGGCCCACAGAGGCGACGTTGAGGAAGGGCTGGCCGTTGACCCGGCCAAGGTCGATGTCCACCACTCTTCCGTCGGCGAGCGCGGCGCAGGCGGCGGGCAGGGTACTGGGAATCTCCAGGGTGCGGGCGAGGTCGTTGGCTGTTCCCAGCGGGAGGACGCCCAGCACGGTGCCGGTCCCGGCGAGCCGTCCGGCAGCGAAGGACACGGTACCGTCGCCGCCGCCCACCACCACCAGGTCGTGGTTCTCGGCCATCACGCGGTCAAGGGTCCCGGCCAGGTCCGTGCCGGACAGGATCCGGTGCACGGCAGTGACGGGCAGGCCCGCGTTCCGCAGCATGTCCACCGCCTGGTCCGGAGCCGCGGCACCGAGCCGTGCCCCGGCATTTATCACCACGGCAACGGACCGGGCACCTCGGGCAGCCTTCATGGGCTCCATCCTAGGGTGGCGGAGCTGGGAGGGCCCTGCATGTTTCCTGTGCGCCCCGCCCCGGCATGCCGGTTGTTGGACCCGTTGAAACTCAAGGGCGACGCCCGTTAGGGAAGCCGCCCGCTGGGTACGGAGGCTGCAGAGAGCCCCGCGGAAAGTGATATCCCCCGCGGGGTTTCTCGCGTCAACGGGTGCCCGCTTGGTCAGTACTCCCGGTGGGTTTCCTGGAGGCGTTTGATGAACCAGCGTGACTGTTCCGGCCCATAGGGCAGCACGGGGATCGCCTTGGTGGCGTCGTCCGGGGTGTCCCGGATGGACTGGCGGGCCTGGCGGACGGCGGTGGTCAGCGTGTTGGCCATGGTCTTGACGAACTGGTCGCTGCACGGCTTCCCGTGCCCGGGGATCAGGTACTCGTAGCGGTGGCGGAGGGCCGAGATGTGCCGGAGCGCGTCCGCCCACTCCTCGGGGAACGAGTCTTCGAAGGACGGGTGGGCGCCCTGTTCCACGAGGTCGCCCACGTACAAGGTGGTGGGAGTGCCCACCAGCAGGTCGCCGTCGGTGTGGCCGCGGCCCAGGTAGAACAGTGTGGCGGTGACGCCGCCGAGGTCCACCAGCACGGGCTGGTCGCGGACGATGGCGTTGGGCACCACGAGCTCCACGTTCTCGCCCTCGCCGGTGGACATCTCCGGTTCCAGCGTGCCGACGAAGCGCCGCTGCAGGTCACCGCGCTGGTCGATCTCGGTGGCGCAGTTCTCGTGGCCCCAGAATTCCGTGACGCCGGCTTCGGCGAACACCGCGTTGCCGAAGAAGTGGTCGTAGTGCGCGTGGGTGTTGACGACGACGAGGGGCAGCTGGGTCTTTTCCCTGACCGCGTCCAGGATTTCCTTGCCCTGGCGTGGGCCGCAGCCGGTGTCGATCACCATGGCCCGTTCGGTCCCGACGATCAGTCCGGTGTTCAGCAGCGATCCCTCGGTGACCAGCACGTAGTTGTCCGCGCCGACCTCAAGCCATTCCGACATTGTTTCTCCGTACCTCCGGCAAAGCAGTGTGCGTTCGTGTAGTCGTCGATTGTACCCATGGGTCCTTGGCTGAGCCCGGGGCCACGCCCGCAGGGCCCCAGGCCTACCGGGGGTGGCCCGAATCAGGAAGTCTCCGGACAAGGGGAAGGCCCCTCCTAGGAGGGGCCTTCAACGTAGTGATCATTTGTCTTCAGATTATGGTCAGCGGTGATGCACTCCCCCTTCCCGAACGCCTCTGGCGTCCATCCGGACTATGACAGAACCGACTCTAAAACGATTGCCACCCGGGCGTAAAGGGTTCCAGAGGAAAAAGTTCATTCAGCGGATATGTGAGCCGGGAAGACCACCACGAGTGAGCGCGCGTTTGGAAAAACACCACCACAAGTGAGCGCGCGTCGGTGGGGGTCAGATGTCCGCGAGGAGGGTGGTGGGGTTTTCGATGGCGTCGGCCACGAAGCGGAGGAAGCCTGCCGCTGTGCCGCCGTCGCAGACTCGGTGGTCGAAGGTCAGCGTCAGCTCGGTGACCTTGCGGACCGCCAGCTCGCCGTTCACCACCCACGGCTTGTCGATGATCCGGCCCACGCCCAGGATCGCCACCTCGGGGTGGTTGATGATCGCCGCCGAGCCGTCCACGCCAAACACACCGTAGTTGTTCAGCGTGAAGGTGCCGCTGCCCAGCTCCGTGGGGGTCGCCTTGCCTTCGCGTGCGACGTCGGTCAGCCGGCGGATCTCCGCGTCCAGCTCGCGGGCGCTCAGCTTCTCGGCGGAACGGACCGAGGGAACCACAAGTCCCCGGTCGGTCTGCGCGGCAATGCCCAGGTTGACGCCGTCGAACCCGATGATCTCCTGCGACCCGTCCTCAGCAGACTCAATCCGCGTGTTCAGTTCCGGATACTTTTTTAGCCCGGCTGTGACAAAACGGGCGATGAAGGCCAGCAGACCCGGAACCGCGGCCCCGCCAGCCTTCATGCCTTCCCGAAGTTCCATCAGCCCGGTGGCGTCCACGTCCACCCACACCGTGGCTTCCGGGATCTCCGACCGGCTGCGGGACATGGTGGCGGCCACGACCTTCCGGACTCCCCGAACCGGCGTGCGGGTGGAGATCGCGAGCCCCGTGCGGGCGTCACGCCCCTGGGTTTCTTTGGTTTCGGCAGGCTCAACCACCGGTGCGGGCTTGGTTTCGACAGGCTTTACCAACGCGGCAGGCGTGGTTTCGGCAGGCCCAGCCACGGGAGCACTGATGGCCTTCTCCACGTCGCGGCGCATGATGAGGCCGCTCTCCCCGGAACCGTGCAGCTCCCCCAGGTCCACGCCATGCTCGCGGGCCATCCGCCGGACCAGCGGGGAAATGACAGCCCCCAGCTTGCCGGGGACTCGGGTGCGCAGGAGCGTGAGGTCGTCAGCGGCCTTGTCCGCAGGCTGGGTTTCGGCCGGCTCAAGAACGGAGACGGAAGCTTTCGGCAGCCGCGTCCGCTTGGCAGCAGCATGCCCACCCGGGGTTCCGTAGCCGATCAGGACGTTCCCGGATCCGGCCTTTTCTTCTTCCCGGTAGGTCTCGGCTGCCGCCTCGGCCGCAGTCGCCGCGGATGATGCCGCCCCGGGAGTGGCATCGGGCCTGTCGGAGCCGGACGGCATGCTGCTTGCAGCATGGCCGTCCGGCGAAGGGGCGGGGGCGGCATTATCTGCGGTGGGAACCGAGGAAACAGGCGTCACCGAGATCAGCGGCTTCCCCACGTCCAGGGTCTCCCCCGGCTTGCCGTGCAGCTCGGCCACGATCCCGGCGTAGGGGGACGGGACCTCAACAGCTGATTTGGCCGTCTCCACCTCGGCGATGGGCTGGTCCACCTCAATCGAATCGCCAACAGCAACATGCCAGGACACCAGTTCGGCCTCGGTCAGCCCTTCGCCCAGGTCCGGCAGCAGGAACACACGCGTCTCGCTCATAGAAATCAGTTCTCCCACTGCAGGTCGTCAACGGCGTCGAGGATACGGTCCACGCCGGGCAGGTAATACTTCTCGAGTTTCGGCGCCGGGTAGGGCACGTCGAACCCGGTCACGCGGCGGATAGGGGCTGCCAGGTGGTGAAAGCAGCGCTCCTGCACCCGGGCCACGATCTCGGAGGCCACGGACGCGTACCCGTGCGCCTCGGCAATCACCACGGCCCGGCCGGTCTTCCGCACCGACTCACAAACAGTCGCGTCGTCGAACGGCACGATGGTCCGGACGTCGATCACCTCCAGCGAGCGCCCCTCCAGCGCAGCGGCCTCGGCCGCGGCCAGGGCGGTGGGCACGGACGGGCCGTACGCGATCAGCGTCGCGTCGGTGCCGGGACGCGCGACGGCGGCCCTCCCCTCCGAGCCACGTCCCGCCGTCGTGCCTTCCTTGGAAAGTTCGTGCTGGCGGCGGAGCTCGGCGAGGTCCACGGAGTCCTTGGTCCAGTACATCTTCTTGGGCTCCATGAAGACGACGGGATCGTCCGAGTCGATGGCTTCGCGGAGCATCCGGTAGCCGTCGGCCACGGTGGCGGGGGTGTAGACCTTCAGGCCGGCGGTGTGGGCGTAATAGGCCTCGGAGGAATCGCAGTGGTGCTCCACGCCGCCGATGCCGCCGCCGTACGGGATGCGGATCACCAGGGGCAGCTTCACGGTGCCGCGGGTGCGGTTGTGCATCTTGGCCACGTGGCTGACGATCTGTTCGAACGCCGGGTACGCGAACGCGTCGAACTGCATCTCGATCACCGGGCGCATCCCGTTGATCGCCATGCCCACGGCCATGCCCACGATGCCGGACTCGGCCAGCGGGGTGTCGAAGCAGCGCTGCTCGCCGAACGTGGCGGTGAGGCCGTCCGTGATGCGGAAGACGCCGCCCAGGAGCCCTACGTCCTCGCCGAACATCAGGACGGAGGAATCGGCGTGCATGGCATCGGCCAGGGCGGTGTTCAGGGCCTTGGCCATGGTGACCGGCTGCGGGCCGGACGCATCGGCGGTTGCCGCGGCGGAGGCGGCAGCCCGGGCGGTGGCGGCGGAAACGTTGCCGTTGGCCTCGGACGAGGTGGTGACGGTGGGGCTCACTTGCCGGCCTCCAGTTGTGGATGCAGCGTCGCGGGCGAGTTCGTCGGCGAGCATGTCGGACTGTTCCTTCAGCTGCGAGGTCTGCTGGGCGAAGACGTGGCGGAAGAGTTCCTGCGGGTCCACGGGCACGTCCTCGCTGAGGCCTTCGCGCAGCTGCGCGGCAACCGCCTCAGCCTTCGCACGGATCCGGGCCTCGCCGTCGTCGTCCAAAATCCCCTGGTCCGTGAGGTACGTCCGCATCCGGTTCACGGGATCCTTGGCCCGCCACTCGGCAACCTCGGCGCTTTCCCGGTAGCGGGTGTCATCGTCGGCGTTGGTGTGCGCCTGCATGCGGTAGGTATTGGCCTCCACCAGCAGCGGGCCGGAACCGTCGCGGCACAGGGCGACGGCGCGGTCCAGGACGGCGAGGAGCGCCACCACGTCGTTGCCGTCCACGCGTTCGCCCGCCATGCCGTAGCCCACGGCTTTGTGCGCGAGCGACGGCGCCACGGACTGGTGCGCCAACGGCACCGAGATGGCGTACTTGTTGTTCTGGACGAAGAAGATGACGGGCAGGTGGAAGACGGCGGCGAAGTTGAGGGCCTCGTGGAAGTCGCCTTCGCTGGTGGCGCCGTCGCCGCACATGGCCAGCACCACGGTGTCCTCGCCGCGGAGCTTGGCGGCGTGCGCAACGCCGACGGCGTGCAGCAGCTGCGTGGTCAGCGGGGTGGACTGGATGCCCACCTTGTACTGGAGCGGATCGTAGCCGCCGTGCCAGTCGCCGCGGAAAATGGTCATCACCTGGACGGGGTCCACGCCGCGGGTCATCACGGCCACGGCGTCGCGGTAGGTGGGGAACATCCAGTCGCTGTCCCCGAGGCACAGGGCGGCGGCCACCTGGCACGCCTCCTGGCCGTGGCTGGACGGGTAGACGGCCATGCGGCCCTGCCGGACCAGGGCGGAGTTCTGGTCGTTGACACGGCGGCCGACGACGAGCTTTTCGTATGCAGCGAGCAGTTCCGTATCGCCGGGTACGGGGTATTCGTGGCCGGGTTCGGCGCCCTGCTCACCCTTGTCCTTGAGCCGGCCTTCCGGGTCCACCATCTGGATCTGGTGCCGGGCGGGCAGCATGTAGTCCTCGGCGGTGATGCCGAACTTCTTGACCGCCTCGGTGAGTGCGTTGTCCGGCTGCGTCCGTGCCGGGGCGGCGCCGGCGGTATCCGGGGCCGTGTGGTTCGCGGAGATCGTCATTGGTCTGTCCTTCTGTTGCCACTATTCCTTCCAAGTATTGACCCGGGGCCAGTTTCGTATCCAGCAGCTGCGGAAATCGTGGAGAAGTTGTATCAAGGGACCTAGACTGAGAGACGATTTGTAAATGTGAGCTGGGTTACGGCAGCGGTTGTGGACGAAATGGCGGGGCCGTGGGCGGGCGGAAGCCGCTGGTAGGCCGCCAGGACTCCTGGGGGGCTCTGCTTCCGAAGAACGAACCACCCCTCGTCGCATGTCAGCATCCGCGATCGCAGCGCGCTGACGGCACGTCATCGATTCCGGTACGGTTCCGTCATTTACGCTTCGAAGGACCACGCCGAGGTGTCGAGAAGCTTTGGCCGCAACTGAGCGGGACTGAAAGGGCGCAGACCTATGCACTACGTCGTACTGCAGGTAATCCTCAAGGAAAAGCTTTGGGGAACCGGATCCGGCAATCTGACTTCTCTTGAGAAGACCATCAACGACCAGGCAGCCAAGGGCTAGCGTCTGCACACCATAACTACGTCCAGCAGTGGAAGTAAGGGACTCGGTGGTGGCGACCGGATCCAGGCAACTATGGTGTTCGAGAGCCTAGGATAGGCGCCCGCCTACATCGTTTAATGGAAGGCATGCCGCCAGGGCACGGACCTGTTGGGAATCTCGCTTTTCGGGCTAGGGGGTCATTCGGTACCCGACGCCGTGCACCGTCTCGATCCACCGGGGTCGCCTGGAGCTTTCCCCGAGCCGCTTGCGCAGGTTGCTGACCTGCACCTCCACGGCGCGCTCCTCCTTGGCACTGACGAAGGACCCGGAGGTGTATGGCTCGTTGCGGAGCCGCCGCACCAGATCGGACTTGGTCTGGACTGTTCGTCCGTTTTCCATGAGGACCAGCAGGATGTCGAACTGGCTCCTTGTCAGGCTGATGGGAATGCCATCAACCGTCACCTGCCTGGTGCCTTCATGGAGGGCCAGTCCCTGATGGGCGAAGTCGAAGCCGCCGGCAGGCTCAACGGGCAACCCCTGGACATCAGCCGCCCCCGGGAGGGCGTCCATCCTGTCTGATCCCGCGAGAACCAAAGCTCCCTGGCTGACCGGCACGGAACTAACGCCAGGGAGCTGGCGCATGATTCTGGGCCGGCGGAACATTGCCCGGACCCGGGCAATGAGTTCCCGTTTCCGGAAAGGCTTGATGAGGTAGTCATCCGCTCCCGCCTCAAACCCCATGAGCGCATCCGCTTCGTCTGCACGCCGGCTGATGATGATCACATAGGCGTCGCTGAAGGTCCTGATGCGCCGGGAGACTTCAATCCCGTCAAAGTCTGGCAGGCCGATATCGACAGTGACGATGTCGGGCTTGTGTTCGATCACCTTCGAAATGCCCTCGGACCCCGAGGACGTTGGGTGCACGGCAAAGCCTGACTGCCTGAGAATGTCAGTCAGTGCTGTTCGGATGACACCGTCGTCCTCGATGACTACGGCTACGCCGCGCTCCCCCAAAATCGTTCCCCCTTACGTCGTGGAGCCTCGGCGTGGGGTCTGATCCAAGTGTCTCCTGCCCTGATGCCGGCGGCTGCCGCCTGGCTTCAAGCAACCGCAGTGGAGCCGGCTGCCTGGTACTTCTCACCGCATTCGACGCCGCTCATGGCGCGGATGGTTGCGGCGGCAAATGTTTCAGCTGATGAAGTCCTTGATCCAGGTCTTCAGGTCCTCGCCGAATTCCACCCGCTCAGACGCCAGGGTGATGACGGCTTTCAGGTAGCTGAGCTTGTCACCGGTATCGAAGCGGCGGCCCTTGAAGACGACGCCGTACACGCCGGGGCCTTCACCGCCCTCGGAAGCCATGGTCTGCAACGCGTCGGTCAGTTGAATTTCGTTGCCGCGGCCCGGTGCCGTGTTCTCAAGGACTCCGAAGACGGACGGGTGCAGCACGTACCGGCCGATCACGGCGAGGTTGGAAGGGGCTTCGGCTGCAGCCGGCTTTTCCACCAGGCGGTCTACCCGGACGTACTCCTCACCCTCCACAGCGGTGACGGCCGCGCAGCCGTAGGCACTGATTTGGGCCGGATCAACTTCAATCAAGGCGATGACTGAACCGCCCGTCTTCTGCTGCACATCGATCATGGTGCTCAGCAGGTCCTCGGCCTCATCAATGAGGTCGTCACCCAGGAGAACCGCGAAGGGCTCCTCCCCCACATGCTGCTTGGCGCAGAGCACGGCGTGCCCCAAGCCTTTGGCTTCGCCCTGGCGGACGTAGTGGATGGGCCCCAAATCCGACGCGTACTGGACCGACTCCAGCCTGGTGCTGTCGCCCTTTTCCTCCAGCACGCGTTCGAGGCCGGGTGCCCGGTCGAAGTGGTCTTCAAGGGCGCGCTTACTGCGGCCCGTAATCATCAGGACGTCGTCCAGGCCGGATTTGATGGCTTCTTCCACCACGTACTGGATGGCCGGACGGTCCACCACCGGCAACATTTCCTTTGGCATCGCCTTGGTGGCGGGCAGGAAGCGAGTTCCCAATCCGGCAGCAGGAATGACGGCTTTAGTAACAGCTTTCCCCATAGTCATGGGAGAACCATATAAACGAAGTCAGCAAACTTACAATCCGGTTGATCATTCCAGAAATGACAATATTCACATGCGTAACAGCATTGGTCAGCAAGGCCTGGATGGCAGCCCGGGGATTTCCCACGGAATCCTTGTATTAGCGCGCGTCAATAGGTGATTACCACTACAATCCCAAGACGACGAGAGACGTTAATCACAAGGCAAGCTCCGGCTCTGGCGCACTCTCAGGGCGCCGGTGCGGTACCCTCAGGAAATTCAACCGCACTCACCACGTCAGCGCACCCTAGATGTCGCTGACCTGCGGTGATACCAGCCTAGTGGGCGATTTGCGCCGGCGCTGAGGAAATACTGAGAATTCGCTGCACATTTCAGAAACCTTGATCTTGAGTAAAGAAAATTCTGAGAAGTCCCTGATTAGCTGGAGACGCGGACCGCCGCCAGCAGAGGGTGATGGATGCGGGACCGCGTGAATTATTCCTACTTTCCGGAACTCGACGGACACCGAATAGATGCTGTTTTTCAGGTCTTCGAAACAACCAAGTATTGGGCCAAAATGAAACTGAGTACTCATTACTCGTGCATTCATCCGCTGGCCTTCATCTAATGAGGTTGATGAACTTCGGCTCCCGTAATGGGTGCCGGTTTGACCGGAGTCGGCGGCGGAAGCCAGCCTTCTGAGACCGGGCTGGCCCCCCAGTCCGCCGTCGGCTCCCTGCCTCTGTCCGCCCTCAGATGTTCTACGCAATTTCATTCGCGCCAACGCCTGCCGCGTCTCTTCATCGAAGAGAGACCGGCGGGCGTTTCCATGCCCTCACACAACCCGATTTTTGAGGGGCTGCGGTTGCCACACCGCCGCCCGGCTGCCTTAGAGGAAAGACACACATCCCTTGAAGTCCCTGTTGCAAGATTCGTATACCCGTCAGATGTCCATGCTCATTCTCGTAGGCCTGGTGTTGTCGGCTCTTGTACCCTTCGCCGTCCAGTTTTTCCCCGCCGGTGCGGACATGCCGGTCTTCGTGGCGGCAGTCCTGCCCATGCTCCTCGCGTTGGCACTGATCCTCCGGCCGGGCGTTGCGGGGCGCGACCGCTATGGAAACCGCCGCGCTTCTGAGCGCCTTGGAGCGCAGCTCCTCCTGTACCTGTCGCCCGTACTCCTGCTGAACATTGTGTACCCGGTGGTGAGCCCTTCCATGGCGGCGGTGGACGTGGACGGGGTGCCGCTGACGCTGGTGGTCCTGGCATCCTCCATCACTGTCCCCTGGATGGCGCAGGCAGCCTGCCTTCCCATCTACCGGGTACTCGGCGACCTCATGGCTAACCGGGACCTGGAAGCCATCACCCAGCGGTTCTGCCAGTACTGGCCCACCATTTTCCTGCAGACCCTGCCCCTGATCGCCGCGTTCGCCGTGCCGATGTGGCTGGCAACCGGGTGGTCCGCGTCAGTGATGCTCCACTACGTAGTCCTGTGCGTCCTGCACCTGCTGTTCGTCCAGTCACTCGTCCTGGCAAACGTGGCCAACCGCCGCGGCCTGTGGGCCATCGCCTGGTCCGGCTACGCTGCCGCACTCTTTGTATCCCCCACCACCTGGTGGCTCCCGCCGGTGGTGGGCACCCTCACTCAGCTGGTGGCCATGCGCGCCGGGCTGCGCCACGTGGGCTTCGCCAAGCGCCTCAGCATGCGGGTGGTGGGGCTGGACCTGGTCCGCGGAATCCTGATGGGCGCAGTGCTGTGGGCCGATAAGTTCGCCCTGTTCGCTGTAACCAAAGGCGACTTCAACGTCGTGGCGGTGTTCGCCGCAATGCTCCCTGCAGTGGTTGCCTATAACTTCTACTTCGTCCAGCTGGCCCCCGGCGTGGACAAGGCCCTGGGCCGCCTTCACCAGGACATCGCCGAAGCGCCCATCAGCTCGCTGAAGGGCAGCTCCCGCCGGCTCACCCGTGTTGTTGACCGATCAGTGTTGCTCACGGGTGCAATCGCTGCGCTGCTTACGCTGACCGTCTCCCTGGTCATGGCGGGCGTTGATCCGGCGCAGACCGTGTTGGCGGTTGCGGCTGCGGCGGCTTCGTGGGGCTTCATGATCATGACACTGCTCAGTTACGAGCTGGACTTCATCGGCGAGAAGGTGACACCCCAGCTCCTTGGCGGCGTCCACCTGGCCGTGTGTGTTCTCGCCTTTGTGGCGGGTGGACTGTTCGGTCCACTGTCCGGTGCAGCGGGAAGCTACCTCATGCTCGGAGCCGTGGACTTCATCCTCATCGCCATTGCCTGGATGTTCTACAGGCACCACTGGAGCCAGCCGGAGTACACCCTCTTCTGGCGCCACGCGACCACCTGGTAACTGCCTGCCAGGGCAACCAGGCAACCAATCCACTCCATCAACACAACAAAACTGACTACGTGAATGCATAAGGGGAACATCTTGTACGCGACACTGAAAAGCCCGGACACGCTGCCAAAGGACATCCTGCCGCTGCGGTCCGCCCAGCCTGCGGCTACTTCGGTTCCTGAGTACGAGGACGTCGATGTTGCCATTGTCATGGAATCCACTTACCCGTTCCTCAAGGGCGGGGTATCGGCTGTTGTTCACGACATCGTCACCCACAACCCGGACCTGACCTACGGGATCATCCACATCACCTGGGACTCGAATTCGCCGCAGACGGACCTCTACGGAATGCCCGCCAACGTCCGCTGGGTCCGCACGGTCTTCCTCAGCATGGAAGAGCACCGGAAGGACTTCCTTGCGGTGACCGCGAAGGACCTGGGCATGACTTCCCAGCAGCGCACTGACCTTTCGCACCGGCTCTTTGACTCGTTGTACGCGTTGTCTGAGTTCGGCGACGTTGAGGGCCTGTGGCAACTGATCGACGAGGGGCTCAACGAACGGACCCGGCAGTACCCCCTGTGGGCGCTGCTGGGTTCCAAGGAGTTCATGCAGGCGCTGCAGGAGCGGCTGCCCCAGCTGAACCTTTCCCTGGCCAACTCCTTCTGGACTTTGCGTAACTTCTTCTCCCTGGCTTTCGCGGTGCTTGGGGAAACCATGCCCCGCGCCGGCGTCTACCACGCGCACACCACCGGCTACGCCTCGCTGCTGGGAGCCGCCGCGGCAAGGGACCATGACACAGCATTCCTGCTGACCGAGCACAACCTGTACGTCCGGGACACCGTCAACACGCTGCTGGACCGCAATATGGCCCTGTCCATCACCTCGGAGGACTACCGGACCTTCGACGTGACTGCGGAACAGCGCGCCTGGATGGCGTGGTGGACCGAGATGGGCCGGTTCTGCTACCCCAGTGCACGGTTGATTACTTACCTGTACCCGAGCGCGATCACCGAAGCCGCCCGGCTGGGCACGGACATCGACAAGTCCGTGGTGGTGCCCAACGGCATGGTCATTGAAGAGTTCGATGAGAAGTACCGGGCCCGCCAGCGGGCTCTGGCGACGATGGAGAAAGAGGGCTCCAACTACGTCTGGCATCTGGTTTACATCGCCCGCGTGGTGCCCATCAAGGGCCTCCTGGATCTGCTGTCCAGCCTGGAAATCCTGCGTGACCGCGGCTACCCCAACATCCACCTGGACGTCCTGGGCCCCACTGAGCACGTGCCGGAATACTACGAAGCCTGCCTGGCAAAGATCGAGGCCCTGGGCCTCACGGACCACGTCACCATCCACGGAACAGTCCACGTGCGGGACATGCTGGACCAGTTCGATCTCCTGGTCCTGCCCAGCTACAACGAGGGCCAGCCCATCGTCATCCTCGAAGCCATGGCAGCAGGCATCCCCACTGTGGGTTCGGACGTGGGAGGCGTAGCCCAGCAGATCGCGGACAACCTCATCACTCCGGACGGCCGCACCATCGGCCCTTGCGGGGAAACGGTGACTCCGGGCGACGTCCACCAGATGGCTGACGGCATCCAGGCTGTCATCGGGAACCTGGACGGGTACGCGGCCTACGCGGCCAACGCCCGCCTCAGGGTCCAGGAGCTCTTCCAGATGCATGAGGTGATGTCCTCCTACAACCAGATCTACCGTGCCCTGGGGGACCTCCCTGCCAGCGGCGACCTGCTGGATCCCCTGGATGACGAACTGGTCCCGGCAGAGCTGTGAGCGGCGTTGGCGCCTGGATCCGGTACGGCGATCCCATCACCCCGGACCAGCGGGAGTTTGCGGCCAAGCACTACCGCTCAGCCATCCTCCAGCCCTGGGAGACGGCGGCGGCAGCCCAGCTGAAGCGTCTCCGCCCGGATATGACAGTCCTGTGCTACAAATGCCTGTCCTCCACCCGCGACTACGAACCGGGTCCGGTCTACAGCTCAGGGATTTCCTACCAGGAGGCCGAACAGCAGGGCGGCAGCTGGTTTGCCACCCGGCTGGACGGATCGCGCATCCAGTGGAACGGCTACGGCGGGCACTGGCAGATGAACGTGTTGGATCCCGCGTACCGGGAACGCTGGGTTGAAAACGTCTCCGCCGAGCTGGCCGATTCGCCCTTCGACGGGGTGATGGCTGATAACGACGTCTTCGAGGACTACTACCAGCTGGACCTTCCCATCCGGGAGGCCGACTCCATGGAGGACCTGCGGCACGGCCTCGACCTCCTGGTCCACGCCGCCGGCACGTCGCTGAACAGCGTCGGAAAGATACTGGTTCCCAACATTGCCGAGTCGCGCCGGATTCCGGGACGGTGGGCTTCCCACGCGGCGTACGGGGGCGGCTTCGAAGAAGTGTGGCTGGGCTATGGTCCTGCCAACCTGTTCGATCCCGTGACCGCAGAAGCGCAGCTGGGGCAGGTGGAAGGGCCCGGCCTGTCGATTCTGCGCGTTCCCACCGACGGTGATGACACCCATCCCAACTTCACGTACGGGCTGGCGGCCTTCTGGATCTTCGGCGCAGGCCGCGGGTCCTACTCGGCGACGGCCCACGACGACTACAGCCGCACCCAGCACATCCCCGAATTGGATTGGTCCCTGGGCAGCCCGCAAGGGAAACCCGAGGGCCGCAACCACGTCTGGTCCCGGGAATTCAGCAACGGCTGGGCGGCTGTGAACTTCAACCAGGACGGCCGCCGCCGGAAACGGGTCCGCGTGCCCGTGGGGCTGCAGGACGCGTCCGGGCGTCCGGCTCCGTCATCCGTGGTCCTGCCAGCACAGCGGGGCGTCATCTATCAGCGAGGACAGAACAATTAGGATTCTCATCACCGGCGGGTGCGGGTACATCGGGTCGCACACGATCCTTCGCCTGCTCGAAGCCGGACACGACATCACAGTCATCGACAACCTCAGCAACTCCCTCTCCGAGTCTCTGCTGCGCGTGGAGAAGCTCACGGGCCGCGGGATCTCCTTTGTGGAGGGAGACATTGCAGACAGCTCGTGCCTCAAGAGGATCTTTGACCAGGACGATATTGAGTCGGTGATCCACTTCGCCGGGCACAAAGCCGTGGGCGAATCCGTGAGCCAGCCCCTGCGCTACTACGGCAACAACGTCAGCGGAACGCTGACTCTCCTGGAGACCATGGACGCCTACGGCATCCGGAACCTGGTGTTCAGTTCATCGGCCACGGTGTACGGCGCGAATCCCGAGATGCCGCTGCGGGAGGACTTCCCGCTGAGGGCCACGAACCCGTACGGCCGGACCAAGCAGCACATTGAGGAGATCCTGGTTGATCTCCAGGCGGCTGATAGCCGGTGGCGGATAGCCCTGCTGCGCTATTTCAATCCGGTCGGCGCCCACCCTTCCGGGCTCATCGGCGAGGACCCTCAGGGCCCGCCCAACAACCTCTTCCCCTTCGTCACCCAGGTGGCGGTGGGCCGCAGGGACAAGGTCAGCGTCTTCGGGCATGACTACCCCACCCCTGACGGAACCGGGGTCCGCGACTACATCCACGTCATGGACCTGGCAGCCGGCCACGCTGCAGCGCTTGACTATCTGGCCGAACACCAGGGGCTGCATACGTGGAACCTCGGGACGGGCCAGGGTTACTCCGTGCTGGAAATCATCCATGCTTTCGAGGCCGCCTCGGGCACCACCGTCCCGTACGAAATAGTGGAACGGCGCCCGGGAGATGCACCCGTCAGCCTGGCCGATCCGTCCAGCGCCTTTCGCGATCTGGGCTGGACGGCGTCGGAGACGCTGGAGACCATGTGCGCGGACGCGTGGCGCTGGCAGCAGCACAACCCGGACGGGTACCGGGCGAGCCCAATTCCTGCATGAGAGGGCCCGACGGCGGCTGGCGAGTTCCGTCGTCGGGCGTTCAGGGAGCAGGGAGGTACTTGCGCCCCAGGGTCAGCCATCCCGGTTTGGTCTGGTCCTGGGAGGCGTTGGCGAAGCGCAGGGGCACGCCGTTGGCGAGCGGGTTAGCGGCGCGCACCACGAGGGTGTAGGTGCCGGGGGCCAGCCCGCTGACGCTGACAGGGGACTTCCACTGGACCGACATCCCGGGCTTCACGGCGGTGAGCTTCCACGACGTTCCCCACGTCCGGACCATGTTTCCTGCGCTGTCCACGGCGGCAATCTGTATAGGCCAGTCGTAATAGAAAGGTGCCACCCCCACGTTGCTGACCATCACACTGACATCGCTCTGCCCGGACACGGTTCCGCGGGTGACGGCGAAGGAGGTCGCGTGGAACCGGTAGCCCAGCGACTGGGCCGCGGCGGTGGCGTTGCTGAGCGCCTGTCCCGAGTAACCGGGGCTGAAGGCGTGCTGGTTGAGGAGCCAGGAGGCGTGGGTCGCTTGTACGCTGTCCGTGAATTTGTTGTCGGCACCGCTTTCCACCACGGGGCAGAGCATGGGAGCGTCGAAAATGCAGTGCTGGATTTCGGGCCGGAGTTCTCCGCCCACTGGCTGGGTGAGCCATTTCTGGGTGGCGCCGGCCTGCGCCATTTTGTCCATGAAGTGCCACCCGGGTCCCGGCAGGGTGCTGACGGCGAAGGAGTCGTCGTGGTAGCCCACGTTCAGGCTGCTGTTGGCGGCGTCCGGGTACCTGACCTGGAGCTTGGTTTTGGTGAAGGCCTTCGTGTAGGCCTGCAGCACGCGCTGCTGGGAGGCCGGCGATGCGAGCCAGTTCTCGGCGGAGGCCCACCCGTCGTGAGGGTAGGTGTGCCATTCGCCCCAGAAGCCCAGGAGGCCCATTTGGATGAACCCGATCCGCGGATCGCCGTTGTAGCGGGACCCCAGGGCGGCGATGAAACCGTCCATGGCGTCCAGCAGGCGGGGGTCGTCGTAGTTCGGGGAGACGCTGATCCCGCCGTTGCCGTGGTCCCAGTAGGCGTGGGTGGCGAGGCCGGAATTCAGGAGGTATGCGGGGACGCCGGAGGGCTTCCCCGGATAGTCCAGGTAGAACCTGAAGACCGACTGGTGGCCGCGCGCGGCGATGGCGTTCAGCTGTGCTTCGAAACCTGACCAGTTGTATGTGCCCGGTCCCGTCACTACGGAGCTGACCGGCACGTAGAACCACTCCATGGAATGGGGCACCCCGTTATAACTGCCGGCGTACGGAACGAAACCTGCAAGGGGACTGCTCGCCGGGACAGGTCCGGCGGCCAGCGAAACCCACTCACCCGCCGGATCCGCTGCTTCGGCCGGAGAAACCGCTGATCTGGAAGGAACGATTAATAACACCGCAGCCACCAGGCATGACACAACAACAGCAAGCACAAGCCGCCAGTGGCTTGCTAATCCGCGCGAACGAAACCCCAAAGTATTCAATTGCATTTCCCCCTGAGACCCGGTGCAAGCACCAACTGAGACCAAGCAGTGAAAAACATCTATGAGACCAGGAACTGCAGACGCCACTCCCAATGGCGCTTCACACTCAGTACTTCGCACTGATCCTAAGGCCAAAAGCACCAGCCCCCTCAGGGATTTCCATAACTCTTTTCGAAACTTTTGTGCTGAAAAGCCACCCCTACCCCAAGGCAGTACGCATGACCCCCATGACATCCCCGTCCCACGAGTTCACCACCCGGCCGGTAAGGACGCTTCCCGCCCAGACAGCCCAGGCCGAGCGCCCCTTGGTGGACCACCTGGTCCTCGAACGGCTGAGAGAGGAACTGGAGGATGACCGGGGCTATACCCGCGTCTTCGTCGCCGACTTCGTCCGCTGCCTCCCCGGACGGATAGAACGGCTGCGCCATGCCCTCACTACCGGGGACTGGGCGGGCTCCTTTGACACTGTGCTGAGCTTGAAGACCTCCAGCCAAATGGTGGGCGCGGAGCAACTGGCCTCCCTGGCCGCGGACCTCGAGGCAGAATTGCGCAGCGACGCCACCACGGCGAACCTGCCGGATGCACTGCCGCAGCTCGCAGCAGCATTTCTCGCACCGATCCTCCGCTGCAGCACACGAACCAGGGACAGCCTCGCGTCCCGGTATCCGGTCCCGTTCCGCCGCTGAAATGCCGGGGAATTCCAGGTCATTCTTCTTCCGAGAGCTCGCCTGACACGAGGATCTGTATACCGCGCCCCGATTCACGGCATTGAAGTTGCTTCCCAATGCCTACACTGGGAGACGATTTGTAAATGTGAGCTGGCTTACGGCAGGGGTTGTGGAGGGCATGGCGGCGAAGGACGGCCGGGCAGAACCGGTGGAGCTGGACGACATCGACAGGAGCATCATCGCGGAGCTCACCCGGGACGGCCGGATGTCCGTGACGCAGGTGGCGGAGAACGTCCACATCTCCCGGGCGCATGCGTACACCCGCATCAACCGGCTCACCTCGGACGGGGTGCTGTCCCGGTTCACGGCCGTGGTGGACCCCATCAAGGCCGGGCTGAAGTCCTCCGCGTACGTGACGCTCAAGCTCAAGCAGGACTCGTGGCGGGAACTGCGCGACCAGCTCGGCGCCATCCCCGAGGTGCACCACATCGCCCTGGTGGGCGGCGACTTCGATGTCATCCTCCTGGTCCGCGCCGTGGACAACATCGACCTCCGCCGGGTCATCTTCGACCAGCTGCAGTCCATGCCCGGCGTGCTGGACACCCAGACTTTCCTGGTGTTTGAGGACGTGGACACCCGCTAGGCAAGCTCCTGCGCCCACGGCTCCGGGGTGCTACCTGCTCGCCCCCGGAGCCCAACAACGGCGGGACGCGGGAGCCGGCGGGCCGATTCGAGTACTGCAGAAAGCGCGAGTAGGCGGACCCAAAAATCAAGTACCTCTGCTGGACCGCGCCCAAATAATCGCGTACCGGTACGTGTTGTTGAGCCCGTGGGCGCCCGGCAAATATTGGGTCATCGATCCACCGGAAGGCACCTGGATGGGAGCCACCAATGGGGGAACGGGTTCTCAATCACTTTTACAAGGAGTCTTTCCATGCGCCCTATGACCAAGAAGAACAAAGTCGCCGCTGTTGCCCTGTCCGCTGCCCTGCTGGCAGCCGGTGGCGGTGCCGCGTACGCCTACTGGAGCACCACCGGCTCGGGTAACGGATCCGCTGCCGCGTCGTCCGGCACCTCCCCCGTCACCATCAACGTGACCGTTGACGCCGGTGTCGCCCCGGGCACCCCGAAGACGATTACCTACACGGCCACCAACCCCAACAGCAGCAGCACCCCGGTGACCCTGGCCAAGCCGGTTGTCACCACCAGCAACGCGGGATGCCTCCCGGCATGGTTCGACGCCACCGCCCCAACCGGAACCACCACGGTCCTCGGCAACGCCAGCGGCACGGCCCTGGGCACCGGAACCCTGACTCTCAACGATGATCCGGCAGTCAACCAGGATGCCTGCAAGGGCGCCACCATCACGGTGACCGTCGCCAGCAACTAACAAGCGAGCGGGCCGGGGATGGGTGAAAACCCCGTCCCCGGCTTGCCGTCATTTGCACCAAATGGGAAGGGGCACGGGGTGCACAATCAGGATGGACGGCCACGGCGCCGCAAGCGGGCAGCGTTCAAGGGGGCGTTGATCGCGCTGGCGCTGCTGCTCGGCAGCGCGGGCGCGCTCATCGCAGCCTCCAACAACCCAAAGCCGGGCATCACCGTACAGGTCTCCCCCGCCAGCCAGTCCGTCCAACAGGGCCAGTCCGCCGCCTACACGGTGACTGTCACGTCCACCGGCGGTTTCAGCGGCGCGGTGAATCTGGCCGCGGCGGGGCTGCCGGCAGGCACAAGCGGCGCATTCACGCCGCAGTCCATAACGCTGGCCTCCGGTACCACGGCGACCGCCACCCTGAACGCCGCCACCGCCACCAGCACGCCGGCCGGCACCAGCCCGGTCACCATCACCGGCACCAGCGGCAAGGTCTCCGGCAATGTCGATGCCAGCCTCACCGTGAACTACAAGATGACCAGCGCCTTCTCCGTGGCAGCCACGCCGGATTCCGTGACCATCCCGCCCGGAGCCACCGCGGTATACAGCCTGCAATTGGCCCGCAACAACTTCAGCGGCCCGGTCAGCTTCAGCGTCCTCGGCGGCCTCCCGGCCGGCGCCACCGCCCAGTTCTCACCCAATCCCGCCACCGGCAGTTCCACTACCCTTCAAGTGGCCACCACCGCAGCTTCCCCCACGGGGACGTCCAGCCTCTACCTGGTGGGAACCGGCAAGGACTCCAGCGGGAAAGTGCAGTACGCGTACGCCAACGTCCAGCTGGTCCTGGACTCCACGGTCAAACAATTCATCATCTCCGGGAAGGTGCCCGGCACCCTCTCCCCCGGCACGTCAGCGGCCCTGGACCTACAGATCAGCAACCCCATCAACAAGTCGCTGTCGCTGACCAACCTGTCCGTCGCCGTCACGGGCGTCACCCGTAGCGCCGACGCCGTGGCGAGGAAGCTGCCCTGCACGGCGGCCGACTTCGCTGTCGCCCAGTTCAGCGGGCCCTATCCGCTGACCGTCCCGGCCGCCGGCGGAACCCTGTCCGGACTCCGCGTGGCGCAGTCCGCCTGGCCGCAGGTGGGAATGCTGGACACATCCGCCAACCAGGATGGCTGCAAAGGTGCACTCCTCCAGCTTGCTTACTCGGGATCAGGACAGGGGAACTGAAATGCCCACCACCGCAAAGCGCCTCAAAACGGCGGCTCTCGCCGGGCTCCTGATAACCGCCGGCGCAGGAACGGCCTACGCCTACTGGACCGCCACGGGAACCGGCGGCGGGTCCGCAGCGGCCGCCGCCATGCAAACCGTCGCCGTGAACGCCCTCGTGGCCGGCGACAACCCCAAGAATGCGCTCTATCCGGGCGGCAGCGCCGACGTCGTCCTCCGGCTCACCAACCCGAACCCGTATGCGGTGCAGGTCTACCGCGTCACCGGCACGGGCCCCGCGGCGGCCGACGCCGCCCATTCCGGCTGCACCACTACCGGCGTCACCTTCGCCGCGCCGGCCGCACCGCTCTCCCCAGCAACCTCCGTTGCCGCGAACTCGTCGGCACTCATTACCCTCCCCGGAGCGGCCGCCATGGACACCACCTCGCTCGCAGCCTGCCAGGGCGCAACCTTCAGCCTTCCCGTGACGGTGGAGGTGCGCAAATGAGCCTCGCAACGCTTATCCCGGCGCTGCTGCGGGGCCGTCCGTCACGGAAGCTGACGGTGGTCTGGGTTGCCACTGCGCTCCTGTTGCTGCTCGGCACTGGCTCAGCGGCCTACGCGTTCTGGGCTTCCACCACCAGCAGCAGCAACGCCGCCGCAGCCGCCGATGCCCTGACGCCGGGTTCCAAACCGGCGGTGTCCGCCAGCGGCTCGTCGCTGTCCGTCACGTGGGCAGGCGGGACCACCGTCAACGGGCGGGCCGCCACGGGCTACACCGTTACCCGCTACGCGGTGGCCTCGGGCGGCGCCGGCATCCCGGCCACCGGCGGATGCGCCGGTACGGTGACCACCCTCAGCTGCACGGAACAGAACGTCCAGGGCGGGATCTGGTACTACACGGTCACGCCGGCCATCGCCCTGTGGACCGGCGTCGAGAGCCCCCGCAGCAACGGCACCAGCAATGACGCGAGCGCGCCCGTGGCCACCGTTTCGGGCATCTCGCCCACGCCCAACACAGCCGGATGGAACAGCTCCAGCCCCGTCACGGTGAGCATCACGGCCGGCGACGGCGCGTCCGGTTCCGGCGTCGCCTCCATCTCGTACGCGGTCGACGGCGGTGCGCAGCAGACGGTGGGCGCCGCCGTCGCCAGCATCCTGGTCAGCGGGGACGGGACGCACATCGTGTCCTATTTCGCTACGGACAAAGTGGGTAACGCCGGTACCGTCCAGAGCCAGACCGTGCGGATCGATACGCAGGCGCCGGCCGCACCCGGCCTGACGGTGCCCGCATTCGCGAACTCGGCCAACGTTGCCGCGGTGCCGGTTTCCGGCACAACGGAATCGGGGGCAAAGATCACGCTGACGGCCGCCGACACGGGGGCGGCCCATTCCGCGACCCCCGTGACAGCCACGGCGGACGGCGGCGGCAACTGGTCCGCCACGCTGAACCTCAGCAGCCTTGACCAGGGTGCCGTCGCTTTCTCGGCCACGGCAACCGACGCCGCTGGCAATGTCAGCGCTGCAAAGACTGCCTCGAGCGTGAAGGAAACAGTGGCCCCTGCGGCGGCACAGTCCCTGGGCGTCCCGGCCTACGTGAACATCTCCACCGCAAGCTCGGCACAGATTTCGGGGACCGCGGAAACCGGGGCAACAGTGAAGATTTCCGCCACCAGCCCGGGCTCGGCCCAGCCTGTCACGGGCACCGCCACGGCCATCGGCGGCAACTGGTCCGCAAACCTCAACCTCAGTTCGCTCAGGGACGGCACCGTGACCTACACGGTCACCGTCACTGACGCTGCAGGCAACACCGGCACGGCTGCCACCGCCACTAGTACGAAGGACACCGTGGCGCCGGTCCTCAGGCTCGATACGCCGCCGAACATCCTTGCATCCACCGTCACGGGTTACGCAGTGAGTGGCACCAGCGACTCCGGTTCAGCGGTAAGTGTGACTGTAACGGACGCCGCCACCAGCATCCCCGCCACAGCGTCCGGCGCAACGTGGAATACCGGGCCACTGAACCTGTCCGCCCTCAAGGACACTTCCAGCACGGCGCCGGTCGTGGCACTCACCATCACGGCAACCACCACGGACGCCGCCGGCAACAGCACCACCGTGACGTCGGCGGTCACCAAGGACACCAAGGCGCCAACCGTCGATGTCACATTGCAGAACGCCGGAGGAACCCTGGGCAAAGCCGAACAGGGCGATACGCTGACAATCCAGTTCTCTGAAGCAATGGAGTCCAGCAAGATCTGCTCCACCTGGACCAACAGCGCGCAAACGTTGAGCGGCAACAACAACGTGGTTGTCAACATCAGCACATCCAATGTCCTGACGGTGACCAGCACAAGCTGCACGCTGAATCTCGGCTCAATCACCCTCGGAGCCAACGCCAAGTACGGTTCAGCCGGTGCCCTCAGCTTCAACGGCAACGGCAACGCAAGCAATATGAGCACCGTTACCTGGGACGGGTCCACCACCCTGACCATCAAGCTTGGCAAGTCCACCGGCGGAACCTCCGGGACCACCACCACGCCGGACGTGCCCGTCTACACCGCGGGTACGGGACTCACCGATGCGGCCGGAAATGCTCTCGGGACGGGTCCCTTCAACGGCACATCATCGAGGTTCTAACCTCGCTCACCCAAACAAGATGGCCCTGCAGCCCGGCGGACTGCAGGGCCATCTGGTTTAACCGGGGCGCGGTCTGCGTGTGGATGCGCCGCCCAACCCGGCGTTGACTGGGGGTCGTAACCAGATTCGATGCGCAGCGAAAACAGCCCAGCCAGCCGAAGGGTCAGCCGCCGGTCGTCGGTGCCGGCGCTACCGTTTCCCCAGCACCCGACCCCACAGTGGGTGCAGGCGTCGCGTTGTCCACGGACGACGTCGGCTGGCCACCTCCCGCAGGCTGGCTCGCCGGAGCAGTGGGCACGGGAGTTGCGGCCGGGCCGGGGGCGAACGTTTCGGCAGGTGCACCAGCCGGAACTGTGGGCCGCCCGTCCGGGGCAGAAGAAGACGTCGGGACAGAGGACGGGCCGCCACTGGGACCGGCGGAGGGCGGAGTGGTGGCAACAGAGGTGCCGTCCGCAGCCGGGGATCCCTTCACGATGGCCGTGATCTGCTCCTTGAAGCCGTTGAGGGTGGCCTGGATTTCGGAGAGCGGGACGTCGCGGATGTTCCGGCCGTACTCGGCAATCTTCAACCACAGCGCCTCAAGCTGCTGCTTGCTGTCGCCGTCCAGCGGCCCGTCGAGGGTCAGCACCAGCTGGCTGGCCAGGGCGTACGTGAGGCAGTCCAGGCAGTTGTAGTTGGCCGCCGCCGACAGGTTCTCCGGCACAATCACATCCGTCTGACCCACCACCAGGACCACCTGGAACCCCACGGCCACGGCGGCGCAGCCCGAGCAGTTGGCGAACGCGTACGCCTCGTTGGCAGTGGTGACGGGAGCCCCGTCCTCCGCCCACACCAGCGCGAACGCCACACTGTAGGCAACGGAACCGTCCGTGGTGTTGACGGCGAGCGCCTGGTTCCCATCAGCTTCGGGGGCGGCGGGCCGGTCGAACGGGAACACCCAGGACGGCGCAGCGGGCGCGGCGGCCGCAGTGCCGCCAGCGGCACCAGCAGCGCCACCAGCCCCAGCACCCACCGGCACCAGCACCATGCTCAGCTGCGGGTTGTCCCGCGTGGGCTTCGTGGCACCGGCCGGCCACAACGCCACCGTCTGCCCGGTGCCGCCCTCACGCAGTTCCCCGCGCTCACGGACGGGAAGGATGGCGCGCGTGGCGTCCCCCAGCGTCCCGCGTTCGTACGCCTGCACCGGACGGTACGTCCCGCCGTCGGGCCACCATGCCCAGGCGAGGCCGCCCAGCAAAACCGCGACGGCGGTCATGGCCGCGGTGCGCTGCAGCGCCTTGCCGCGGGTCTTCTTCCACAGCCCGGTGACCAGCTGCCGCAGCAGCCGCACCACGATGTACAGCAGGCCCAGTACCGGGATGGCCACAATGACAATTGCCACTCCCCGGACGGCTGCGCCCAAAACGTCCCCATCGGCGAGCGACGCCAGCAGCATCTCCTGCTGCTTGCCCACACTCGCCCAGCCCGTGGCCAGCAGCCGCGGCAGGGACAGCACCATCATCACCATGCTGAACAGCAGCACCGGGACGGTCACCAGCACCCATACGGTCACCACGGCCCGCGCCCACGGCTTGAGCACCTTGCTTTCGGGGTTCCCCCACCGCCAGGGCAGGATCCCCAGAAGGGTGGGCTTGATGCGCTGGAAGAGGTCCGGGACGCCGGTGGCGTCGGCCAGGATGTGGTAGCCGTCGTACTTCACCAGCGGGATCAGCTGGCGGACCATCTGCAGGATCTGCGTGACCACCACAAGCAGCAGCGCGTCGAAGCCGGTGGCCCACCACACCCCCATGATGGCCACGGCAACGATGGCGTTGAAGTACAGCCCGCCCAGGTCCGTGCGGATCCTGCCGCCGCGGCCCAGCCGGTAGGAATCGGTGACGTCGGTGAAGAACGCCGGCCACAGCAGGTACAGCCCGGCGCCCATGGCCCCCGGCGTTGCACCGCCCTTTCGTGTGGCGGCGGCGTGGCCGAATTCGTGGAATCCCGCGGACAGGATGGTGACGGCGAGGATCAGCAGCAGGAGGGCGGGCTGTTCGAACGCCTCATGCGTGGCCGAGCCCAGGCCCTTGACCATTAGCACCCACCAGCACGAGGCCAGGAACGCAGCCGCCACGGCCACCACCAGCAGCGGGTGGAACAGCACGGCGAACGGGGCGGTGATCCTGCGGGTGCGCTCGGGATCGGACACGATGTAGCGGAACCGCAGGCCCAGCAGCGGGTTCGACTTCCTGACCTCCGGCTGGCTGCCGTCCGCGAGCCGGAGCACGCCCATCGGCAGCAGTTGCGAGTCCATCAGGGTCCGCACGTTGTCCGCGCTGACCAGCCGGCCGGAGCCTTCGCTGACGTGCCGGGCGATGCCCTCAAGGTCCTGCGTCCCGTCGGCGGCCTCCAGCACCAGGTACAGGAGCCTGGTCAGCTGCAGGGTCTGGCCGTCGGCGCGACGCACCAGGGCGGGCGGTTCGCGGTAGCCGGACCCCTCCGCGGTGCCCAGCAGCTGGACGCCGTCAGCGCGGGCGGGAAGGTGGGCTCCCGCCGTCGTCGTCTGGCCCGGCGGTTCCTGGGCAACGGTAACGCGCGACGGCGGCCGGCCCGCCTCGGGAGGCGGGCCGCCGTGGGTCTGGGTCATGTTGGCTTACTGCTGCAGGTCGGACGTCTGGCCGGCGTTTGCGTCCGCGGTGCCGTCAATGTGCTGCGAGATGGTGGCGCTCTGGTCCGAGATGGCGTACGCCTGGCTGTCGATGGAGCCGACGTTCGCGGCCACAGCGGCGTCGATGGGCGCGGCCACGTTGGCGTTCGCTGCTACGGCACCGTTGATGGGGGCGGCGATGGCGGCGTCGGCGTCCAGGTTGACGTCCACGTTCAGCAGGTTGCCGTTGAGGGCACCCGCGGCATCGGTCACGGCATCGGTGCCGGGCAGTGCGGAGACGGCATCTGCGGCGCCGTCCGTGGTGCCGGCGTCGGTGGTGCCCGTGCCGGCGGCGGTGTCAGTTGCGCCGTCGCCCTGCCCGATCACGCTGTCCTGCTGGGATTCGGCGTTGGCGTCAGCGGTGATGCCCTGGTCAATGGCGGCGTCCTGGGTGGACAGCGCCTGCGCGTCCGAACCGTAGGAGAGGATGTTGGCCGAGGCTGCGGCGTCGATGGGTGCAGCCACGTTGGCGTTGGCGGCGACTGCCAGGTCGATGGGTGCGGCGGCGTTGATGCCCAGATCCAGGTCCGCGTTCAGGTCCAGGACTGATGCCACTTCCTTGTCCGGCAGTGCGGTGGCCTGCTCCTGCAGCAGTTCTTCGTCAGTGAGGGGACGCATCTGGTTGTCCATGCTTGAAAAACCTCCGGTGCAGCGCGGGTGCTCTGCCCCCAGCGGGCAGCCCGCGCTCCACAATACTAAGCATGATTAGCAGTTTTGCGAAGGGAAGCTGGTTATCGACGCGCAAATTCGCCTTCGCGGCCCGGATAGAGGGGGCGTCAACGGACCTGAGCAGCGAAAACACATATGCGCAGCGAAAACGGACAGGTGCGGCGAGAACGAACCTGCGCAGCAGAAGCGGCGCGCAGTGGCCCCAGTTGAGCACAACCTGAGGGACTACCGGGAAGTTGAAGAAGTCTTGAACTTTTCTTGTCAGTGATGCCCGGTTGGCCTTGAAACTGCGGCGGCAAAGTTGTTGTTGTCAGCCGATGGGGCTGGCAAACAGTCCGCAGGCCGCACCGGCCGGCCATCACGAACGGATCACCATCATGGGTCTCAACCTCAAGTCCACCACCGGCAAGGTCCTCGCTTCCACCGCCCTGGTTGCCGCCGCAGCGTCCGTTGCAGGCCTGGGTACCTACGGTGCCTTCACCTCCACCACCAGCGCCAGCGAGACGGTAGCATCCGGCACCGTGAACGTGGCCCTCGGCGCCACCGGCGCAGCGAACCGCCTGAGCGTCGCGGCAAGCGGCCTGGTTGCCGGCGACACCGTCCAGCGCGCCGTAACCCTCTCCAACACGGGCAACCAGAACCTCTCCGCCATCACCCTGACCACGGCAGCGTCGCCGTCCTCGAAGCTGGACACGGACACCGTGAACGGCCTCCAGCTGACCGTCGATGCCTGCTCCGTCCCGTGGACCGAAGCCGGCACCTCCCCCGCCTTCACCTACACCTGCTCCGGCACGGTCACCCAGGTCCTCGCTCCCCGCGCCGCCGTGGGTGCCAACATGGCCCTGGCCGGCCTGAACTCCGTGACCTCGGCCGCTGCTGACAACCTCCGCGTCACCGTGACGCTGCCGTCCTCCGCGGACAACACCTTCCAGGGCCTGTCCAGCACCGTCGGCTTCAGCTTCACCGGCACCCAGCGCACCGCCACCAGCAAGTAACCAGTTCCGCCACCAGCCGTTCCGCACGGCGGCGCGGATGCCCAGGCATCCGCGCCGCGGAATCAAGAACCAACACCAGACCTGAACCGAGGGCATCATGACCACGCAGACACAGTCCTACCCCGGACGGCGACGCGCCGCCACCACACCCTCGTACCCCACCGCTGCTGCAATTACCCGGGCCGCGAAGCGCACCGCCAAACTGGCCGGCAAGGTCCTGATGGTCGGCATCATGGTGGTGGCAACAGCAGCCTTCCTGTTCCTCGCGGTAGGCCCCCGGGTGTTCGGCTACCAGACCTCAACCATGCTCACCGGCTCTATGTCGCCACTGATCAACCCGGGTGACGTAGTGGTCAGCGTCCCCACCCCTGTCACTGACCTCAAGGTGGGCGACATCGTCACGTACCACATCCCCGTAGAGGACCAGCGGATCGAGACACACCGCATCACCGACGTGACCCACGCCGGCACCTCCACCACCATCCAGACCAAGGGCGATGCCAACAACGGCGCGGACCCCTGGACCGCCACCATGGCCGAGGACCACGCCTTCACCACCGTGGCCGTCATCCCGCACCTGGGCGATGCCATCCGTGCCCTCCGCTCCCCCGTGGTGGGCAAAGTTCTCCTCTACGGCGCCCCGGCCGTTCTGGTCCTCCTGCTGCTGACCAGCATCTGGTCAAAGCCCAAAGAATCCACCGGTTCCGCCAAAGGCACGGCAGTTCCCGCTACCATCCCCTCATGACCAAAGTTCCTGCTGGCGGCCCGGAGCGTCCCGGGCCGGGCGACGGCGCAGCACTGGACAACATTGCAGTACTGAACAACAGTGCAGTACCGGATGACAGTGCAGTGCTGGACAGGTCCTGCCTCACCGACCTCGCCGATCAGCTCGCCTCACCCGAAGCGGCGGCCCAGTTCGCAGCCGTGTTTGTGGAGATGCTGCCCGAACGGGTGCAGGCCATCGAGGAACCCTTGGCGGACATCCGGGTACAGGCAGCCCGCACAGCGGCGCTGTCCCTCGGTTCGTCGGCCGCGATGATCGGCGCCCAGCAGCTGGTCCGTGATGCCGGGCTGATCAACCAGCACCTCAAAACGGGCTCGCTCGACGCGGCCCGCGAAGTAGCGGCACGGCTGAGCGCCGACGCCGCAGCCGTGGCCGCTGCCATCGAAGACTTGCTCGCCGGACAGTAGCCGTCCGTACAGTCGTGTCAGGACGGACGACGGCGGCGGGTCAGGACGGGAGCGTCAGGACCGGCGCGTCAGGACAGGGCAGCCGCGGGCACCAAGCCGTAGCCCACTCCGCGCACGGTCCGGATGATCTGGGTGTCGGAGCCGCCGGCGCGGATCTTCCGCCGCAGGTTGCCGACGTGGACCTCCACCAGGTGCTCGTCCGTGGCCCACTCATCGCCCCACACGCGCCGCAGCAGGGATTCCTTGGTCCACACCCGGCGCGGCGCCCCAACGAACGCCGCCAGCAGATCGAACTCGGTCCGGGTCAGCACAACCTCGTTGCCGGCCACGTGGACAGTCCGGGACTCCGTGTCCACACGAACGGGCCCGTGGACGGTCGCCTCGGAATCCGCCTCGGCCTCAACGGCCGGCTGTTCCGGCTCCGCAGCCGCCAGCTCGGCAACCGCTGGAGCACCGCCGTCGGGAAACCCCGGACGGGGACGCCGGAACATGGCGGTGATGCGCGCACCCAGGGCACGGGGGCTGAACGGCTTGGTCACAAAGTCGTCGGCGCCGATCTGCAGGCCCAGGAGCTCATCGATTTCCTCCACGCGGGCGGTGATCATCACCACGTAGGCGTCGGAGAACTCGCGCAGCCGCCGGCACACTTCGGTCCCGTCCAGGTCCGGCAGGTTCAGGTCGAGGGTGATCAGTTCCGGCTGGTGTTCCCGGATTCGAGCGAGACCGTCCATGCCGTTTCCCGCCACCACCACGTCGAAGCCCTGCATGCTGAGCGTCCTGTTCAGCAGCATCTGGATGTCTTTGTCGTCTTCAACAACTACGGCCCTGCGGTTGGCGGTTTCATGTCCCATGATGCCTAGCATTCCAGATAAGGCCACCCTCACCAGCCACCATGTCGGGGAATCGCGGACATTCTTGAAGAAACCTTGAACTGTCCCCCGGCAGGTGTTGAAGCGCGTGGCCCAGAATTGAAACAAGCAACCACAACGGAAGGCAGCAGCGGAACATGGGCACGTCAAGGCACGCAGGCGCAGCACGGCATCTCCGCCGTCTTGTTGCCGGTTTCGTCGTGGCCCTCTTCCTCGCAGCCACCCCCGCCATGGCCCAGGCCGCTTTCAGGGCCACAGCCTCCGCACCGTTCACCACGTCCACCTACGTGATCGCTGCTCCGGCGTCCATCGGCGGCACCTACTCCTGCGACACCAGCCGCCCCTACGGCTCCACCATCAACGTCACCAGCTTCGGCAAGGTGCCGCGCGCCACGGCCTACCAGCTCACCCTCATCGCGCCCGACGGCACCTCGCTGACCCAGTCCGCCACCGCGAACGCAAACACCATCACCATGACCAAGCCCTCCTCCCTCAGGAACGGCACCTACACGTACGAGCTCAGCGCCCTCGTGGGGACCTGGACCGGCACTCCCTACCGGGGTACCTACACCTGCTGACCGGGGGCCGTCTCCACTTTCGACGCGCACATTCGATATCGCGGCCCAGACAGGGGGTGCGTCAACGGACTTGCGCAGCGAAACCGGGCATGGGCAGCGGAAACGCAGGGCCGTACCGCGCTACGGCCTGTGGGCTGACGCGTCGCCCCAGTACTGATAGCTGTCATAGCAGTCGCGGGAGCAGAACACCGCGGACGGGTCCGGAAGCAGGGCTTGCCCGCAGTACCGGCATTTCGGCTTGGTTCGCAGGATCTGCTTCACGATTCTCAGCATGGATGCAGGCTAAGCGTTCAATCCGCGCCTGTGACCAGTAGATCGATACCCCACTTTTCAGACGAGTAATACCTACTCAGTACAGGCGTCTCGGGGGTGGATAGCCCCCTGCCCAGCAGATCGAGGGCCGGCGGCGAGTTCATTGTCGACGCGCAGATCCGCGGCCGGCACGCAGGGGCAGAATCGCGACCCACATACCCCGTGCGCCCGTGCATCACCGCGTCGAAAGCGGGAAGGTCACAGGCAGCACGCGGGATAGGGTCCGGAGCGTCACCCCGGGGCTCCGGATATGCCGACGGCAGCCCGGCCGGCTGCCAGCACCGCCGCCACGTCAGCGTCCAGCACCTCCAGCAGCGGTTCCGCGGCAGCCCAGTTGCCCGTGCACACCAGCCCCTGCAGCACTTCGGCGAGCGCCGCCAGCCGGGCGGCGCCCACCATGGTGGAGGACACCTTCAGGCTCAGCACCCGGTCCATGGCGGCAGCGGTGTCCTCCAGCAGCACGGCGGCGCAGAAGGTGGCCAGCCGCTGGGGCAGGAAGTCCAGGTAGGCGGAGAGGAACGTCAGGGCTGAGCCGTGGCAGCCCAGCTCCTCCCCCATCTGCCGGAGACAGCCCGGGTCCAGGACAGGCAGGTCCGCCCCCCGGAGACCTGGAAGCCCTGCGCTGGAAAAACCCGAAAGCCCGGACGCACGAAGGTGCACGCTCACGCGGACCACCGCCCGTCGTCGTGATACTCCTCGTCCAGCCCGTGCGGTGTCTTCTCCCACTTGTGCGGGCTGGTGAGCATCTGCCAGGCGGCCCGCCACGCGGCCACCGAGTGCAGCACCCAGTACGCCGGGTTCAGCAGCGCGAAGATGGCGATCCGCCAGCCGTGCCGCCGCCAGGTGGCCACCCCGGACACCACGATCATCATGGCGTTGCCGAACAGCATGGACACCACCCCGCCCACCAGCAGCCACTGCGGCAGGACCAGCCCCACGAAGTTGTAGCCCACGTAGGTGACGATGGTGAAGCCCAGCACCAGCGGGTAGGCCAGGAACGCCAGCGGGGTGCCCAGGATCAGGCCCAGGAACCCGACGGCGCCGGCCACCCCGGTGCGCTGGATGTACCGGAGGGTGTTGCGGGTGTTCACGGCCGCGGTGACCATGTAGCCCTTGATCCAGCGGGTGCGCTGCTTGATCCATGCGGGCACCTGCGAGCAGGCCTCCTCCCACGTGGTGGAGCTGATGACGCCCACGCGGTAGCCCTCGACGGCGGCGCGCAGCCCCAGGTCCGCATCTTCCGTCACGTTCCACGGGTCCCAGGCGCCCACCAGCCGCAGCAGCCGGGTATCGAAGTGGTTGGAGGTGCCGCCCAGAGGCAGCGGGATACCGGAACGGTCCAGGCCCGGGAGCATGGAATCGAACCAGTGGGTGTATTCGATCGTGAACAGTCGGGTGAGGACGTTCTGGTCCGCGTTGAAGTAGTTCAGGGCGGCCTGCACGCAGATCAGCGGCCGCCGGTCCGGGTCCAGGTACTGCCGCTCGAATGCGTCCTGCCGGAAGGCGTCGATGGCGGCGCGGAGCTGGCCGGGATCGGGCCGGTCCTCGGCGTCGTAAATCACCACGTACTCGCCCCGGGCGAAGGTGAGCCCGTAGTTGCAGGCCCGCGGCTTGGTCTGCGGTTCGCCGCGGGGCACCACCAGGATCCGCACGTACTCCGGCGGGCGGGAGCGCTTGGCGGCCTCGATGGTTTCGGTGTCGTCCTCCTCCAGCAGCACCAGGACGTCCAGCTTGGAGCGGGGGTAGTCCAGCTGGCCCAGGTTGCTGAGGAGCTTGTCGATGATGTTGGCCTCGCGGAACACCGGGATGAGGATGGTGTACACGGGCAGGTCCGCGTCCGGGATCCGCTCCGCCTCCTCCGCCGGCAGGCCGCGCCGTTCCAGTTCACGGGCACGGGCTTTCGCCGCGGACCGGTCGTGCAGCACGTCGAACGGCTGCCGCAGGCTGGCCACGGTCTTGAACCCGATGCTCACCAGGAACACCACGTTGACGGCGGTGAGCAGCACGATGGTGGTCAGCAGCGCATTCAGTGCCAACCCGGCCAGCAGGCAGCCAAGCAGCACGGCGGGCAGCAGGGTCTGCCACCGGTTCAGGGCGGTCCGGGCCGAGCCGTCCGGCAGTTCTTCGGCCAGCCGTTCGGCGGATTCGTAGAGCAGGTGGTTGCGGAAGGCCCGCTGGATGGAGTGGTTGATGTCCCAGTCGGTGGTGGTCCGGAACACCACGTCCGTGGCGCCGGTAGCCCGCATGGCGGCACGGCGGATCGCCTCGCTGGGTTTCACCGCGGTGGCCACTGTCAGCACCCCGTCCTGCAGGCGCCACGGCAGCCAGCCGGGCTCGGACACTTCGCTGAACCGCAGCCGCTCCAGCAGGGCATCGTCCGACGGGTGCGACACCAGGTCCACCAGCGGCGCGTCCCACTGCTCGGCCAGGACCTCGTAGACGTGCCGGCGGTTCAGCCCGGTTTCGAGGATGATGTGCCGGCCCAGCAGGCCGCCCTCGGTGGCGGCGCGGAGCAGGGCACGGTCCAGCTGGCCGGTGGTGATCAGGCCGGCCTGGAGCAGGGTCTGGCCCAGCGCGAGCGACTGCCGCCCCGGGCCATCAGCCAGCGGCCCGGCGTCGGCGTCGGGCGGGTCAAGAACCGGTACTGCCTCGGACATCAGTCCACGGTCCTTTCGTAGATCCGGTGGGTGGGGCTGGTGAACGCCACCGCGTAGCGGGAGTTGAAGGTGGGGTCGGCGCTGATGGCCTCATAGACCAGGTCCGTGAAGCCGGAGTCCTGCGGCCCGGCGCCCGCCTCCACGTTCACGTACACCCATTCGGCGTACCGGGCGGGTTCCTCGAGCGCCGGGGCGAAGTGGTCGCCGGAGGCACGGTTGTAGATGTTGCTTAGCGGGATGCCCATGGTGGGAAGTACCGCGTTCCCGCGGGCGCTTTCGTCCATGAGGATCCCGCCGCCGCGGTAATGGTCCTTCAGCCAGCGCGCGGCGGCGAACGAATCGGTGTTGGACTCGCGGGACATGCGCCCCTCGGCCAGGATGGCCAGCCGGCCGGCGGGGTCCTGCAGCCACCACGCGTTCTGCGCGGCGAGGGCCAGCAGGAGCGCGGCAGCCACCAGGGAGCGCGCACGACGGCGGCGCGTCACCTCGTGCACGAACGCCGCCACCAGCACGGCGGCCAGGGGCAGTGCGGTGAGGGCGAAACGGTTGTTCCACCAGGTGCTGGGGAGGGAGTGATCGTTGTTGATGGCGGTCTGCCCCAGGTACAGGCTCACCAGGGCGAAGGCGTAGGCGCTGCCGGTGACGGCGATCAGGAGGGTGCCGGTGGCCAGGCCGCGGCGGAACACCACCACCACAGCACCGCAGGCAGCCGCGGCGACCACCACCACGCCCAGGGTTTCGAACAGGGACCAGTGGAACGTCCAGAGGGTCAGGCCCAGGTTGCCCTTGGTGGGGAGCAGGCCGCCGTCGGTGATGTTTTTCTGCTGCGCGTAGGCCGAGTACTGGCCGAACATGAATTCCAGCGGGTTGCCGTAGATGGCCCAGTTGTAGGAGAGCCACCAGAGCACAGCGGCGGCGGGGACCATGGCGTAGCCGGAGGCCATTTTGATAGCTTCACGGACCTGCCCGGAGCGGCGCAGCTCGGTGATGAGGACAAAAAGGGTGCCCGTGAGCACCAGCGCCCAGCCCTCGTAGCGGGACAGCACCGCGGCGCCGGACGGGATCGCGGCGAACACGGCCAGCTCGCCGGCGCTCATCCTGCGGCGGCTGGTGGCCCAGTGCGCCAGCCCGGCCATGCCCGCCACCAGGCACATGAGCAGCACCGGTTCGGTGAGGGCGGTGGTGTAGGTGTAGAGGATGGCCGGGTTGGCCAGGACCACCAGCACGGCGGCCAGGCGCCCGGCCCGGCCGTAGCCCAGGCGGGCGGCAATCCGGTAGAGCCCGGAGGTGGTGGCGGCCAGGGCCAGGATGCCCAGGATGCAGGCGCCCCAGCCGGTGCTGAACATCCAGAGGTTGATGATGAACGGCATCAGGAGCAGGTGCGGCATGGGCAGCCACACGGTGCCCAGCTGTTCGAAGCCGGGGGCTTTGCTGTCGAACACGCGCCGGGCGATGGTGAGGTGGCTTTGGGCGTCCGAGTAGTCCAGGTTGCTGCCGGAGCTGGTGGTGTAAAGGCAGGCGAGGAACCCCACCACAGCCGCAGCCCCGGCGATCACGGCGGTGCCGGGCACGTGCCGGCCGGCCACCGGGGCGCCGAGTGAGGCCCAGGCGCGGGCCAGCCGCGGGGTCCGCTCCCCCGCGGCGTCCCGGGCCGGGACGGCCCGTGTGGCCGGCGGGGTGTGGAGGCTACTGGCCACTGGCGGTGTCCGCGGCGGCGGCCTGTTCCCGGGCTTCTGCGTAGGCGCCGGCGTGCCGCTTGTGCCGTCGGCGCAGGAGGACGCGGGCGGCGAAGGCGAGCAGCAGCACGGCGGCGGCCGCGCCGATCCAGAGCGCCAGGGGCCGGAACCCGTCAGTGACCTCGGCCTGGGGTGTGATGGCGTTGCTTTCGAGCAGCACGGGGTCCCCGGTGGTCTGGGTGACCAGCAGGTTCCGGGAGAGGGCGCTCCAGCCGCCGGGCTGCTGCTGGACGTGCGCGGCCAGGCTGCCCTGCAGGGTGCCGGCGGTGGCGGCGCCGGTGGCGTTATCGGGGGCCCAGCCGCCCAGGAGCACGAGGTTGCGGCCGTTCTGTTCGAACCCTTCCAGGACGCCGTAGGGGGCGGTGGTGCCCACGCCGAATTCGATGTCCCGGGCGGCCACGGTGCGGAAGCCGGCCAGGCGGAGCGGTGCGGCCACTTTCTCGGCGGTTTCCGCGGTGGCGCCCACCAGGAGGCCGGAGTCGCTGGAGTCCAGGAGGCCGGCGGCGTCGGTGAGGCGGACGTCCAGGAGCCCTGCGGAGTCGCGCTGCAGGGCGAAGGCGAGCGTGGCGGCGCTGATGGTGTTCTCCTGGGGCGTGGCGCCGGCGTCGAACGCTATGGGCAGGGTGCTGCCCAGCACCTGCGGGAAGCGGGCGAAGCCGGGCTCGAGGGAGTGGCCGCGTTCGGCGGTGAGTTTGCTGCCGGTGGTGTCCACGGTGAGTTCCATGGGCATCAGGCCGGCGGGGCCGGAGCAGTCGCCGCCGGCGGGGAGGGCGGTGAGGCGGAGGCGGAGGCCGTTGCGGGACTGGATCTGCCCGGCGGGGACGCTGGCGGTGAGGTCGAAGCTGTCGCCGTCCAGGGTGTGGGAGCTGATCAGGTAGTCGTTCCAGTAGACGGAGAGGGCTGCCTGTCCCCCGGCGGGCACGGCGGTGTGGGTGCCGCTGAGGTGGAGGGTGACGGCGGAGACGGGCCCGCCGAACTGGGACTGGTTGACCCCCAGGTAGGTTTCCTGGGTGCCGTAGCCGGCCAGTTTGATGGTGTTGGCGCCGAGGTCCGCCAGGGTCTGTTCGGGCCCGGCGGCGGCCGGGACGGTGGAGGTCATGCCGGTGACGGTGGTGGAATCGGCCAGCGCTGATTTGGTGTTGGCCAGTGCCTGGGCGGCGCTGCGGAGTTCGTCGCCGTGGCCGGTGAGGGCCAGGGCGGGGCGGCCCGCCTGGGTGGCGAGGGTGGTGCTGACGGCGTCCTGTTCCTCCGGCTTGGCGGCGGCGATGCTGATGATCCGGGAACCGGCGGGGAGGGCGGCTGCCCGGGCGGCGGCGTCCGGTTCGGGGACGAGGCTGAGGGCGGCGTCCGGGTAGCGGTGGGCCATGGCGGCGGAGGCGGCCAGGATGGCGGCGGAGACGTCCGACGGCGGATTGGCCGGCACCGGGATGAGGACGGCGGGCATGGAGGGGGCCAGGAATTCGGCCACGGTGGCGGGGGCGGCCTCGGTGCCGCTGGTGGCGAGGGCCACCTTGCTGAGGGTGGCGGCGGACTGGGCGGCGGTGCAGACGTTCTGGACGGCGGGGAGGTAGTCCAGGGTGAGGACCAGTTCGTGGTCCGTGAGGTCCGCGGCGGTGACGGGTGCGTCCAGTGTGAGGTTTGCGCCGGCGGGTGCTTCGAGGAGGGTGCGGCCCTTGGCGGTGACGCGGATGGTGCCCTGGACGGCCTGCCCGGCGACGGCGATGGCGCCGGTGACGCGGGCGGGGTTGAGGCCATCGGCCACGTGCAGGGCGAGCTGCTGCCCGGTCTGGCCGGGAAGGGCTGACACGGAGGCTTTGGACGCCGGCGCTGCCGTGCCGTCGGTGTGCGAGGCCAGGACGCCGGTGCGGGTCGTTGCCGGGGATGCTGCGTTCGCGGCGGGTGCTGCGAGGAGGAAGCCGGAGGCGAGCATGGCGGCGCAGGTGAGCACGGTGCTCCCTGCCCTGAGACGTGAGAGCATTCCCCCAGCTTCTGCGGGCCAGTTCAAGGCAAGGCGGTGGCTACGCTCAAGACTTGGTCAAGAAGTGGTGTTTGGGCTGGTCTCGGGCCTGAAGCCCGCATCAATGTTGATTGCGCGGTAGGTTCTGTTGCTTAAAGTCAGGGTGCCGGCAAGCCTGCATGGAAGCCAGGAACGGCCTACGCAGCGGGCGCGCTGGCCGTCGCTCCCTCTGGGACGTTGGCCAAAGCCAAGGCACCTTTCACCAGCGGGAGCGCCTACAGCGGGTCAAACTGGGATGTCGTTGCATCTGCCAGTGCAGAGGCTCGGTGCTACGACGACAACAACTTCACGGACCGCGGAGCCATGAAGGTCATCCCTAGCCAAATACCGTCACCGAATGGCCTCCAGCACAACGTCTTCCAACTTGTGTCAGTCAGCTGATAGCAGCGGCGATTGACTTCACCAAGTAGGGTGCCAACGTCTTGCTGAAGGTTCCGGTGATGTGGCCAACGGTGTCCCGGTAGGCGATCACGTTTCCGATCACTACCGGGCACCTGGACTCATCGCAGTAGATGGAGTTCATGTCCACGAGCTTCGCGTCCGAGACCAGGTCCGCAGCTTTCACCAACGGGTCCGTTACGGCGAATGCCTCGGAGTTCGCCGTGGAGCATGTGTTGTCTTTGACTGAGAAGCCCAGCCGATTCACGCACTGTAGTGCGGCGCCCGCGACCCCAGGGTTGTCTGCGATAACGACAATCTGTGTGCCGCGAGCCGCCACAGGCGCCCACGCGGCAGCGTACTGCCTGGATACCCAATCCTTATCGGTTGCCGTTTTGTGGCGCGCCCCGGTCACGAGTACCAAGTCGTACTGCGGCCCCGTAGTCAGCCGCTCCTGGATTGACTCCATAGCGTCATTGCATTCACTGCCGGTTCCTGTTGCCATCCACTGGCATCCCCAGCCGACGTAGCTGTCTAGCGTCCAGTTAGCCGATTCCAACTGGGTCGTAAGGCCGGGCAAGAGCATTGCAGCGTGGCTGTCACCAAGAAGGGCGACCTTCATGGCACCCGGCCGGTCAGTGCCGTAGGAGCACGCTTTCATGGGGGCGCCCTGGTCAATCCAGCAGTCGAATGCGCCAGCAGTGTCGTTCGACATCGCCGCTGGGTCAGGGGCTATGGAATCACCCAAAAAAGCAGGGCATTCGAGTGCAGGGTCCTTGGAAGCTGCACCGAGACACTTCTGAGCGACCGGAAGCTCCCCGGTTGCAGCCAAGGCGGTGGGAACGAAGGTGGCCGACTCAATCGGTGGCTTGACCGGAACGAGAGCTGCCCCGGCGACAGTGGCCGTCGCGATACTCAAGGCCGCCAGGCCTGTAATTTTCCATCCATACCGAGATGATTCAGGAAGGCTGCCACGCTTCGGGAACCACTGGCCGTTTCGGGCCGGCGTTTCCAGCCAGTGGTAAGAGGCTATGGACAGTGCGAACATCATGACGAGGCAGACTAGGTAATACGCAGGCTGGTCAGTTGGAAGAAGGGCAACCATGAGCACAAGTACTGGAAAGTGCCAAAGGTACAGCGAGTAAGAAATCTCCCCGATGTAAATGCTGAACTTGTTGGTCAGCGGCCAGACGTAAGGCTGCTCACCGCCGATGCCCGCTAGGAGAACCAAGGCCGTCGATAAGACTGGAAGCGCCGCCCAAGGTGCGGGAAAGCCCGACGACTGCGGTACGGCGAAAAGCGAGTAAACGATACCGGCAACGCCGACCCACCCGAGAAGGGTTCGGATTGCAACTTGCCGAATCTGAAGCCCCTTCTGAACAACCGCGATTAGAGCACCGACCCCCAGTTCCCATGCGCGGGAGCCCGTCGAGAAGTAGGCAAAGGTCGCGTTGCTTACGGACTCACTCATCGCCCAAGCGAAGGAGAGTAGCGTAATGACGGTGATGGCCACTGTCACGGCAGCCCTCCGTTGTGATACTCCCCATCCGAAGCGCCGGACGCCCAGGGCAAGAAGTCCCAGCATCAGCCACGGCCACACGAGGTAGAACTGTTCCTCGACTGCCAGCGACCAGAAGTGCTGCACCGGCGAAGGCGGCAGCCCTTCTTGGAAGTAGTCGGTTCCCTGCGCGGCAAAGCGCCAGTTCGCCACGAAAAATAGGCCCCACACGGAATCCCACATGGTTTCCCGGAAGCGCTCAACGCCGATAAGGAAGTATGAGGCGGACACCGTCACTATGAGTAGGGCGATAGCGGCAGGCATGATCCTCTTGAACCGGCGCTCATAAAAGCCGCGGAATGAGATGGTCCCCGTCCGCTCGTGCTCGCGCAGCAGCAGGCCCGTAATCAGGAACCCCGAAATCACGAAGAAGACGTCCACCCCTATAAAGCCACCCGATGGCCAGTGGAACAGGTGATCAGCAACCACGGCGAGAACGGCTATCGCCCGTAGTCCCTGAATGTCGCGCCGAAAATGCGACGTTGCGCCCTTCGGTTTCCCCTTCGATACCTGCCCGCGTTTGCGCGTGCCAAGTAGAGACATTTGTGTTCCCCCAGTATTGAGACCTAGCGCTATTCTACCGGGGGGATAATTTCACAAATGCACCTTAGACAACGTGGCTATGACTTCGGGACTACCGTCATTGGAAACCAAAGCAGACTGTCGCGGACCAAGCATTGGACGGCGGACGCGGCTTCGTCGACATGCCGTGCTGGAAGGGGTCGCCGCAAGGATCATCCTCGGCCCCGTTCATCGGCCCCATTCCCGAAAGAATGCAAGCCGAGAACATCACGCTAGTTGGGCGGTGCATCAACCGTGGCAGATTGGGGCCCTGACGGAATGCCTGGTCGGTTAACGGAGGAGAGGCTGCGGTCGACGCCTACATCAGTCCCAGCCTAGGAGAGATGGACTGCTCCCTGGGCTGGAACGGAGCCGGTGCTAGCTGTAACCGTCCACGATGGCTGCGGCAATTTCCTTGTACGCTCGCCGGGTCTCCGGCTTCAGAACGTCCAGGGTCACCAAATCACCGTCTGCAACGCCCCGGTCGTGTGGAACTGCGATGAGCTGGCGGCAGATCCCGGACAGGTGTTCCTCAATGGCGTCCTTGTCCACACGGGACGAGACTTCGTCCTTATCGGTTATCACGACGATGGCGTTCCGGGCCAACTCCTCATACCCGTGGCCGGCAAGCCACTGCAACGTGCTGCGAGCACGCTTCGCACCTGACACGGCGTAGCCAGCGGCGATGACCAGGTTGTCCGCCGACTGCAGGATCCCGCTCATCGCGTTGTGCGTCACGCCTGTGCCGCAGTCGGTCAGCGCCACGGAGTAGTAGCCAGAGATGAGCTTGCGGATCCGCAGGTACTCTTCGGCGGTGAGCGAGTCCGAGACTTCGGGGTCCTGCTCCCCCGCTATCAGGTGCAGCCGGCCGGCATGGTGCATGTACCGGGCCAGCGCGGTGAGGGAGTCGACAGATTCAATGTTCTCCAGCAGGTCGGTGATGGTGCGGGGACTGGCCTGCTGGTAGATGCCCTCTCCCAGGGCACGCTCCACAAGGTCGCCCGAGTCCGGGTTTGCATCAATGGCACACGGTGCATCTCCTCGGAACTCAGCAAGGGTGAGGCCTACGCCGACGGTGGTGGAAGTCTTTCCGATGCCGCCCTTGAGGCTCAGGATGGCGGTGTTGTAACTGCCCTGGAGCTGTCGTGAAATGCGGCGGGCAAGCTCATCCTCCTGGCGCTGCTTCGGCCCTGGACCCAGGTTCCAGGAACCGCCGGTCAGCTTGTACATGGCGCCGCGGAAGCCGCCCACAGGGCGAGGCTTCTGCTCCTTGACGAACAGTCCGGGCGAGCTGATGAAGTCCGGCGCAGGGGTACCTGCGATGGCCTCACCCACGGTAGGGCGGCTTCGACGGAAAGAAGGCGCATCAGAAGCAACGTCCGACGGCGACACGGAGACTTCCTGGGCGGCCTCAGCAGCGGTTGCATCACGGGGCACAGCGGAGATGGGAGCTTCCGGCTGGACAGCGGACTTCGCGGAAACCGGCAGCCGCGTCGGGGCGGCCGGCCCGGACGAAGCGGGCTTAGCCGCGTCGGCTGCGGCCGCCGCTTCCGCCCAGGACGAGCGGCGCGTTACCGGCCCTCCGGCGTCGTTCTTGCGAGGCGTGTTGGGAGTTACGGCTGGCATGGTTCCTGTCCAGGCATCCTCAATCGAGCCATCGGCGCGACGAATGTCGCGGCGTCGGCGCAGTCGCGGCTGCCCTGCATCTTCTGCTGGGGCGCCTGCATTCTGATCCGCCGGTTGTGGCATGTCTGTCCCCCCGGACGCTCGGCAAACTGTTATGCAGCACTAGTTCAAGGAATAAGTCTAGGTGCTGCGAACGACACGCTCAGCCAGGCTGCCTAATAGCGGTGCGTAAGGGCGGTGGCGACCACACAGGCCGTAAGCACAAGGAGGACGGCGAGAATGGTGTATCCAACCCATTTAGGACGGCCTTTGTGGGGGTTGATGTCGACGTACGGCATGTCAGTGTTGGTTACCTCGGGGCTCGGAGCGGGCGGGGATCCGTATTGCGCGACGCCTAAGCCTCAGCATTTGGTAGACGACAAAGGAGGGAACCAACAAAGTGCCGAGCAAAGCGCAGAGCGCAAGTGCGTAGTCCGAAAAAACCACAACAGCCTCCCTTGGATAAGTGAACCTCCCCATAAAGCCAATCACGCGTTCATGGAATTGACAAACTGAGTCAAATTAGCGCGTGATTTGTCACGACTTGCCCTGCTGATGGTGAGGACCTTTTTGGCCCTTTGTACGAAGGCCATCGTGAACCGCAGATTATCGAGCCATCCGTCGCCGTGAAATTCGTCGTCCAGCCCGAGCGGGGCCTACTCCCACTTGTGCGCGCTGGTGAGCATCTGCCAGGCGGCGCGCCCCGCGCCAACCGACCACAGCGCCAAGTACGCCGGGTTCAGCCCGCGCAAAGGTGACGAGGCCAGCCGTACCGCCGCCACGTAGTCGCCCCGGACGGCGTAATCACCATGGCATCGCCGAACAGCATCGGGCACCTCTCCGCCCACCAGCAGCACCACGCCCACGAAGTTGTAGCCAACGAGGGTGACGATGGTGAAACGCAGCAACAGCCGGTAGTCGACGTAGCCATGTGCCGGCATCATGACGTCTGACAAATGCGCCAATCGCGCTTCCAGGGAGCGGCGGGCGCTGTCCCAAACCCTCTTAGTTGTCAGGAGCTGGCTGTTACTCATATGCAGGGATGCACTCCAAAGCGAATATGGCTAGTACATGGAGCAACGATATTTCCCCGCCGCTGCCGAACATGAATTACAGGGCAGGTGGTTCAATACAGTGCTAGCTGTCCGCTTGCCAAAGGCGAATAGAGATGCAACGCCGAGCGCACGTCTGAAATCCCGATATCCGCAGCAGCGATATCCCCAGCACCTCCCTAGAAGGTTTCTAGCAGGCTGAGTAGCGTGTCGCGCCTCCCTAAGTATTCACGCGGACAATGTCCGATAAATCTGGGTACCCCGCCACGTGCACGCAAGTACGTCTCCAGCGAAATCAGGTAAACCCTACTGGCGTCAAGTGAATCTAGGGTGCATAGCCTTACAGCATGTTGAGCGGCGGAGGTTCATGAAACGTCACGTTCAACAAATACCTAACGCACGCACTCTAGGCCAGCGTTTGTAGAACTCGATGGGATATAAACATGGACAGGAAAGACAACTCACCCGACAAGGTTAAGGGCGTCAAACGCCGAGGACTCCTGCGCTTCGGAAGCCTCGTAAGTGCAATATCTGGCGCCGTTGTCCTCACCGGAACTACAACGAGCGCCGTTGCCGCACCAGGTGACAAGAACCTTTCTTCTTACGTGCCCACTGCCGAAAAGGGAGCGCCATTGGGGGTAGCAACCCTGGACAACGGCACGAAAATCCCATCCACACAAATACCAGACCTCTCTGAATCTTATGCGCGAGCAATTTCTGCACAAGCGTGGAAGCCTTTTACTTTTTACTCGACCGGAACGGTGATCGCCAGCCCTGCAGGGAGCTTAGTTAAAGCAAGGATCGATCACCAGTCAAATATAGAGTTTCAAATCGGAGATTGGCTGCAGATAGCCCCGGCGGCATTGATGCCAAGATACTACGATGAGGGAGGCAGATTTGTTGATCGAGGCGCAATTCTAACCCTGTCACGGAATCATGATCCTTCCGGCTTCCAACCCCTAATATGGGCAAACGTTGCCGGCCAAGGCGACAACAAGTCATTCAAGGGGGTCGTTGCCGGTCAATTTCTCGCCCGAGATCGTTTCGAAGTGGATTCGACAAACAAAGGCGTTTTGTACGCGATCCAGGCTGTCGTCGCGCCGACCATTGACCGCGACAACATCCCATACGACGACGTGGTGGGGCTTTCAATAGTGAACCAAGGGACAGCAATGGGGACCGATGGGCTGTACTTTGGTAATAATCGGATGGACCGTGCCACAAATCCTGATGCAAAGGATTTTGCAAATGTGATACAGAATGACATGTCTTCGAACTCCTTTATTCGTTCAATCGGAAGACATGATGTGGGCATTAGCCTAAGTGGGGCCAAAATAACTACGACCGCCATCCGCCTGGGAAACAGTCAATCTATTTCTTGGAACGATGAACTGGGAAATCTGACTCATGCCATACGCCTCAGCGCTAAGGGGACACTTCGTCTTCTGGAGGGTGGCATCGATATACGTTCGGACAAGTCAGTATATTTCAACAATAAAGTGGTGCTTTCAAACAATACCCCGTTGTATGGCTTGCGGTTCGGCGCAGCTACCGAGTGCGAGGTAATTAAGGTTGCGACGGACGACAACGTCGCACTATTCGGAGGCCGGGTAAAGATACTGGCCAGCGGCGGCATCGCCCTCCAAGGCTCCACAAGTCAACCAGCGGCACAAGCCAGTGGTGCTGGAGCTCTCTTCGTTGAAGCGGGCGCACTCAAGTACAGAGGCTCCCTCGGAACTGTAACCACTATCGCCCCAGCCTAGGAGGCAAAATGAACTCGAGCGCGCTTCTCTCACTGCTAGCCGACCTGTACGCACAAGTTGCGGCACTTACTGACGAGAACAATCAGCTCCGTGAACTACTCAGCCAGCCGGCCAGCCAGCGAGCCAGCGACAAAATACTGTAGGTACGTCCACCACCGACGGCTCTGATCACGAGCGGATCAGATGAGGAGCACCGCTTCAAATCGCGTTCTCCAGACGGAAGGAGTTGGATCTTGCCGAAGTCCTTGGCCTACGGAGGAGTGAGGATAAATGGGAACGAGCTCAACCGCTACAATTGGCTTGATCGCAGAAATCGCCGTTAGGAGGCGTGCCACCCGGCAGGTCTGCAGATATCGATCCAGGGGGACCCGGTTTGGACTTACGCGAATACCTGCGCTTGGCGCGCCGCAACTGGATTTTGATCGCCGCGGCAACCTTAGTCGGTCTTTTATGCGGCGGGACGGCCTCCGTGATGGTTCAGCCGACTTACACTGCAGAGACGCAGTTATTCGTTGCGATACAGAGCTCAGGGACTGTTCAGGAACTCCAGCAGGGAAACACCTTCAGCCAAGCGCGAGTGCAGTCGTACGTAAAGACTGTCAATACGCCCGTAGTTCTGCAGCCCGCAATTGATTCTCTCGGTCTGGACATCACCTCTGCTGCCCTGGCTGACAGAGTCACAGCCAGTACCGACCTGAATACGGTACTGATCAACATCTCAGTCGAAGATCACTCTCCTGTACAGGCCGCCGCCACAGCTCAAGCCATTGCTAGCAGTCTGATCCGAGCGATTGACACTCTAGAGAAACCAAAGGCTGGGGGGACGTCACCCGTAAGCCTGTCGGTCATCAAGCCGGCTGAGGCTCCGACGACTCCTTCCGCTCCAAATACTCGGCTAAACCTCATCGTCGGTTTGGCGGCTGGACTCCTGGCTGGACTCGCTGGAGCCGTCCTAAGAACGACTCTCGATTTCCGCATTCGAGGCGAAGCAGATCTGAGGACTGTAACGGATGCGCCGCTTCTGGGAGGTATCGCTTTCGACCCCGATGCCGTCCGAAAACCACTTCTAACACAGGCGGCGCAGCAGAGTCCGCGCGCCGAATCGTTTAGGCAACTTCGAACGAACCTGCAATTCGCGAACATCTCTGGACGTGCCAAAACCGTACTCGTGACATCCTCCCTGCCGGGCGAGGGGAAGAGCACGACAGCAACGAACTTGGCAATTGCTTCAGCCCAAGCCGGACGAAGCGTTTGCCTTGTGGATGCCGATCTGCGAAGGCCAATGGTTCACGACTATTTAGGGTTGGAACGCAACGCAGGGCTGACCACTGCTCTGGTTGGAGCAGCAGACTTGCAGGATCTGTTGCAGCCGTGGGGCGACGACGACCTGTTTGTTCTCACCTCAGGTCAGATCCCACCGAACCCAAGTGAACTACTGGGGTCGGCCGAGATGGGGGCGCTTTTGGAACGTCTTGAGCAAGATTTCGACACCGTCATTGTCGATGCTCCCCCGCTTCTACCCGTGACGGACGCAGCAGTGTTGTCGCAGTTCGTCGGAGGTATCGTTTTGGTGGTCGGTTCACACAAGATTAAGCATCAGGATCTACAAAAATCCTTGTCGGCCCTGGACATGGTAGGAGCAACATTGCTCGGAGTTGTCCTGAATCGCCTCCCCGTCAAGGGGCCGGACTCGTACGCCTACAGCTACTACAGTAGCGATGAAGTGCCGGTTCTCGGGTCCCAGAGCAAAGTCGCATCTACCTCCGTTCACACCCAGGTCGATGCCAGTTACGCGAACAATAACTACGCAGAGGCGCGCCCGGCAAGCTCCTTTCCCACCGCCACTAAGAAGTCCAACCATAGCTATTAGGGCTTGGTGACACTTCGACTCGTTTTCCGGGCTGGGTACCCAATTAGGGGGCGTCTATTAGTTGGCAGTTGAGCCGTGGCTGCCCTCAATCGGGTCTGGATTGACGCGCCCCCGCGACGGTTCCTCTTTGTGCTAAGGCAGCACGGTCTTCACGGGTCGAGGTGAACGCTCTACCGTAAGGGATGCTCATGCCCTTATCCTGGCGCCGCGCACCAGGTCCTTGATGTCTTTTAGCGTGGTGTTATTGGGTTCGACCCTCCCTGTTGTGTCCGGTAACGATCAGCACCTCAAATCTCTTTCTACCGTCTGCAGACGGTCCTCAGTACCCGTTTGCCTCCGGCCGTGCTGCTGCCCTCTGCCCTCTGCCCTCACTACTTCTTCGACTTGGTTCTTGGCTGCGGCGGCGTCGCCCGGGGAGCCTGTGCGCAGCAAAACACGGAGCTGTTCCTTGACCTTTCGGACGGCCTGTAGGGTGCCGTTGGGGTCGCCCCAGGCAGATACTTCCTCGATCCGGGCGCTTGCCGGCTCTTCACGTTTGGCATGGAATTGAGTTCGTGTCTTTAAAGGCAAAGGGGCCCGTGGCCCTGCTGGGATGAGTATCTAAGCATTCAACCTGGAACTGGACCACCAGCCTTGAACGAGCCTACCGGGGTGTCAGCCGACGCTGCCACTATCCTCTTTAACCTGCCCGACTACCGTGTCATTGCCACGAGCATTACTGCCGGCCGCAGGCAGGTGATCATCGAAACCAACCACCCGCCAGGGTGCCCGAGCTGCGGTGTTATCGCGGCTCGGCGGAAGTAGCACCGCTTCCAGGGGCTCCGCGATATTCCTGTTGCCGGCAGGTGGACGTCCTCTGGTCGAAATACCGGTGGTACTGCGAAGAGCCTATACGCGACCGGCTGTCGTTTTTCGAATCCACGCCGCAGGTCCCGCGCCGTGCCCGTTCCACGGGCAGGCTGAGGGACCATCTCGTGGACGCGGTCCTCCGCTCCGGCAGGACGGTGTCAGAAACAGCTGCCGGGTTCGTCGTGTCCTGGTGGATGGTGCGGGCCGCGGTGACCGAGGCCTGTCTGCTGCGACTGCCGGGCGTGGACAATCTCAGCCCAGAGTACTGGGCATTGATGAGCACCGGTTCCGGTCAGTTCGCTACTTCCAGGACCCGTCAACGAACGCGTGGACCCGGTTCGAGCCGTGGATGACAACGATCGTTGACCTGGACACCGGGCAGGTCCTCGGCGTCGTTGGCGGCCGAGACCACAAGGGCGTCGGAGACTGGCCGTTCGCCCGACCGTTGGAGTGGCGGCTGGCGGTGCAGGTCGTAGCGATCGATCCTTCTGCAGCGTTCCGCAAAGCGTTGCGAATGTGGCTCCCGCGCACCGCGGTCGCTGTCGATCACTTCCACCTGATCTCGCTGGCGAACCAGGCCACGACCGAGACCCGGCAGAACCTCTCACAGCAGGTCAAGGGCCGCCGCGGACGGAAGATCGACAAGGCGTGGGCGCACCGGATGCTCCTGCTGCGCGGGGGTGTTAACGCCAACCGAAGATAGGGCCAGTTTTGCCGACTGAAAACAGGGCCACGGGTTGCTGTTCTATTGTGCCTGAAGCTGGGTTCTTGTCTTGTTCCGGAGTCGGTAGCTGCTGCCGGTGAGGTTCAGGACTTCTGCGTGGTGAACGATCCGGTCGATCATCGCCGAGGCCACTGTCGCGTCGCTGAAGACCTCGCCCCACCTGCTGAAGGCGAGGTTGCTGGTAAGCACTAGAGAAGCGTGTTCGTAGCGGGATGAGACCAGCTGGAAGAACAGGTTGGCCGAGTCCTGGTCGAAGGGGATGTAGCCGACTTCGTCAACGATAAGGAGCTTGTATCGGCGTAACTTGGCCAGTTCCTGGGGCAGGCGGCCGCGGTCGTGAGCTTCGGCCAGTCTCGATACCCACCCGGTCGCGGTGTCGAACAGGACGCGATGACCGGCGCGTGCGGCCCGGATGCCGATCCCGACGGCCAGATGGGTTTTCCCGGTGCCAGGCGGACCGAGCAGGACCACGTTCTTGGCTTCTTCCAGGAAGGCCCCGGTTCCCAGATGGGCAACGAGGTTCCGGTCCGCGGCGGGCTGGTGGTCGAAGTTGAACTCTTCCAGCAGCTTGTGTCCGGGGAACCTCGCGGCTCTGATCCGAAGGGCGGCCCCGGAAGCTTCGCGTTCGGCGACTTCGCGGGAGAGGACAGCAGCTAGGTATTCCTCGTGTGACCAGCCCGCCTCCCGAGCCCGGTCGCCAAGGGACCGGTAGCTGTCGGCGACCCGCGGGGCGCGCAGTGCGCGGGCGTAGTACTCGATGTCCTTCACCGCAGCGCTCACCGTGCTGCCCCGGAGAGTTCGCGGGCATCGTCGGGGATTGCGACACCGAACAGTTCGTCATAGATCGACAGGTCCCGTTCCTCCACGACGGTGGACCGTCCGGCCTTGACGCTGCGGTGGATTCGTCGGAGGGAGGCGGCCTTGTCGACATGCCCGGGGTCGGTGAAGATCTGGTGCCTTGCCCACCGCCGCTCGTGCGTGGCCAGCAGCCGGCCATCTGCGCTCACAGTCACCTTTTCCAGGTCTGCTTCGACGTTCACGATCCGCCCGATCGCGCCCGGATCCACGGAATAGTCGTTGGAGAAGACCCGCACGTAATAGTCACGTGGAAGCCGGACGCTGCTGCGGAAGGCGAACTCGGGCGCCACCGGCGTCAACGGCCGCATTGCATCCCGGTCCCGGACGAAAAGCTCGACCGGGCGCCCGTGCCGGGTCCGTGAGTAGCGGGCGTTCGCCCGCGGCAGCCAGTCCGCGAGCTGGTCGTTGAAATCCAGCGGGGACGCGAACGTCCGGCCGGGCATGAAGCCCTGGCGGAAGTAACGGTTCATCCGCTCCACCATGCCCTTGGATTCCGGATCCCTTGGCGGCAACTGCCGGATCTCGCAGCCCAGCACGCCAGCGAACGCCGCCGCAGGCTCGGTCAGCCGGCCCTGGCCGATCCCCGATTCGTTGTCCCAGACCAGCTGCTTGGGCACTGCGCCGGCCTCCTGCAGCAGCGACCACATCCCGCCCAGCAAATCAAAGGTCGTGCGGGTCGGCAGCATCCTGGCCTGGATGTATCCGGAGAACGCGCTCGTCATCACCAACACCGGAGGCTTGCCCTCCTGCCCGTGCCCCAGAGGCAGCGGCTCATGCGGAAACCACAAATCGCACTGCATCGCCTGGCCCGGTTCATGAACCAGCCGGTCCACCGGATCCGCCGGCATATACTCGGGCCGGAGTCCACGGACCTTGTCCCGGAATAAGGATGCAGAGCCCGTCCAGCCGACGCGTTCGGCCAGTACCGAAGCCGGCATCGTCGGCGTCTGCACCAACAAGGCACGCACCTGCGCCGCGTAAGCATCAAAACTCGATCCGGCCGGCCTCCGCTCATACTTCGGCGGCCGCTCCGCCTCCAACGCCCGGTCCACCGTCCCCCGCGAAACCCCGAGCTGTTTAGCCAGCTCCCTCTTGGAGATCTTCTCCGTCGCGTATCGGTGGCGTATCTGCGCCCAAACATCCAATGTGATCACCTTCCATAATGGTCAGTGGCCTCATTTTCAGTTGGCGTTTTTGGCCCTATTTTCGGTTGGCGTCAACAGGGGGCGACAATCTCAGTTGCAGGCCCGCCGCCCGGCTCAAGGAAGTCTTCAGCCAGGACGATTCGTCCGGCACCCTCCAGGCCGTTTGGAAAGTCAAGGAACAGCTCCGGACCCTGCTTCGAACAGGCTCCCTGGAGGACGCGGCGGCGGCCAGAAAGTACTCGAGGAACTAGTCAAGGCTGCCGCACGGCCGGAGACCAACAGGCTCTACCGCACCGTCTGCAGATGGTTGAAAGAGATCAAAGTCCTCATCATTACCGGCGCCAAAACAGGCAAAGTGGAGGCCAACAACACCGCAATCAAAAACATCAAACGCACGGCCCGCGGATACCGCAACGCCGCCAACTACAAGTCGGTTATTCTCTTGAGAAGTGCCGTCCGGACGGCGGCATGACGCTCATGCCGGGAATCCATTTCCCCACGAACCGCGAAGAGCCCCTTTACGGAACGTCGCCCATAGATCGATGTTTCCGGGCCGGAGCAGCAGCCGGTTGGCCGGGCCGGTCGACGGAGCGTACCCGCCCGCTATGGACATGAGGGTGAAGCACTGCGGAACTTCGGTAAGCATGACGTTGCCGAGCTAGCGTGGGCCCCACGGCCCGCCTCAGCGAGAACCATCCACCAGCAGGTGCAGTGTCCTACTTACGAGACAGCACTAGGAGATCGATTTACGTTGACTACTACTTGCAACTGTCGGCGCCCCATTCCGAATTGGGACACCAGAGGACCCGATGCGACTCCATTTGAGGTCCCCCGATTTCCGCGGTTCGCCAAACGACCATCCGTTCAGGAGACCAAATGTTAGAGCAAGTATCGGAAGAACATAGCCGCCGAGAATTCCCCACCCGGTTGACCCTATGAGGTACAGACCAGGCATCGCAGAAACGAAAACGCGCGAGGCCTCCCCTGATTGGTTCGCGAGCCGCAGTCTTCGAAGGCACATCAGTAATCCCGCTGCGAAGGGCAGTAAGAGCAGTGCTGTGCTCACGAGCCCCAGCTCCGCCAAAGCCAGCAAGAATGCATTGTGTACTGGTACTCCCGAAGCGGTAAGAGCGTTGTAGCTGCCCACAGCATCTACGTACGAATTGGGACCAACCCCAGCCCAAAGATTAGAACCAATTTGCGCCCAAGCTATGTCAGTCAATGTCGAACGATCCCCTCCTTGCGGGTCCTCGTCGAACCGAGCTAAAAGAGTTCCGGCCAGGAACGCGGATACGCTGAGTGCTACCCCAAGCGCCACAAGCTTTCCACCTCTTCGTGACTTGGCGCCCGGTGCCAGTACTGCCCACAACGTAAGCATGCAAACTGCAGCGGCAGACACCGCACGCCCCCCAGTCATTGCGAGAACAATAAAGGCACTACCTACTGCTGCCTTCCATATGTTGGAGTCAAGCCGATTAAGCGAGCGGCCAAAAGGAAGCAACATAGCAAGTAGCAAGAAGATGACTTTTCCGAGGTCGTTGGGGTGACCTAGCGTCCCATTAGCTCGGGAGCCCAGAATCGCTTCCTGCGTAGCCTCCATTGGATTAACCTGTATGCCCATCGTTTGGAGCAAACAGACGGCAAGCTGAAGGAATACAACCAATGCAACGGCTCGGATTAAGAATCGACCACCGTCAGCGGCAAGATGTGTGGACAAACTCATCCCAACAATCCAAGCTGCTGGCGCAAGGAGAAGTTGTATCAAGCCGGCGTCTTGTACTGGGCCGCCGGCCCATACCAAGCTCGCGCTAGCTACTAGCGAAACCACAAACGGGACCCAGGTCCAGGCCCCGCGTCGGGTTCTAGCCATGAACAGCGTGCCAAGCAGTGTTACACCGACGGTCACCAAGTAGGTAGTCGGCCGAGGCATGGGAGACGCAATACCGATGTGTCGGAACGCAACTTCCTGCGTCAGATTCCTAGGAACTACTGCAGCAGAAAGGAGAATTAATATAAGCGCACACTTAGGGAAACCCCACTTGTGAACAGCTAGCCCAAATACACAGGAGACAAGCACGAGGCCCAGAAGTTCGGTCATGGTGCCTGTACACCCTTCGTTCGATAGTGAATGATTCGTGCCGTGCTTTACAGCGTCTCGGCGACGCGCATTAGATCCTCGGCAAGCTTTGACGTTTTCGCAGCCAGTTCAGGGGTCTTGGCATCAGCCCGGTCCCAGGCTGCACGCAAACTGGGTTCAGACAGAACTGCGCTGATGGGTATTTTTGAAGAGACCTCGCCGATGCTTGAGAAGTAATCGGCATACTTGAAGTCCGGTTCTGACTGCCCATGCGAATCCCATGAGACTAGTTGAGTGGGTCTTCCAAGTGAATGACCCAAAATCAGTCCGTGGAGGCTCGAAGTGAGAACCAAACTCGAATCCGTGATCCGATTTATCATTGACTTCGGATGCAATGTCGGTTCCGCGATGTCGAAGCCGGCCGCTCGCAAGCTTGCTAGGGTATCACGACCGCCCACCGATGCCCATGCACGAAAATGCGGTATCACTAACGGCCGTCTATCGACCTTAGGGGAAGGCCGGGCAAATAAGGGTGCTAGCACCCCAGGATCACCCAAAACTTGTGAATCGGATAGTCCAAGAGCGTTTCTAGTCAGCTGTCCTCGCACCGCCAGTACCGGTCCGAGCCTGTCGTGCAACCTCTTACTTTCGAGAGGGTCTAAATGCTCACGAATACCGCTTCCCCATATGGCGGCGCCCGAGCCCAAGGATGCGTAAAGACCTAGAACGGAACCTACGCCCACCAAATCCGCCGACCCGGGCGCGGACCACACCACGCGCCTCCTAGTTGCAGCCTCAACAACATGTTTCGACAGCTCGTCCCCAAAGTTTGTAGCCACTCTGCCCGTCCGAGCAGCTAACCGGACCCATACTCCTGGATTAGTCTTAATTTCCGGCCAGGCCAGACGCGCATGTCGAGTCGGCGCCCACCAGAACAACTTGATTGGCTTCAAAATGCCCCCTCCTTCAAAGTAGCTTCAGTACGCTTTCGCGATACAACAAGTTTGATCGTAGCCAAAATTGCGACGAAGTCCCGCCGGAATGTGGGCAATATAAGTAATAGCGCGGCGCCCGCGAGAGCGCCTGCAACTACAACTGCGATTGCCAGAGGATCTTCTAGATCGCGTCCGAAGTGCTGCAGAACTGACCCCGAGCAGAAACAAAGCATCCCAAGAATCGCAGCACGTAATCCGCCTAAAAATAGGGGCGCCACCTCGATTTGAGCCACCCCCCTTAGCCAGAGCAATGCGAGGGGCCAGCTCGCTACGGCACCAAAGCTGTAGCCCGCCGCAATACCGATAGGACCCCAGGCGCTTCCGACGACGATGCAGATAATAAGGATCGAGCGCGAGATCAATGAAAAGCGGAAATGCGAAGCAGTTAGACCTTTAGACAGAAAAACCCAATAGCTCACGTAACCAATCGCCTGAAAGGCGCCCGCCAATGAAAGTACCTGAAATATCGCGGCGCTCGGTAGCCACTGCTCACCGAAAACCAGCCGTATCAGAGGTTCAATTGCCGCAGAGACGGTGGCAAACAAGAGCACAGTCGGGTATGCAACTAGGATCTGGGCGCGCCGAATGTAGCCATTGAACCGTATTGTCTCCTCATTTATTCGCGACAACACCGGCAAAGCCACGGCTGTCAGGGGAGTCAATATCTGGTTGAGTGGCATCATTAGCAACTGAAAGCCCCTGTTGTAATAGCCGAGTTGCGCTGGTCCGAACCTCGCACCGATTATCAGGGAATCAATATTACTGCTCGCGTAGACAAGGACTTGTGTCATCACAAGGCTTCGACCGTAAACTACCAGTTTCCGGATACTCGCCTTCTTGGTTGGAAGCCCAGGTAACCATTGTGCTGCGCTTACCCTGAATACTAGAAGCGAGAAAGACTGCAATCCCAACTGAATAACTAGAGCCCAGTAGCCCAAGCCCAGGACCGCGGCAATCACTGCTGAGCCAAGTCCGACTACCTGAGCCGCTAGGTCTGTTATAGAAAGAGCAGTAAATCGCATCTCCCGGGCTAATCCTGCTTGAAATTGCGTTTGGAGTCCGCCAAAAATGAATGTTAAGGAAAGAACCAAAGCGATTTCTGATACGCGCTTATCATCGTAGATTAGCGAAAACAGCGGTGAGGCGAAGAAGACAGCGGCCGCAACCAATAGTCCCAAACCTGTGTTCAACCAAAAAAGATTCGAACGTTGGGGGCGAGAAATGGACGTCGCTTGGACCGTTGCTGGCACCAAACCGAACTCTCGGATGATGTCGCCAACACCAATTACCGCAGTGACCATCGCAACAAGACCGAAATCCGATGGGGCCAGAATCCGCCCCAAGACTATTAATCCTGCGAACTGAACAACAAAGCGCGCACCTTGAACGCCAATTGTAACGACGGCCCCCCGTGCAGCTAATGTACTAAGACTCACGAGGCGACCAGAAGACTGCTGTGCTGCTTAGAAACCGAACCAAGCTTGGCGATAACACTTTGCTACCTCAGCTCTTTGGTCACTGCGATACCAGACAGAGCTTCGTCAAGGGAACGGTATATGGAGTCAACCGAGTACTCTGAACCCACCCAGGTTCTGGCGCGCTCGACCAGCGAGGCACTGCTTCCTTCATCAGTCAATGCCGCAACAACCATGTCGATCCATTCCGCCGCCGTGGACGCAACATAACAATGTTGGGTGTCTACTCCAGCGCCTCTCGCGACAATAGGCGTCGCAACAACGGGGGTCCCCATCACCATAGATTCAATGAGCTTCATCTGCACGCCTGTGGCCATAGTTACAGGTATTACTGACACCGTGGCGGAAGCGTAGTGTTCAGCAACGTCTTTAACGCGCCCGGTCACGGTGACATTGTCACTCCCGAGCCTACGGGTGCTCTTAGGTGGAGCATCGCCAACAATGAACAAATGGGCATTGGGAACCCTCTTCAGTACACCGGGTAGGACTTCCCGCACGAACCAGTTCACGGCCTCCGCGTTAGCTCGATAACTTTGTCGTCCGACGAAAATTATTCGAAGGTCGTTCCTAGCACGATTCTCACTGCTGCCAAGCGGCGACGAGAGCGCATGGGGACTCCTAACCAACCTGATGCCTGGATTGTTAGGCTGTAAATCGGTTGGCGAAGAAACAATTACCCGATTAAACTCCGCCAGGACGCGTTCTTCGGCCTCACGCATGCGTTTCTTCTCAAGACTGGCAATGATCCGCCACATCGGATTCTTGCTTGTCTCGGACAGCAATTCATAGTAAGAGCTCCGGAATTCATCGAGATCAATGACGGTGGGTATTTCTCCAACCTCGTTGCCGAACTGCGCAGTCCTAATGACATTGAAGAAAGCCAGGTCAGGCCGGAACTCGGCCACAGCTTGCCGCAGGACAGAGCGGAAGTGCGGAGAGTCAACATAAGACTGTTGTAGCGAGCGTCCCTTCAGTAGGCCAACTAATGACCGCCAATAGGCTCCCGTTTTCTTCATTGGTACCGCTACGACGCGCGTCACTGGGAGTTGTTGGAGTTCCTCAGCATCCGAAGCCGACCAAGTTGCCCCAACCACCAGCACGTCATGGTTCTTGGCGAGATAGCTGATCAGCCCCAAACTCCTTGGCCTCGTTACACTCGGAGCCCACGGCACAACTACGATAATCTTCATTTGACTAATCCCAATGTCTTGGCAAAGAGACGGCTGCCAGCGGTGCCGTGCTTGCGAAGATAGACCGACAAGCCCTGGTAGTAGTGACGGGACTTGCCCGCCGCAATAGTGCTTGTACTTTCCAGATGCAGTGCCGATATGTTTCGGACGAGCTTCACAGAATATCCTTTTTCTGTAGCCCTGCGGCAAATGTCAACATCTTCAAAGTACAAAAAATAGTCGCTATCAAAACCTGCGACTTCGCGAAATGCCTCGGCGCGGATCATCATGCAAAAGCCAGAAACCCAATCAACGGAGATTGCGGCTCCTGGTACCAATGAGTCGTAGTATGAGGCCCCATTTGACGATGACTTGAACAAGCTCAGGATGATTGATTTCAGGCCCTTGGGCACGAATCGATCAACGCCAAGTTTACCTAGAAACTCCTTCAAAACACTGGGATAGGGCCCCCCAGCAATTCCCTGTTGCCCATTTTCATAGGTCATTCGTGGGGCAACTATCCCCGTTTCGGGTTGATCGAACTCGCGGCACAGGCCTTGCACAACGTCCGCCGTCACAAAGCAGTCGGGATTGATGAGTAATATTTGGGCAGCATCCGCGCAGTGTTTTGACGCCTTGTTTATTGCTCCACCGAATCCCTCATTGGTTTCATCTCCAATGAGCATTAGGCGACTATCTTCGACATGAGAAAGGGCTTTCAGCGATCCCTGATCGTCAGCATTGTCCCAAACAATGACCTGCGATAATCCAGAGGCCAATGCGGCGTTCACGCAGTCGACAATTAGGTCTTCAGAATGATAGGCAACAATAATTGCTGATATATCTTGCATTTATCCTTCAATCCCCCGCAACATCTCGTTCGCGTAAGCAGTCCACGAAAATCTTTCGCGCACGAACTTTGCGCCTGCAGCTGCCACCGGAACAGCTATTTCAGGATTTTCCAAGATAGCGATCATTTGTTCAGCGACAAGACCGGGCGTATCTCTGACATAACAGTTCACTCCATCCTCAACGTCCAGAGGATCGGCAGATGCAGAATTGAGTATCACTGGAACCCCGCAAGCCATCCCTCGAAGTGCCTTTAGTAGTATGCCTGCGTCGACAAGTGTCGGGGCTAGTACGGCCGCAGCTTGAAGATATTCGTCTTCAATATTTTCAACCCTGCCTACGACTTGAATCCGAGTATCGGCAGCGAGTGCCAAGACGCGTGGAGCAGGGCGGGCGCCAACAATTCTTAGAGTTGCGTGAGGAGATTTTTCCCAAACGAGTGGCATCACGGCATTGGCTAACCACTCGGCGACAGCGATATTGGGCTCACGCCACATCGCGCCCGCAAATACAAAAGTACTCTCTCCCGCCGAGCTCCACGCCACAGAACTTGTAGGAGGATCCATACCGATGCGCAGATGCGAAACGGACTGGGCCGGCGCCTTCAGCTGGACCCATTCAGCGTCCCGAGCTGACAACGTGAATACGTGCTTCGCGGCTCGTATCGTCCGTCGCTCAAGTACGTACACCCGGATGTACTCTGCCCAGCGGTAAAACTTTTCAATCCCCTTGGAAGCCTGGGCACGCTGCCGGAAGACTACTGACGTTATGTCATGCAGTGATATGGACCACGGTATGCTCCGACCAGTTCGCACGGCCTCCGCGCATTGCAGATACTCAACGTGGAGGTAATCCGGACGACGGCTCTCTATGATTCTCCTAAGTTCGCGACTGTTTGCTCTCGACCAGTCTTTTCGAAGGCCCGCCGGGTAGAACCCAAAATGACGTAAGAAAGAGGGCTTCGCAGCCATCGCAGGTAGATATGTTACGCCGTCAATGGATTTCGCCCGGGTTTCAACCTCAGTTTGACCCGGAGCATAGATGTCCACGCTGAAACGGGCTGAAAGTACTTCTACGAGTTTCTGTCCCAGGTCGTCCGCAGCGTGTCCGTGAGTCTTCAGTGGGGAGTACGGCGTGACAAGCAGGAGCCGTCCCGCAGTGCCACCGGTGTCAAGGCGATCACGTTCCGCGTCCGTGTGAACACCAGATTCATGCATAGTATTGCCTCCGAATTCGGTCGATGCCGGGCCGAACTCCGGGTCACGCCGCCAGAAGAGATTCCCCAGATCTCGCGGCGCCGACGCTGCATGAACCAAGAATAACAGCCCGCCAAGCCGCTTCAGGAGCTGTTGCGCTGCATGTGTCATGCTCACCACTAGGGCGTTCTCGATTCCCCGGCTGGAGCGGCCGCCCGTACGGATGTCGACGGCAGGTCGGTCTTGAAGATTGGATTGTAGCTTTCGAAAGCTACGTTGCTTCCGCCGTGCGCACCAGCGTAAGGGCTGTATCAATCCGCGCAAGGCCGATCATCTCTTACAACGGCCTATGATTGGGCTTGCATTAGTTGGAGCATCACATGGGGGGCGCATGAACACCACGGCCAAGGGCTGGAGGCCTAAGTATGCGCGGAGGTTGCTACTTATAGATGCAGCCGTAACGCTTTGGGCCGTAGTTGGCGCATACATCGTCCGTTTCGGTTACACAGACGCACCCGTCGTGGACGCAAGTGACATCACATACCAGACATTTGCTATTGGCTTAGCGGTCATCTGGTGGTTGATGTTGGGCTTCTGGGGCAGTCGAAACAGCAGGGTACTAGGCGCAGGGTCAGAAGAATATAAGCGAGTCCTCGCTGCTTCAGTTTGGCTCTTCGGTATTGTGGCCGTGGTTTCCTATGCACTCCGGATTGACACTGCCCGCGGATTCGTGGGCTTAGCCTTCCCGGCTGGCGTTCTTGGCCTACTTGTTGCCCGCTGGCTGGTGCGCCAACACCTCAGCCTTGATCGCAAGCTTGGACGCAGTAACTCGCGTGTCCTGATAATCGGGGGCCCAGATTCTGCAAAGCACCTAGTTCGTTCCCTTACTAGCGCACCTGCAGCGGGTTATCACCCCGTAGCGGCTCACCTGCCCGGGGCACAACAGCTCGACTTTGCTCATGAAGATTTCCCAGTTCCAGTAACGGGTGTGAGTTCAGACATCGAGGCACTCCTGAGCGCCATCGAGGCACACCAGGTGGATGCTGTTGCGGTGTCCGCCGGAGCACTTCTGACGCCATCGGACCTGAGAACGTTGGGCTGGGAGCTAGCGGCCCGCGAAATCGGCATGATTCTTGCACCCGCTCTTACTGACGTGGCCGGACCCAGAATCCACACCCAGCCTGTGGCAGGGCTGCCTCTTATTCATGTTTCGACACCGAAGCTAACTGGTGGCAAGAAGGTCGCAAAGCGTTCATTTGACCTGTTCGGAGCCGGCATACTGCTGATCCTGCTGTCACCACTCTTTTTACTTCTAGCAGCCCTGGTCAAAACAACGAGTGCTGGGCCAGTTTTCTACGCACAGGAGCGCATTGGCCTGCGTGGAACGACTTTCAAGATGTTGAAGTTTCGGTCCATGAAGGTCGACGCCGACGCGCAACTCCAACAATTGCTGGCCGCGCAGGGTTCTGGGGACAAGCCTCTATTCAAAATAGAAAACGATCCACGTATCACGCCGGTAGGACAAATACTGCGGAAATACTCTCTAGACGAGCTCCCGCAACTACTAAACGTCTTCCTCGGCAGCATGAGCCTGGTTGGACCTCGTCCCCAGCGTGCGAGCGAGGTAGCCCTATACGACGATGCTGCTCATAGGAGACTCTATGTAAGCCCCGGCATGAGCGGCCTCTGGCAGGTGTCCGGTCGCTCCAACCTCACATGGGAAGAAAGCATTCGCCTTGATCTCTACTACGTAGAAAACTGGTCGCTTATGGGCGATGTGGTGATTCTGTTCAAGACTTTCCGGGCCGTTTTTGGAAGTACAGGAGCGTTTTGATGCAGGAGATGCCAAGTTCAAGTGCCTCGCGCTCAGGTGAACTCAGCTCAAACGACAGCCGAAGAGGCCGGCGCCGGCGACCTAGGCAGCCTCGACGGATTCTCCTAATTTTCGCCGGTGTGTTCCTGCTTCTCGTTGTGCTCAGTGCAGCTTGGCTAGGAATTAGGGCCGCCACACTGCATTCTGAGATGCAGCATGTTGCAAGACTTGTACCTGAGCTGAAGACAGCGATTCAAGATAACAACCGATCCACTGCGCTGACCAAGGTGGATGAGCTCTCTGTCAGGGCTCAGTCATCGCGTCAACTTGTTAGCGACCCAGTCTGGAGCATGGCGACCATTTTGCCCTGGATTGGACCCAATTTCCAAGCAGCAAGAGAAATGGCAATTTCCGCCGACGACGTTGTTCAACTCGGAGTGGCACCGCTCGCGCAATCCTACGAGGCGCTTGATTGGCAGAACCTCATTACCGAGCAGGGCATAAACCTGCAGCCTCTAAAGGCAGCGTCGCCCGGACTAACGTCGGCCTCCCATGCCCTGCGCGCGTCCTCCGCCCGCTTGAGGGGAATAGACGCTGGTGCTTTAATCCCCGCGTTGAAAACCCCTCTCATCGAGGTTCGAAGAGAACTTGATACTGCCGGCGCTGGTTTGGAGGCCGCTTCGGACGCCGCTCGAATGACGCCCGAAATGATGGGTAGCGCCGGTGCACGGCATTACCTCTTGCTAGTCGAGAATAATGCCGAAGTTCGTGCGACTGGAGGAATACCCGGAGCGCTGGCCATCCTCAGCTTCGATAACGGCAGAATGTCACTTGCAGGGCAATCTAGCGCCGGAGCGCTGGGCACTTTCTCCCCTGTCGTTCCCGTAAATTCTGATCAAACGGAGATCTACTCGGCCCGTCTTGGTAAATTCATGCAAGACGTAAATTTAACTCCGGACTTCCCCACTGCTGCCAGAACCGCATCGTCGATGTGGGAAAGCAGAACCGGTCAACGGGTTGACGGTGTCATTTCTCTCGATCCGGTAGCTTTGGGCTATCTCCTTGACGGGACGGGTCCAGTCGACTCCATGAACCCCGAGATTGCGAAGATCGCACAGGGAAAACTGCCACAGAAGCTGAACGGACAAAACGTTGTTAAGACTTTGCTATCCGACGTTTACTCTGCGATCGAAGAACCCGAGATGCAGGACGCATACTTTGCGTTTGTTGCAAAAGAAATTTTTGGTGCTCTTTCCAAAGGCCAGGGCAACGCAAGCGGTCTGATTGAGGGCGTTACCAGCAGCGTCCAGGAAGGCCGGCTTCGGCTCTGGTCGCAGGCGGAGACTGAGCAATCAATCATCGGGAAATACGCGTTGAGCGGTTCTATAAGTGGAGTCACAGTGGCACCCGCCGAGTTCGGCGTCTATTTCAACGATGGCACAGGCGCCAAAATGGACTACTACGTGAAACGCACTGTTCAGTTGGTGAGGGCGTGCTCAAAGGACGGCTACGAAGAGACAACCGTGCGCGTTATTAGTACCAATACAGCCCCTAACGACGCCGCAAGATCGTTGCCCGCGTACGTGACCGGTGACGGCAACTTCGGCGTCCCGCCGGGCTCAGTTCAAACCAACATTGTGGCCTATGGCCCCGCGCAATCCACTGTTGAAACAGCGGTTATTGACGGGCAGAAGGCCCCGTTTTCGCCACATATCCACGACGGAAGACCCGTAGGCGTAGTGGCTGTCCGCTTGGCACCTGGCGAGAGTCAGACCGTCGAGTTTAAGTTTGGCAAGATCGTGCAGCACGCTGAACCTAACTTGGTTGTCACACCGACCGTCCAACCCGTCAAGGATGTGATCCTGCCCACAGCAAACGCGGCCTGTGGTTAAATCTCGAGGTTCATTCGTTAACACTATGTAAACCGACTGGATTGAGATTGCTCACAGCGAACGCCGGATGGTACGGTCTTTTTTGGGATATCTATCCGTGGTTCTGCACAGGGTCTCGTGCGGAGGGGAACTTCCCCAAATTCGGGTATAACAAAACTTAAACGTCTCCGGGGGGACACATGAAGAAAACACTCGCAGCACTCGCACTGGCAGGTTCCATCGCACTTATCGGCTCGACTCCGGCCATGGCCGCAACCTACCCGGCCCTTCCGCCGGCGGCTGGCGTTTCTGACGGCACCGTTGCACCGGGCGAAACCTTCACCTTCACGGGTCAGGGATTCATTGCTGGGGAGACGGTAACCATCACGGTCACAGTCGTTACGGGCGGCGCAGCAAATGCTGGCGGCACCGCAGTTTCGGCCAAGATCCCCGTGTTCCAGGCACCGCAGACGCTTACGGCAACTGCTGACGCTCAGGGCAAGATCGCTGTCCCGCTTGCTCTCAACGAGGCCGGGACTTACTCCATCACGGCAACTGGCAACACCTCTGGCGTTACTGTTGGCCCCGTGACGGTGTCGGTTGCTGCTTCACTTGCAAACACCGGTGGCAACGCTGGCGGCGCGCCGCTGGCCAACACCGGTTCGGGTACAGGTCTGGCCAACACCGGTGCAGATTCCGGTTTGATCCTCTGGACTCTGGTTGGCGCTGGCGCACTGGCAGCCGGCGCAACCTCCGTGGTGGTTGTTCGCCGCCGCGCCAAGGCAGAGGTTGCTGCATAACCGCAGCTAGTAAAGCTCCACCAAGAAGGTGGGTGGTCCTCCGCACTTGGAGAACCACCCACCTTTTCGTTTAACTTCTTTTCAGTTGCGGCCGTCCGAGCTCTGAGAGGCCTGACCGTTACTGTTATTGCGTGTAGTTGAACCATCAGGCGACGCTGGAGAAGTCATTTGGATCTGTTTTGAACGGCTTTCACCAGCAACGGTTTTGGAAGCTCATCCTCGTCGCCATGTTCATCCCCCTCGCCTTCATTGCGTTTTGGCCGACACCAGTCGACCAACCCATCGACGGACAGATCGCGGATGTTCTCAGCCTTCTGCATCGCCACGGCTTGCCGCTGTGGTTTGACTACGCATTTATTGAGGCCTTTGCGAACATCCTGCTTTTTTTGCCTTTAGGATTCGTGACCCGTCTCGCTTTTCCGTTCAAACGATGGTGGCAAATTGGAGCATTTGGCCTCCTTGTATCCGGTTGTATTGAGCTGGGGCAGCTTCTGTTTCTTCACAACCGTTTTGCAAGTCCGTCAGACATCGTGACTAATACTGCAGGTGCTGTCATGGGAGCTTTGCTGGCCAGCTTGGTTGTCAAGGCAAAGAGGCCCGCCGCCTTCCGGCAACGGGCCTCATGAGACGTCTGAAATTACCACCTATCCAACAAAGCTTTTTAGCCAGGTCTTAAGATCCTCGCCGAACTCCACTCTCTCGGACGCAAGGGTAATGACGGCTTTGAGGTAACTCAGCTTGTCCCCGGTATCGAAGCGGCGGCCCTTGAATACCACTCCGTAGACGCCGGAACCTTCGCCCTCACCGGCTGCCAACGTCTGCAGGGCATCAGTGAGCTGGATCTCGTTACCGCGCCCCGGCTTGGTGTTCTCAAGGACAGTGAAGACAGACGGATGCAGCACGTAGCGGCCGATCACGGCCAGATTCGACGGAGCGTCTGCCACGGCGGGCTTCTCTACCAAGCTGTTGACGCGGACGTAGTCTTCGCCCTCAACGGCCGTGACATCCGCGCATCCATAGGCGCTGATCTGGGATGGTTCCACTTCGATCAGCGCGATCACGGAGCCGCCTGTCTTTTGCTGCACCTCAATCATGGTGCTCAGCAGGTCCTCCGCCTCGTCAATGAGGTCGTCACCCAGCAGCACCGCGAAAGGCTCGTTACCTACGTGCTGCTTGCCGCACAGCACCGCATGGCCGAGCCCCTTTGCCTCTCCTTGACGAACGTAGTGAATTGGACCCAGTTCGGAGGCTGCCTGAATCGATGCAAGCCGGTCCTTGTCCCCCTTCTGTTCAAGAAGGCGCTCCAGGCCCGGCGCGCGGTCGAAGTGGTCCTCCAAGGCTCGCTTGCTGCGGCCTGTGATCATCAGGACATCGTCGAGCCCGGACTTTATGGCTTCTTCCACGACGTACTGGATGGCTGGACGGTCAACCACCGGCAACATTTCCTTCGGCATTGCCTTGGTGGCCGGTAGGAAACGAGTTCCCAGTCCAGCTGCAGGAATGACGGCTTTAGTTACGGCTCTCCCCATAGTCATATCTGAACCTTAACAAATCTCGTAAAGCGACGGGTGGCTGATTTGGATTTTTGGCAGCGACCCCGTAAGCCCGTCATCTTGAGGCCAGTCACCGGCCCTTAAACGCCGGCTCCCGCTTCTCCTGGAACGCCAGGAAGCCCTCGGCGTAGTCGTCGGTCTTGCAGAGCCGGGCCTGCTCCTGGTTCTCCTCCTGCATGGACGCCCACAGGCCCAGCCGCTGGTCGCGGATGTGCGCCACCAGCTCCTTGGACGCCACGAACGCGCCCGTGGCCCCGGCAGCCACCCGCGAGACGATCGCCCGCGTCGACTCCAGCAAAGAATCAGCCGGCATGGCCCGGCTGAACATCCCCTGCGCCACCGCCTCGGCGCCCGAGATCAGGTCCGCCGTGTAGATCAGGTCCAGCGTCCGGTGCATGCCCAGCCGCTCCGTGAAGTACCAGTGCCCGCCCGAATCGAGCGTGGCCCCCAGCTTGGCGAACGGCGAACCGAACTTCGCGTTCTCCGCCACGTACACCACGTCCGTGGCCAGCAGCAGCCCCAGCCCCACCCCCAGGCAGGCGCCCTGGGCCGCGGCAAACGTCGGCGCCGGGAACGCCGCCATCTTCTTCAGCAGCGGCTCCACCAGCCCGCCCAGGTACGCGGCGGCGTCGTCGCTCTCCGGCGTGACCCCGGCAATGTCCCGGCCCGCGCAGAAGGCGCGGCCCTCTCCCCTGAGCAGCAGCGCCCGCACCTCACCGCGAGAGGCGGCGACAGCAGCGTCGTCGTACGCCTGGGTTAAATCCCGCAGCGCCTGCTCGTCCAGCGAGTTCAGCTTGTGCGGGGCGTTGAGAACAACCTCGGCGATGCCGTTGCTGATGGAAAGGGAAATCATGGAACTCCTCCGTTGAAGCTGAAAATGACCTACACGTCGAAGTCGACAGTGACTTCCTTGCTGGTGGGGTGGCTCTGGCAGGTCAGCACGTAGCCCTTGTCCAGCTCATCCTGCTCCAGCGCATAGTTCTCGTCCATGGTCACGGTGCCGGTGACCACCTTGGCCCGGCACGTGCCGCACACTCCCCCGGCACACGCGAACGGCACATCCGGGCGCACCCGCAGCGCCGCGTTCAGGATCGATTCGCGCGCATGCGTGGGGCTGGCCACGTCACCCTGCAGGCCATCCAGCTTGAACGTGATCTTGTACGTCTCCTGGCTCTCGTCCACGATCACGGGACGGCCGGCATGCCCCTCCGGGCGGTCCGGCTTGCCGGACGTGAACAGCTCGAACCGGACGTTCTCCGGCTTCACGCCGCGCTCGGCCAGGGTGTCCCGGCACAGCTGCACCAGCTCGAACGGCCCGCACAGGAACCACTCGTCCACATCGTCCGCGTGGATGGCGGTGCCCAGCAGCTGCTGCAGCTTCTCGGCATCGATCCTGCCGGACAGCAGCGGCGCGATCCGCTGCTCACGGCTCAGCACGTGGTGGATGGCCAGCCGCTGCGGGTACTTGTCCTTCAGGTCCGCCAGCTCCTCCAGGAACATCACGTCCATGGCGGCCTTGTTGGCGTAGATCAGGTCGAACCGGGTCTCCGGGTTGGCGGCCAGCAGCGTCCGGGCGATCGCGATCACCGGGGTGATGCCGGAGCCCGCGGCGATGGCCACGAAGCTGCCCGCCTCCCCCGCCAAATCTTCCGGGTGGTTCATGGAGTTCATGACATTCTGCTCAACAGCCTGGCCGTCGCGGCCGTGCTTGGACACGAACGCGCCCATGGGGCTCATCACGTCCAGCTCGTGGCCGGCCTTCAGCTCGGCGTTGGCCCACGTGGAGAACAGCCCGCCCAGGTCCTTTTTCACGGCCACGCGGATCTCACTGCTGCCGTCCTCGAAGCTGCGCGGCTCCGCGCAGATGGAGTAGCTGCGGCGCACCTCGTGCGGCTCGCCGCCGGCGTCCGGCAGGGTGGTGCGCAGCGCCACGTACTGGCCGGGCAGGTAGTCGAACTGGCCGGTAAGCTCTTTTGGTACCGCGAAGGACACCTCGATGGCATCGTCGGTGAGCCGGCGCACCTCCTTCACCGCAAGGGTGTGGAAGGACGGACGACGGCGGCCGGTGGCCTGCGCCTCCTCGGCGGCGGTCTGGCGGACAACAGTCATGGCGGTTCCTTAGAGGACTTTGAAGTAGTCGAACGGTTCCTTGCAGTCCTGGCACACATACAGGGCCTTGCAGGACGTGGAACCGAAGCGGGTGAGTTCCTTGGTATGCAGGCTGGAGCACTGCGGGCACTTCACGGCCATCTGCAGCCGGATGGGGCCGGCATGCCTTGCCGCGTCGCTCCTGCCGGTGGGCGGGGCGATGCCGTACTCCCGCAGCTTCGCCTTGCCGGCCTCGGTCATCCAGTCAGTGGTCCAGGCCGGGGCGAGGACCAGGTCCACGGTGACGTCCGCGATGCCCTCTTTGGCGAACGCGGTCTTCACGTCGTCCCGGATGGCGTCCATGGCCGGGCAGCCCGAGTACGTGGGCGTGATGGTGACGGTGGTGCGGCCACCGGCAACCTGCACATCCCGCAGGATGCCCAGGTCCTCGATGGTGAGCACGGGGATCTCCGGATCGCACACCGTGGCGGCGATGTCCCACGCCTTTTGGCGCGGGGTCATGGTCCGGGTCTCGAAGTCCGAAATGTACACGGTCACCAGCTCGCCCCGGGATGCTCCCGCGCCAGGACCTGCATCTCCGCGAGGAGGTAGCCCAGGTGCTCCGAGTGCAGGCCCTCACGGCCGCCGCCGGGGGCCGCCGGAACGTCCGGCACCTCCAGCTCGGCTTCTTGGAGGACCTCGCCGGTGAGGCGGTCAAAGTCTTCCCTGAGCGAGGAAGGCGCGACGGCGGCACCCGCCTCGGCGAGGCTGGCCGTCAGATGATCGTCGCGGAACAGTTCGGCAACGAACGGCCACATGGTGCGGAGGCCGTGGATCATCCTCGTGCGGGATTCCTCGGTGCCGCCGGCCAGGCGCAGCACCCACTGGGCGCTGTGGTCCCGGTGGTAATCCACTTCCTTGACGGCCTTGGCGGCGATGGCTGCCAGGGTGGCGTCCGTGGATTCGGTGAGGCGGCGGTACAGCTCGAACTGGTAGTAGCTCACCACGAACTGCCGGGCGATGGTGGCCGCGAAGTCCCCGTTGGGCTGCTCAAACAGCTGCACTGAGCGGAACTCGTGCTCGCGGCGGAAGTACGCCAGGTCATCCTCGGACCGCGGCGTGCCGTCCTCCTTGGGGATGCCGGCACCGGCGTAGGTGAGGAAGCTGCGGGCGTGGCCCAGCTGGTCCAGGGCGATGTTACCCAGGGCGATGTCCTCTTCGAGCTCCGGGGCGCGGGAGATCCAGTGGCCCAGGCGCTGCGCCAGGATCAGGGCGTCGTCACCGATGCGCAGGGCGTACTCCGCCACGTCCTCGGTGGGCTTGGCCAGGCCGGTCTTGACCTCGAGGGCGATGTCCTCCGGGCGGAGGGCGTTGCCAGGGGTGATCCGGGTGGCGGAGGCGTTACTTTCACCACCGACCATTGGCGCGGCTACGCCGGTGGAGATGTCGCCGTGACCCGTGGTGGTTTCGCTGTTCGTTGGGGGCGTGCTCACAGGTGCTTTACCCCTTCGCTCTTGGTGTAGTACGTGGCGTGCCGGTAGTCCTTGCCCTGCGGGGACTCGAAGAACGAGCCCTTGGAATCGGGATCGCTGGCCGCGATGGCGTCGGCCGGGACAACCCAGATGGAGACGCCCTCGTTGCGGCGGGTGTAGAGGTCGCGGGCGTTGCGGAGGGCCATCGCGGCGTCCGGGGCGTGCAGGGACCCGGCGTGCACGTGGCTCAGGCCGCGGCTGGACCGGACGAAGACCTCCCAGAGGCCCCAGGCGGAGCGGTCGTGGTGCTCCTGTGGTGCAGTGCTGACTTTGGGGGCTTCGCGGTTGATTTCTGCTGCGCCGCTTGCGGGGGCTTCCGGGTTGCCGTGGGGGCTCATGCTGCGTATTCCTTCTGCATCTTTGCTGACTGTTTTGCTGCGTAAGCCGCCGCTGCTTCCCTAACCCAGGCGCCGTCGTCGTGCGCTTGACGCCTGCGTTCCAAACGCTGGGCGTTGCAGGGACCGCGGCCGGCGAGCACTTCCTGGAACTCGTGCCAGTCCAGCGGGCCGTGCTCCCACTTCTTGGTGTCCTCGTTGTAGCGGACCTGGTCATCGGGGAGGGTGAGGCCCAGGACCCGGACCTGCTCCACCATCATGCCCACGAAGCGGCTGCGGAGCTCGTCATTGCTGAACCGCTTGATGTTCCAGGCCATGGACTGCTTGGAGTTGGGCGAATCGTCATCCGGCGGTCCGAACATCATCAGCGCCGGGGCGTACCAGCGGTTCACGGCATCCTGCGCCATCTGCTTCTGCGCTGCCGTTCCGTTGGAGAGCTCCAGGAGGATCTCGAAGCCCTGGCGCTGGTGGAAGGATTCTTCCTTGCAGACGCGCACCATGGCGCGGCCGTAGGGGCCGTAGGAGGCGCGGCACAGCGGGACCTGATTGCAGATGGCTGCGCCGTCCACCAGCCAGCCGATGGCGCCCATGTCCGCCCAGGTGCGGGCGGGGTAGTTGAAGATGCTGGAGTAGCGGGCCTTGCCGGCGATGAGGTCGTCCATCATCTTGTCGCGGCTCTGGCCGAGGGTTTCGGCGGCGCTGTAGAGGTAGAGCCCATGGCCGGCCTCGTCCTGGACCTTGGCCATGAGGATGGACTTGCGCTTCAGGCTGGGGGCACGGGAGATCCAGTTGGCCTCGGGCTGCATGCCGATGATCTCCGAGTGGGCGTGCTGGGATACCTGGCGCAGCAGCGTCTTGCGGTAGGCGGCCGGCATCCAGTCCTTGGGCTCAATGCGTGAATCTTCGGCGATGACGCGGTCGAAGTGGGCCTGGCCGGCTGCGTCCGCTTCTTGCTGGGCCGCCTGGGCCTGTTCGGTTGCGGGCTCAGCGGGCACTGACTGCAGGTTCTGCGCTGCCATGGTTGCTCCTATGCAATGACCTTCCGGGACGGCGCGGATTTATTTACCGACCGTTCGTTCAGGATATGCGGAAGCGTTTGGGGCCGTCAAGCGTGCCACCCCTTTTCGACGCGCGCTCACTCGTGGCGGCTCCCCCTTCGACGCGCGCTCACTTGTGGCGGCTCTCGCTACAACGCGCGCTCACTTGTGGCGGCTATCCCTCCAACGCCCGCTCACTCGTGGCGGCTCCCCCAACTGGGTAGCAGTAGATGTCGTTTTGGGGGCTCGGCGTAACGCTGCAGTAACGGCCGTCGTGGCAAATGGAGACCAACCAACCTGAAACCAGTGAGCGCGCGTCCCCTGGGAAGACACCGCAAGTGAGCGCGCGTTTGAGGGGGTACTGAAGGGCCATGGCGAGCGGAGTGGCGGGTCAGAGCCTGCAACTGCAGACCGTGCTGCACGCTGAACTTCGTGCGCTGCCCGGCCTTCTAAACGCCATGGGCATGCTGGCCCTGACCCACGACGAGGTCACGCAGGCCACAGAACGCGCGCTCGCCGAGAACCCCGTCCTGGAGCGGGCCGAGGGCCACCCGTGCCCCGGCTGCGGCCGGCACGTCGCCTCCGGAACCTGCCCCCGCTGTACGGGGCGGGCCACCGCTGCCCAGTTCCCCGGCGGCATGGAACCGGCCTATGACCCCTTCGCGACGCTCGAAGCCGACGCCGGAACGGAAGTCCGGTCCGACTGCCGTCACGCGCTCACCCTGGTCATCGCGCACCTGACCCCACGCGGGCTCCTCGACGCCGGACCGGAAGCGATCGCCGCAGCTGAAAACCTGGAGCCCGGGCACGTCCACGAAGCCGTCCGCGCCATCAAGGCCGTGGGCCCGCCCGGCATCGCCGCCACCAGCATCACCAATTTACTGGCCGCCCAGGCTGACGCGCTCGCGGAGCAGGGCCACGTCCCGCACTGGCTCCCCCGCCTGGTTCGCGGGCACCTCGGCGACCTGGCCGCGGGAAGCACCGACGTCGTCGTCCGCGCCATGGGACTGACCGAGGCCCAGGTCCGGGAAGGCCTGGCGCTCATCAAGGACCGGCTGAAGCCGTTCGTTTCCGCGGAAACTGCGTCCGTTGCAGGAGCGGCTCCAACCGCGGACGTGTTCCTGTACCGCAGGCCCGACGGATCGCTGGAGGTGGAGGTGCCGGCGAGCGCCTGGTTCGGGCTGCAGGTGGCGGACCTCTCCGCCGGCCTGCGCGGGGCGTCAGGCACCACCGAGGCGGCGCAATGGCTCACAGAGCATGAACTTGCGGCGCAGCGGCTCCTCTACCAGATCGACCGCCGCGCCGGCGCCCTCCTCCGCATCACCGAATGCGCGGTGATGCACCAGAAGGACTTCCTGGACCGCGGCACCGGGCACCACAAACCCCTGACGCGGACCGCCGTCGCGCAGGAACTCGGGCTGCACCCGTCCACGGTGAGCCGGGCGGTCAGCGGCAAGCGGCTCCGGCTGCCCACCGGCTCCGTCACGGACCTCGCCTGCATGTTCGGCAAGGGCCTGGCTGCGCGGGCTGCCTTGCGGGAATCAATCACGACGGCGGGTCCCGCCTCGGACGAGCAGCTCCGGGAGATGCTGGCGCGCGGCGGGTTCAGCGTCGCCCGGCGGACCGTGAACAAGTACCGTCACACGCTGCAGCAGGGCGCCTGAGCGCAACTTCGCTGCACCAGCCCCACGCGAATCTATTTTCGCCGCGGCGAACCCCCGTTCGGCCCCGCGCTTGTCAGCGCCCGGAAACCCGGCCCCGGAGACCGCAACCCAAGCCCCCAAAGGGTTGGCACGAATTGTGCAGTAAGAGGGTATGCGGTGTTCCGCGGTGGCGCCTCCAACGGCGGCGCCTGCAAGACTCCGGAAAGGAAATACTCATGCACGACATCGATAGGGCACTGTTCGAGGGCCAGGACGAAGGCACCTGGGGCGAGGTGATGGAACAGGAGTCCGGCTACTCCTACGAGGACGAGTCACCGTTCCAGGGCGAAGACGCCGGCGAGGCCGGGGGCCTGTGGGGAGAGGCGGACAGCCGCGAAGCCGACGAGCTCGCCCTCGCCGCGGAACTGCTCGAAGTCAGCGACGAGGACGAACTGGACCAGTTCCTCGGCGACCTGGCCAAGAAGGCCTTCTCCGCCGCCCGCGACTTCGCCGGCAGCGCCGCGGGACAGGCCGTGGGCAACGTGCTCAAGTCCGCCGCCAGGAAGGCCCTGCCCCAGCTGGGACAGGCGGTGGGCAACTACTTCGTCCCCGGCGCCGGCGGTCAGGCCGGACGACAGGTGGGCAAGTGGCTGGGCAGCAAGTTCGAATCCGGCCTGCAGCTGGAGGGCCTCTCCGCCGAGGACCGCGACCTGGAAACCGCGCGCGCCTTCGTCCGCTTCGCCACCGACACCGCGCAGCGGACCGCCGCCACGCCCAAGAGTGTGCCCGCCGTCCAGGCAGCACAGCAGGCAGCCACCGCCGCGGCCCGGCAACACCTCCCCGGCCTCCTCAAACGCCCCGGCCAGCCCGGCCAGCCCGGCCAGTCCGGACGTTCCGGCGGCCGGTGGATCCGCCGCGGCCGCAACATCGTCATCCTCAACGCACGCTAACCCGGCACAACCCACCCCCGAGCACCACCCAACCCAAAGGACATTGCCATGAGCACCTACTACGAGACCGAGTCCGCCAGCCCCTGGGCGCAGGAAGAAGAGGACGAAGGCGGCTTCAGCGGCTACGAAGGCGAATCGGACCACGAAGGGAACCTCGAAACCGAACTGGCCATGGAACTCCTCAGCGTCAGCTCCGAGGAGGAACTGGACCAATTCCTGGGCAGCCTGGCCCGCAGCGTGGTCCGGGGCGCCTCCAAGTTCATCAAGTCCCCCATCGGCAGAGCACTGGGCGGCGCGCTCAAATCGGTGGCCAAGACGGCGCTGCCCATTGTGGGAGGCGCCATCGGCTCCTTCGTGGCTCCCGGCGTCGGGACAGCCATCGGCAGCAAGCTCGGCTCCATGGCCGGCGGCCTGCTCGAAGCCGACGAAGCCGAGTCCATGGACGAATCCGAGGCCGAGGAAGAAGCCGCCCGCCGCTACGTCCGGTTCGCCCGGGCCGCCTACCGCAACGCCGCGCGGACCCCCGTCTCGGTCCCGCCCAACGCGGCCGCCCGCGCCGCAGCCACCGCAGCCGCCCGCCGCTACGCCCCATCCCTGCTGCGCGCCCGCCAGGCCGCCCGGCGCGGATCCAGCGGTTCCGGCGGCTACCGCGGCGGCACCCGGATCTACAACAACCAGTACTCCGGAGCCACCTGGGGCGCCCCGGACGAGGGCTGGGACAGCGGCCAGCAGAACGGAAATTCCGACGCCGGCCAGGGCGGCGGCCAGGACGGCGGCGCGGACGAGGGCCGCTGGATCCGCCGCAACGGGCGCGTCATCCTGCTGGGTCTCTGACCGGCGGAGCGGACACGGCAGACGGCTGACGGCAGGCGATCGAGGTGGACACCAACAGCATCGGCACGGCGCTGATCGAGAGTGAAGCGACCGGCCTGATGTCGCGGCTGGACCAGATCAAGCCTTTCGTCATGCACGAAACAATGGTCCTCGCCGCCGCCCTCCCCCGCGACGCCCAGCTGCTGATCGAACGGTTCCTGCACACCGGACGCCACGAACTGCGCGTCCAGATCGGGGACTTCCTCGACTGGCTGCACAGCGACGGGCGGACCGCCACCCCCGCCGAACAGCAGCGTCGTTTCGTCCTCATCCGCCTCCAGTTCAACATGGTCCTGTCCCAGTTCGACATGTTCACCGAGGTGGTCACCCAGCGCAGCGAACACTCCACGGGGGTCTGGCTTTCCGGGCTGGACATCCTCGCCCAGGATGCGCTGCGGCTGGGACGGTACGACGACGGCGACGCCCGGCTGGTGGTCTACCTCGCCCGGGGCGCGGGTGCTGCGATCCGGCGCGCCAAGACCCGGCTGCCCGGCGGCAAGCCCAACCCGGTGGGCATCATCCGGCTACCCCGGGAGCGGATGGTGGGCAGCGGGATCGCGTCCTCCCTGGCGCACGAAGTGGGCCACCAGGGGGCCGCGCAGCTGGACCTGGTCACTTCACTTCGGGCCGAGCTGGACCGGCGGGCAGCGCAGGACCCGGACGGCGGCTGGGACGTGTGGTCCCTCTGGATCAGCGAAATCGTGGCGGACATGTGGTCCGTGGCCACGGTGGGCATCACCTCCACGGTGGGCCTCCTGGCGGTGGTCAGCCTTCCCCGCTATTTCGTGTTCCGCCCCGGCGGCACCGACCCCCACCCGATGCCGTACCTGCGGGTGCTGATCTCCGCGGCACTGGGCAATGCCCTCTACCCACATCCGCAGTGGCGGGAGCTGGCGGCGGTGTGGCGGGCGATGTACCCGGTGGCCGGCCTCCCGGACCACCACCTCGCCTGGATCAGGAAACGCGAGTCCCATATCGGCAACCTGGTGGAGGTCCTCATGAACCACCCTGTGGCCTTGGCCGGCGGCCGGAAGTTGGGCACCATCTGGCCCGTCCGCCAGCGGCAGCCCGACCGGCTGCTGAGCCTGCACGAAGCCTGGGGCAACGATTTCGGCATCATGGCCCGGCAACGGCCCGCCCTGGTGTTCGCCGTGCTGGGCCAGGCGAAGGCCGCCGGCCGGATCACCGCCGGGGAGGAAAGCGCCCAGCTGTCATCCCTGCTCACCGCGTGGGCCGTGCGCAGCAGCCTGGACCTCATGGGCAGCCCCGCACCACCGGGCCTGCCCGCACCGCAGAACCCCACCACACCAGCACTAACAACAAGGAGATAGCCATGGATTTCAATCGACGGCCGGTTGCACCGGTTTACGCGGGACAGGACGTGGGCATCCGGTTCCAGCTGGAATCTTCGGACCCGCTGGGCGACTACGACTTCCAGGTCCTGGACGAACGGGGCAGGAGCGTGCCCATCGGCGGGAACAAGGGCGGCGTTTTCAGCAAGACCATGAGCCGCGGCAAGGCCCTGGACCTGAAAGTCCAGCTTCCCGAGGCCATGGAGTACAGGATCCGGTTCCGGCCCAACATGCGCGGCATCGTAGGGAACTGGACCATCATCGACCGGATCGATGTGCAGGCGCCCGAGTCCGCACCGGTGGTCAAGGTGGCCCTGGAGCCGAACGCCTCCCCCAACAGCGGCCATTCCCAGCTTTGGGAGTTCATTTCCGGGGTATCCGGGAACCTGACCTACACCAACTTCGCCGCATTCGCGAAGACACGGAAGAAGAGCTTCAATGCCTTCCCGCCCTTCGGCGGGATGACGTACCAGAACCTGCACGCCCTCTCGGTGGAATTCGTTTCGAAGGGGGCGCTGGGCAACAAGTTCGGATCGGGCAAGAAGGGCACCAGTTGGGGACCGGCCCCGCACAGCAGCCAGGCCATTCCGCTGTCCTACGTCAGCGACCAGGACAAGGACCTCGCCAGCCCCTTCCCGAGCGGCATCCCCAACGGCCCCTACCCGCTGGACCTGGTGCCCTTCGTCGAGCTGATTTACGTGTACTGGCTGGAGGAGGGCATGCTGTTCCAGTCGCTGAACCGGATCATTGCCCGGTTCCAGAACCGGCGGACCCCGGCCGGCGGGGACGCGTTGTCCCGGCTCGCCGTCAGCCCGCTCCTGCCGCTGAGAGGCCTCCTTTGGGGGCTGGCCGAGGCGGAGAAGGACCGGCTCTCGCTGCGCCGCCGCGCCGCCGAGTACGAGTACCAGTACGGGCTGCAGCTGATCGGCCGGGCCATCCCGCCGTCGGAGACGCTCGTGGAACGGCGGACCCAGTTCCTGGACGCCTTCCATGGCCTGCTCAACGCCTGCCACCGCTACTACAAGGAGTTCAGCGACAAGACCGTGGACGCGGACGCCTTTCCGCTGCTGAGCAACCTGCAGGAACTGCACCTGGTCCTCGCGGCCGGAGCCAACAACCAGTTCGCCGACGTTTCACTGACCGCCCGGATCGAGACCCTCGACGTGCAGTGGATGCTGGCCCAGCCGGAGATGCGCGAGTTCCTGGGCGGCCGCACCATGGTGCCCTACCAGGAGGAATGGATGGGCCGGGTGGACACCATGAAGCTGATGCAGGAGTGGGCCGATACCAGCGTGACCCACTTCTACGACCTTGCCGTCCACGGCGAGCAGCTGCTGCTGTCCGTCCGCCACGGCCGGTGGAACGAGTCAGGCATGGCCAGCGACGACGCCAAGAACTGGGCGCTCAAGTGGAAGCCGTCCGTGCAGCGCTACATCCACGCCTACCGGGCCGTGACAGGGGCGGACCTCAGCGAGCGGGTGGACACCACCATGCCGTCCGCGCTGCTGCAGCGCCGGCTGGCCCGGAAGCTTGTGCGGTACTAGGCGATGGCCGGGTCAGGAGATGTCTAGCCCGCTGCAAGGGACGGACTTCACCTCCGCACTGTTCCTGGGCCAGCACCACCCCAGCGCCTCACTGGCGCCGTGGGCGGAGTTCACCACGGGGGTGCCGGCAGCGCTGCGGGAGCTGCCGGCCGCCGCGGACCTCGCCTCAACTGTGGCCGCCCGCCAGCACGCCGGCGCCGGCCTGGTGGCGCGCTCCGCACTGCACGGCATGATGGACATTCTGCAGGAAATCCCCCGCCCCGGGGACCTGCTCCTGGTGGACGAGGGCGCCTATCCCCTCACCCACTGGGCCTGCCGGGCCGGCGTTTCCCGCGGCGTGCGGGTGGCGACGTACCCGCATTTCCGGCCGCCCGCCGTCGTGCCCTCAACGCGGACGTGGCTGGTGACCGACGGCTGGTGCCAGGGCTGCGGACGGCCTGCTCCCCTGGCCCGGCTGCAGGCGCTGGCCGGAAAGACCGGCGGCCGGGTGATCGTGGATGATTCGCTGGCGTTCGGCGTCCTGGGCAGGAGGAATCACGACGGCGGACGTCGCGACGGCGGGCACGGCGGCTTTGGCGATGCTGACCTTGCGGGCGGCTTCGGCGACGGGTCCGGCACGGCGCGCTGGCTGGGGCTCGGCCACGACCATGTGCTGTGGCTGGGGTCGCTGGCCAAGGCGTACGGCACCCCGGTCACGGTGATCACCGGCGACCGGGCCGCTATTGACCTGCTGGCCCGGCACGGGGAGAACCGGGTGCACAGCAGTCCGCCGTCGGCAGCTGATCTTGCCGCCGGGATCGGTGCCCTCCGCAACGGCCGCCTCCCCGCCCTGCGGGCCAGGCTGTGGCGGCTGACCCGGTGGCTCCGGCAGGCCTTCCGGGGCCTGGGCCTGCCTCCGGTGGGACAGCCGTTCCCCATCGTGGGAACCCGGGTGGCGTCGCTGCCGCTGGCGCGACGGTGGCATGCGGCCCTGGCCGCCAGGGGTGTGGAGGCACTCGTCCAGCTGCCCCGCTGCCGGCCCGGCGCCGTGCTGTCCGCGGTGGTGCGGGCCGACCACACTCAGGCCGACCTCGACCGGCTGGTACGGGGACTGGACTCCGTGACGCGGGACAGGCGGGCGGCCTGATGGACATCGTCGACTCCCACGTCCATGTGGGGACCGCCGGGGTGCCGCTGGGCCCTCCCGACCCCGCTGCCTCCTTTGCGGTGTGGCGGAGGCGCGCGGCCGCCGTCGGGATTTACCGGGCGGTGCTGATGGCCGCTCCCGTGGGCGCCTATGCGGCGGCCAACCGGACCGTGGCCGGGCTGGCCGGGCAGGCGCCGGGGCGATGGCTCTGGTACGTGTTCGTCAACGCCGCCGCGGATCGGGGACGGGTAGGCAGCATCGTGGCGGACGCCCACACCCATGGGGCCTGCGGGATCAAAGTGCACTGGTCCGACGGGCCGGCGACGGACGAGGTGGGTCTCGCCGCGGAACGCCACCGGATGCCGGTGCTCTTCGACCCCGGCGGCGACGTGGAGCAGGTGGTGTGGCTGGCAGAGCGTCATCCCGGGGTGGCGTGGATCGTGCCGCACCTGTCCTCCTTCTCCGATGACTGGCGGGCCCAGAGCCGGCTGATCGGCGCGCTGGCCATGGTGCCCAACATCTTCACCGACACCTCCGGAGTGCGGTACTTCGACCTGCTGACGGAGGCGGTGGCCCGGGCGGGGGCGCGCAAAGTGCTGTACGGCAGCGACGGCCCCTACCTGCACCCAGCCCCCGAACTCGCAAAGATTTTCGCGCTGGACCTGCCGCCCGCCGAACGGGCCCTCATCCTGGGCGGCAACGTCCTGCAGCTGACCGGCCCGGCGCGCAGGACCGGCGGGCGCCGCACGGCCTTCGCGGGCAATGGGCGAAGTCGCACCGATCAAAGTGGCACCGACAGGAGGAACACGGCATGGCTATGACAACAACCGGACTGACCGTCGGAAGCAAGGCCGTCGGCGGCCCAGGACTTGCGGAGATCAAGCCGCACAACGATGCGGCGATCCGGAAGGGCCTGTATCAGCTGCAGCGCTACGTGCAGCAAAGCGCGGCGGCCCGGGGAACCTCCACGGGCAAGCGGCCGGCGTGGATGGCGGGCAGCGAACCGGACCGGACCTCGGTGTGGCTGGTCACCTACAGGCCGTGGTCGGCCAAGGGCCCGCCCACCCACGTGAGGGTGTTCGCGCATGAGCTGAAGCGCGACGAGCTGCTGAAGAAGGGCCCGCTGCCCAGCCTGGAACGGCTGCTGGTTTCGCGCCGGGAGCTGGACAAGGTTGAGCTGCCCAAGACGATGCCGTTCCCGCACCCTGGCAAGCCGGACCTTTTCGGCCTGGCGGTGGAGCCGCTGGTCCGGCAGCGGTTCGCCGGCACCTTCCACCGGCCGCAGCAGAGGCCCCAGCGGCTGCGCAGGAAGGGACCTGACGTGCTCTGGCGGGAGCTGGGCGATCTGTTCCGGGAACTAGCCGACGAGACCGGCGACCGGTACTGGCGGGAAGTGGCCAACGAGCTGTCCCACGGCGTTTAGGTGCCCTCGCCAGCGGCCGGATCTGTTTGTGGACCTGCCTTGCGGGCCTGCCGCTGCTGGACGGCGCGGTCCGTGAGCCCCAGCATGGAGGCGGCCGCATGGACGTTCCCGCCGCTGCGCTCCACCGCCAGCGCAACGGCCTCCTCCGCGGCGCGCTCCTTGATCTCGCGCAGCCCCAGGCCCGCGTCAACGGCCCAAGCCACCGCCGCGGTGAGCGGATTCGCGGCGGAGGTACCGCCGTCGTACGCGTCTTTGCCCAGCGGCCCCCGGGATGGTTGCGGCCTGTCATCGCGGGGAACGTCGCCGGGGGTGATGGCGCCGGGGCCCACGTGCCGGGCGGCGATGCGGAAGGCGAGCTGCCTGAGGTCGCGGAGGTTGCCGGGGTAGCTGCGGCTGACGAGGGCGTCCTGGACCGCCGGGTCCACCTCGGGATCGGTCCGGGCCCCAGTGGCTTCGCGGCAGAACCTGGCGAACAGGCAGAGGATGTCCTCCAGCCGGTCGCGGAGGGGCGGCATGGTGACCACGGAGGCGGCGATGCGGTGGTACAGGTCGGTGCGGAAGCCGCCGCCGGCCACTTCGCTGAGGAGGTCGCGGTTGGTGGCGCAGATGAGCCGGAACTTGCTGTGCAGCCACCGGTCGCCGCCCACCCGCTTGTAGGTGCCTTCCTGGACCACGCGGAGCAGTTCCGGCTGGAGCTCCAGCGGGAGCTCACCCACCTCGTCCAGAAACAGGGAACCCTGGTCCGCGCCGGAACACGCACCGGTCCGCACGCTGACCGCACCGGTGAACGCGCCCCGCTCGTGGCCGAACAGTTCGCTGCCCATCAGTGTGGGGACGATGGTGGTGCAGTCCACCACCACCAGGTTTCCGCGCTGGCTGCTGACCGCATGGGCCACCCGTGCCGCGAGCTCCTTGCCCGTGCCCGTCTCGCCCTGAATCAAGATGGGCGCGTGTCCGAATTTCGCCGCCACCACCAGCTCCCGCAGGGCTGTCCGGAGCGCCGGGCTCTGCCCCGCCAGCTTGTCCCGGACCGGCAGGGAATCGATCACCGATTCGACGTCCTCCACCCGCTGCAGCCACGCCGAAACCGCCGCCGCCTGCTTATGCCATGCCACGCATTCCGCCGCGCCCGCCTCCAGCACCGGCCACGGCCGCAACGATCCGTCCGGCGGCCCGATCACCATCACCCGGCACCGGCCGTGCTCCGCAGCCGCGAGCGCCGCCTCCAGGTCCCGGGTCAGTTCCTGCGCCACGATCAACCCCGCTGCCGAAACGCTGCCCGGCGCATCAACGGAATCCAGCGCGATGTCCCCGGCACGGAGGGTTGCTATCGCCTCCCCGGCCCAGGCCTGCCGGCCACTGAGGTCCATCACCCACGGCATCGAGCCCCTCGCAGTTCCGCCGCCCACGTTGCCACCGCCTGAGGAAGGAGACCACGGCCGGCGTTACTGCCCCGTTACCGGTGCGTCCCGTCGCGCGGACCGGCTGCGCGGGTGTGCCGATCTTGCGTCAATCTTTCCGTAAAAACAGCGGGTTGCAGACGGTTCCTGCAGCATGATCAGGGCTACAAAGAAGGAGTCAGGTGACAGCATGATCGACGACAGCGCCCCCGCCGGGTCCGCCGCTCCCGCCAGCGGCGGGACGCTTGTCATCCGCACGTGGATCGAGGCCGACGGCGAGCCCGCCTTCCGTGCCCGGGTGACCTTCAGCGAAGGCCCCGGACGCCACGGCAGCCTCGCCGCCGCCGACCGGGAGCAAGTGGTCCAGGCCGTGCGGGAGTGGCTGTGGGACCAGAACGGCTGAATAGTCCACCGGTGTTTTCCGGCCGCTGTGCACCTGCGGATGGACCGGGCCCTGGACTTCGTCGATGAGTTTCACGAGTTCCTCGGAAGGCGCCACGCCCATTTCCTGCCACAGGGTCACCGCATACTTTTCATACGCCAACAGGCCTGAGGCGGAATTTCCCATCCGTATTTCGGCGATGACCAAAGCCCGCACTGCGCTCTCATAAAGCGGTTCAATATCCAGTGCGGCCACCGCGGCTTCCGCAGCGCCTTCACAGTCACCTGCCGTCAGCAGCGAGCGGGACAGCGTGGTCAGGGCCCAGAGCCGGGACTGGCGCAACCGGCCTTCCTCAAAGACCACCCAGTCCTCGTACCACCCTGGCAGCAGCTCGGCCCCGCGCAAGTCCAGGAGCGCCCGGGCGGCCTGCCCGAAGCCGGCGGAGCCGTCCTGGAGCAGGGCACGGACCCGATGCAGGTCAACCTGCACCGCAGGGTCCAGGGCGAGCATCGGCCCGTTCTTCGCCAGCAGCCCCGGCACCTGGCGCGTCACCAGATGAGTGCTGACCCTCAGGCTTTCCAGCGCCCTCGGCTCAGGGCAGTTTGGCCACAACAAACCGGCCAGATAGATCCGCAGGCTGGGCCCGTGGACGGCAAGCACGGCGATGAGACGCTGCTGCCTGGCGGCAACGCGGACAATTTCTCCGTCACGGCGCAGTTGCCAATACCGGAGCAAATTCAATTCCAAATGTCCACAGACGCCATTGCCCACGGGACACCTCAACCCGTTTGAATTACCTGAAACACGTAGGAACGAGCATCCCCAGCTTGAAATGGAAAGTCAATGAACGTTAGCCCCTAATCAGGTTGGGAGGGCTGTCTCTCATACACCCATCCCCACCACAGGAACAGGGCACAGGAGTTCTTAAGCCTTTCTTAAGGACGCCTTGGGAGGGTTGAATGTGGGCCGGACAGCGGCCACATCCCCTCCCCAAGGAAGCCGATGCACCAGCCAACAGACAACTCACGCGGTCAACAGCACCCCGCCCCCACGGCTTCCCCGGCCGTCGGCACCCGGTTCCGGGCACTCCCCCAGCCCCGGCACTGGCTGCCGGTGGGAGCGCTGCTGTGCGCCGCCGTCGTGACGATTGGCCTGGCCGTGCAGCTGCTGCCCGGCGATACGGCCGCGGAACTGGGTTTTGACCAGACCCTCAGCCTGCACCACGCCGCCGCGCTGACTGCCGTGGCCATGGGGATCAACCTGCTGTTCGGCCCGGTGGCGGGGCTGCTGCTCATCGCCGCGGCCGCGCTGGCCATCTGGGTGTTCCGGCGCGACCTGGTTGGCGCCGTGGCGTTCGGCCTCACGGCATGCTCGGGCTGGGTGGCCAGCGAGGCCTTCAAGCTGATCTTCGCCCGGCAGCGGCCCAACCCGGCCCTGCTTTTCGATCCCCTTGCCCCGGAGACCGGCTCCAACAGCTTCCCCAGCGGCCACACCTGCTTCGCCGTGGCCCTGGCGTTCGCGCTGTACTTCCTCTTCCGCGGCACCCGCTGGGCAAAGCCTGTGGCCGTGGCCGGCGCGGTGATGGCCGTGGTGGTGGCCTGGTCCCGGCTCTACATCGGCGTGCATTACCCCACGGATGTGGCGGCGTCCTTCCTGGCCGCGAGCGCCGCAGCGGTCCTGCTCGCCGGGCTTTGGAACCGTTTCGCCCCGCGGCTCCTGGAGCGCCTGCCCGCCGCCACCATGCGCCCCTCGGGCCGGATCTAAGGGACCAGACATGCACAACATTCTTGTTTCAGGCGTGGTTCACGCCGCCGGTTCACCGTCCCTGCTGGACCCGGCAAGCCTCCTGGAAGGCCTGGGGCCGGCGGCCCTGGGCGTGATCGCGGCAATGGTGTTCATCGAATCCGGGGTCCTGTTCCCGTTCCTGCCCGGCGACTCGCTGCTCTTCACGGCCGGGCTCTTGCACCAGCAGCTCCAGCTGGCACTGCCCGTGCTGATCGGCGTGATCACCGCGGCCGCCATCGCCGGCGACCAGGTGGGCTACATCATCGGGCGGAAATTCGGCCGCCGCTGGTTCAAGGACGATGCCCGCATCCTCAAGACGGCGCACCTGACCGCCACCGAAGACTTCTTCCGCCGCCATGGAGGCGCCGCCGTCGTCCTCGCCCGTTTTGTGCCCATGGTGCGCACCTTCGCGCCGCTCACCGCAGGGGCCGCCCGCTACGAATACCGTTCCTTCGCGCTGTGGAACATTGTGGGCGCGGCAGTCTGGGCGACGTCCGTGACGCTCCTGGGCACGTGGCTGGGGCACTACGAGATCGTGGCGAAGAACATCGATGTCATTGCCGTGGTGATGGTGCTGGTCTCCGTGGTGCCGTGGGTGGTGGAGTTCCTGAAGCGCCGCCGCAAGGCTGCCGCCGCTGACGGCGCCGCTCCTGACACCGCCGCCGTTGACCCCACCGCCGGGCCGGCTGCGAAAGAATAGGCGCATGACAACCGCGGAACGGCTGGCCCTGCTGCTCGTTGAGGACGATCCTGTGCTGGGCCCGCTGATCGCCGAGCTGCTGGAGCCGGACTATGCCGTCCGGCTGGCCGCCAACGGGCAGGAGGGCCTGCACCTGGGCCTGACCCAGCCGTGGGACGTGATGGTGATTGACCGCGGCCTGCCCGTGATGGACGGCGTCAGCGTGATCGCGGCCCTGCGGTCCAAGGGCGTGGCCGCACCGATCCTCATCCTCACCGCACTGGGCGACACGGACCAGAAAGTAGCGGGCCTGGACGCCGGCGCCAACGACTACATGACCAAGCCGTTCGACGCCGGCGAGCTGGCCGCGCGGCTGCGCGCCCTGACGCGGACGTACAGTACGCCCGGCGGGACGGTGGGCATCGGCACCTGGGAGCTGGACCCGGCGTCGCGCGCTGTCCGGTCGGTGTACGGCGACACGGTGTCGCTCACCGCGAAGGAGGCAGAAGTTCTGGCGGCCCTCGCGGCCGAACCCGGCCGCGTGTTTACCCGCGACGAACTGCTGGCGGACCACTTCCACCCCACCGACCAGCCCGGGGTGATCGACACCTACGTCCACCATCTGCGGCGGAAGATTTCCCGGACGGTGGTCCGCACCGTGCACGGCGTGGGCTACCAGATCGGTGACCCCTCATGACGCCGGCTCCCGCATCCGGCGACGCCGAGACGCTCCGGCGGGCCTCGCTGAAGGTGGCCCTGCGGATCACTGCGGCGTGCGCGGTGCTGGTGCTCTGCCTCCTTGCCGCTGCCACCGCCTTCCTGATGTACAAGCTCGCCAACCCTGTACTGCCGGGGTCCACGGCGCCCGGGAAGACCTACACGTACCTCGATTCGAAGGACCTGATCGAGGGCATGATTCTTGCCGGGCTGGCAGGCGTTGTGCTGGCCGGCGTGGTGGGGTGGCTCAGCGCCCGCAGCGCCATCCGCCCCCTGGGTGAAGCGCTGGCCCGCCAACGGCAGTTCGTACAGGACGCCAGCCACGAACTGCGCACGCCCCTCACCATCCTGGACACCCGCATCCAGCTGGCCCAGCGCAAGGCTGACCCCGGCTCCGAAACCGGGCAGGCGCTGGCGCGGATCAGGGAGGATGCGGGCACCATGACCGGGATTGTGAACGAACTCCTCCTGGCAGCCACCGGCGGCGCTGCGGATGCTGCCGATCCGGTGGATGTGGCCTCCGTGGGCCGCTCTGTGACGGCCGACCTGCAGGACCTGGCGGCGCAGCAGGGGGTCCGGCTGGTGTTCACGTCCAGCGGGGCGCCTTCCGCACGGATCGACTCCGGTTCCCTGCGCCGCGCAGTGCTGGCCCTGGCGGACAACGCGCTCACGCACACGCCCGACGGCGGGACCATCACCATTAGCGCCTCGGTGGAGGGTTCGTTTGCGGTGCTCCAGGTGGCGGACACCGGAGCGGGGATCACCGGCGTTGACCCGGACCGGATTTTCGACCGCTTTGTCCGTGCACCCGGGCCCGGCAACGCCCCCGGCAAGCGGAGCTTCGGGATCGGCCTGGCCCTGGTCCGCGAGATCGCTTCCGGGGCAGGGGGCACCGTGAAAGTGGCCCGCACCGGGCCGGACGGGACCACCATGCGGCTCGCCCTGCCGGTGGCCCGGGACTGAGGGTCCGGTCCCGACGCTGATCTCCGATTTCGACCCGCATCCTCGATTTCGCCAGGGGTATGCGGGCTGCGCTCACGGGTATGCGCGTCGAAATCGAAGAAGCGCAGCGCGGCCCGGCTGTCAGCTGGCGGGATCGTACATGAACTCGCGGAGCTCCTGGGCGCAGCGGCAGGCAGCCGCAATCTTTGCCGCCCACTGCTCGGCCTCCGCCCGGGTGGGCACCTCCAGCACGGTAAACCCGCCGGTGATGTCCGAGCCCGGGTAGATGTCCGTGCCAGCGGAGCCGTCGGCCTGCACCAGCACGGGAGCGATATCCTCCGCGATGCCGCCGCCGAAGACGTACACGCCGGCAGCCTTGGCCTCCTCAATCACAGCATGCGACTCGGCCACCACGATGGGGAACTCCTCTTCGGTGAGGTTCATGGCTTGGCCCTTGCCCGGAAAAGAAATCAGGTACTTGGTCATGGGTTAGATGGTGCCACGCAGCCCTTCACCCGGGAAGGCCCCGATTATGGCTCCGCACGGAGGCAGCCGCGGGTGGCTGCCGAGGCGTCGCTCCGGGTGTTACGGACACGGACGACGGCGGTCAGTCACCTGGTGCGAGCGCGTCCGCCCAGGCTTTTTGGTTCCGTTCGACATACTGTGCCGCCGCCTGCCAGTGGGCGCCGTGCCCGTTGACGAACATGTCCGCCCAGGGCTGGAAGCCGGACTGGTGGGATGACTCCAGGAGCCGGTGCATGGCCGCCGTCCGCCGAGCCATCGCAGCGGGAAGCGCCGCCCGCAAGGAGGCATCGGCGTCGTACCCGTCCACCAAGGCACGAAGCCGGAGCGCCGCGTCCTGCACCGGCTCGCCTTCCACCAGGAGCCCGAATGACTGCGCCGAATACGCCAGGTCCCACAGCCGGGTACTCGGGCCGGCGCCGTCCCAGTCGATGAATACCCATCGCTCGCCCATGATGAGGTTCCAGGGCGCGAGGTCGTTGTGGCACATCAGGTCCGGCTTCTCGGCGGGCAGCAGCATCTCCCAGGAATCCGGGGTGGGGATGGCAAAGGCTTCGCTGGCGTCATGGATTTTCCGGATCATGCCGCCCACCCGGACCAGGTCCTCCCTGCCCAGCGGCAGCAGGTCCATGGCTTGCTGTCCGTTGATGAACTCGACCACGGCCCGGCCCATCCCGTCGCGGCCCAGCGGCCGGGGAACGTCCACCCCGGCGGACCGCAGCGTGGCCAGGTAGCCCTGCACTGCGGACGAGGTACCCAGCCAGGGTTTCCGGACGGTGTCTCCCACCCGGACGACGCCTGTGGATGCGTTCCCGCCGGTCAGCTCCTGCTCATCAGCGCTCACCCGGCCACCCTACCCGGGGTGCGGTCGTCCGGAGCGTGCCGGCCGCCGTCGTGCACTCCCGCAGTCAGCGGCCGGCGAAGAACTCCGCTGACAGCTTCTTCGGCGCCCGGGTGGCCCAGGCTTCCACCAGGATCTCGGCCAGCTCGTCCCGGGGGATCTCACCCAGCCGGGATTCCTGCACCAGGACGGCGTTGTACCCGTCAAAGTGGGGGATGGTGAAGAACGGAACGGACGGGTCCTCCACCAGGGCTTCCTTGGCGGCGTCGTCCGGGACCATGATCACCAGCAGGTCCTGGTACTGCTCCCCCGTTGCCGGGTCCACCGCCGTCTTGTGCGGGGCCCGGTACAGCACGAAGCCCCGCCCTTTCGGCCCGCGCGGCACTTTGTAGGTTGGCCGGTCGCCCCAGGAAATCCCGAGCTCCACCTCGGGCAGGCCGCTGCAGATGGCATCGATGTCTTCGGGTACGGCCATGCGTTCCATGGCCACAAGGTAGCCCCGCTCCACGGAAAGCGGCAATACCCGCAGCCGCCGAATCCGGGTCCTGTAGGCTCGGGGAACCAACGCCTGAGGGGGCAGACGCATGGAACACGAACGCTTGAGGGACCACACCAAACCACCGGCTCACGCGAAGTCCCGGGACGAACAGGTCAACATCAGGTTCTCGGCCTGGGCTTCCAGCGTCGTGGCCCTGCTGGTCATGGCGCCGTCAATTTACCGCCTTGCCACAGGTGCTTTCGCCGGGTGGGACCTGGCGTTCATCGCTGTGGGCATCGGGCTGATTACCTTCCATATGGTCCGTCTGGTCCGGCTCCGCAACGAACAGGGACACGCACAGTGAGGGCGCCACGGCCAGCAGGCAAGACCCTGAACATGCCGGTCCTCATCATTCTCGCGATCGTCGCTGCGCTGGCTTTGGGGGTGCTGCTGAACTCACTTTCTGGCCCTCCGCGCCTGGCGGTGCTGGACCGTCCGGCCACGGAAGCTGACACCCTCCCGCCGGGCGTGACTGCCGTGCCCGAGGGCGAGCACACGCTACGGCTCGTGGCGGACGTCGACGACATCCGCTACTTCGTCAGCCAGAACACAGAGGGCACCACATCCTGCCTGACGGTGTTCCCGGACAACCACCCCCGGCAATGGGTCGCCGGCTGCGGCACCGGGTCCAAGAGCGACCAGGAAATCGTGCGGACGGGGTCCACCGGCATCGTCACCGCTGTCCTGGTTCCGGACGGCTACAACACCGCCGAGCTCGAGCAGGGCGGGTTCAAGAAGATCCACGAGAACGTCTACGCCGCCGCCACTCCGCGCGTTCCGGGTTCCTTCTAGGAAGCACGACGGCGGGACGGGGCTTGGGGAGGTCCGTTACCGCCGGTAGCTGCCCGGGTCCGTGTAGGCCGCCCAATATTGCGCCTTGCTCACGGCCTCGTCCCCGAGGTACCAGCTGACGACGAAGGGCACCAAGGCCAGCACCGCCACCAGTCCGCCGGCAATGATGCGAACCGGCCGGCGGGGCAGGGCGAACATCGAAGCAGCCGCGGTTGCCATCGAAGCAGCGGGTACGGCAACTCCAATAGCCATGATCCACTGGCGCTGCGGGATTTCAGCCTTCCAATACTCCGGCGGATAGTCGTCCGGGTCCCAGTCGAAACCCGACCCGAACACCATGAACGTCGACAGCACTGACAGGAACAGCAACGTGACGGCAAAGACCATCAAGACGCCGCCATCCAACCGTTTCCCCATGCCAACCATCCAACCACGGCACTGGCCACGCCCCTGACCCGCACCTGACCGGGCGTGACGGCGAAACTGGCCTCCCGCCGTCGTCCGCGGTTACCGTTAGGGCCGAAGCTGCTCCTGCGCTGCCAACGAATCCCGGACAGCCCCGTCCAAACTCCGCTGCGTGGCGGCCCAGCTGGCCAGCACCTTCAGCGCATCCTCCGACGGCGAGGCGGGCTCGGCTGTGTAGACGTTGATCCGCAGGCCCGGGTCCGCGGGGAGCTCAAGCGCCTCGTAGGTCAGGTCCAGGTCGCCCACGGCCGAGTGGTGCAGGCGCTTGCGGCCGGTGCGGTGGTACTTGACGTCATGCTTGGCCCAGCGGGTGCGGAATTCCTCGCTGCGGGTGGAGAGCTCGCCGATCAGGTCCGTGAGGTCCTTGTCGAACGGGTTCTTCCCGGCCGTGGACCGCAACACTGCCACAATGTCGTCGGCGCTGCGCTCCCAGTCGCGGAAGAAGGCCCGCGCCTTCGGGTTCAGGAAGGTGAACCTGGCGCTGTTGGGCGGTGTGACTTCCTCGGCCATCATGTCCTGGTACAGCGCCCGGCCCAGCTCGTTGGACGCCAAGACGTCGCCGCGGTCGTTCCGGACCCAGGCGGGCGCCGTCGTAATGGCATCGAGGATGCGCTGCACGCTGGGCCGCACCGTCTGCGGGCTCCGTTTGCGCCGCACACGGGGCGCCGCCGCGGACGCCCGGGCCAGGTCGAACAGGTGGGCCGTCTCGGCGTCGTCCAGCTGCAACGCCCGTGCGAGCGCCTCCAGGACACTGTCCGACGCGCCGGACAGGTTCCCGCGCTCCAGCCGGATGTAGTAATCGATGCTCATCCCGGCGAGCATCGCCACTTCCTCGCGGCGCAGCCCCGCCACCCGCCGGTTCCCGCCGTACGCAGGCAGCCCGGCCTCCTCCGGCGTGATCCGGGCACGGCGGGAGGTCAGGAACTTCCGCACATCGTCGCTGTGTGTCATGGCCTCCACGGTACGCGCAGGCCCGGCACCGGAGGGAGGTACCGGCGCACCCTCCCACAACCGCGCAAACCGAAATACCGTGAAGGCATGACCATGGAACTTACCCTCAACAACGGCGTCACCATGCCCGCCCTGGGCCTTGGCGTCTTCCAAAGCCCACCGGAACAGACGACGGCGGCAGTCCAGTCCGCGCTCGACGCCGGCTACCGGCACATTGACACCGCCGCCGCGTACGGCAACGAGCGCGAGGTGGGCGAAGGCATCCGCCGCTCCGGCCTGGACCGCTCCGACGTGTTCATCGAAACCAAAGTGTGGGTCAGCGATTACGGCTACGATGAAACCCTGCACGCCTGGGACAAGGCCGTGGGGAAGCTCGGGGTGGAACAGCTGGACCTGCTCATCCTCCACCAGCCCGCCCCGGACCGGTTCGCCAAGACCATCGCCGCCTACAAGGCCCTGGAGACCCTGCTCCAGGACGGGCACGTGCGGGCCATCGGCGTCAGCAACTTCATGCCGCACCACCTCAAGCAGCTGCTCGCCGAAACAGACGTGGTCCCCGCCGTCAACCAGATCGAGCTGCACCCCTACTTCGCTCAGCCGGATGTCCAGGCAGCCGATGCGGCCAGCGGGATCCTCACCCAGGCGTGGTCGCCCATCGGCGGCATCACGTTCTACCCCGGCTGGGGTGATGAGCACCGGCGGAACGTCATGGAAGACCCGGCGATTGCCGCCGTCGGGCAGGCCCACGGCAAGTCGCCCGCGCAGGTGATGCTCCGCTGGCACCTGCAGCAGGGCCGCTCCGCCATCCCCAAGTCCACCAACCCGGGGCGCATCGCCGAGAACTTTGACGTGTTCGACTTCGAACTGAGCGCCGAGCAGCTTGCCGCGATCGATGCGCTGGATTCCGGCGTGCGCAGCGGGCCGGACCCGGACGAAGCGCGCCTGGACCGGTTCGCGATGCCCATCCCCGAAGCCTGACCACACCCGACCGTCACCCGACAGACCTCCGAAAGGAAACCCCATGGCAACGTGGCTCATCACAGGATGCTCCACCGGACTTGGCCGCGCCCTGGCCCAGGCCGTCCTCGAAGCCGGGCACAACGCCGTCGTCACCGCCCGGAACGCCGCCTCGGTGGAGGACATCGCGGCAGCCCACCCGGACACCAGCCTGGCCCTCCCCCTGGACGTCACGGACACGGCGCAGGTGGCGGACGCGGTGGGGCAGGCGGAGGAGCGCTTCGGCGGCGTGGACGTGCTGGTGAACAACGCCGGCTACGGGTACCGCGCGGCCGTTGAAGAAGCGGACGACGGCGACATCCGGAGTTTGTTCGACACCAACTTTTTCGGCGCGGTGGACATGATCAAGGCCGTCCTGCCCGGCATGCGGGCGCGGAAATCGGGGGCGATCTTCAACATCTCCTCCATCGGCGCGCGCATCACCCCGGCAGGGTCCGGCTACTACTCCGCCACGAAGGCCGCGCTGGAGGGCCTGTCCGGCTCGCTCCGCAACGAGGTGCAGCCGCTGGGCATCAGCGTCACCGCCGTGGAACCGGGCGGCTTCCGCACCGACTTCGCCGGCCGCTCGCTCACCCAGTCCGCGACGCCGATCGGCGACTACGCAGACACGGCCGGCAAGCGGCGCAAGGAGAACGACACCATGGACGGCAACCAGGCCGGCGATCCGGTGAAGGCGGCCCAGGCGATCGTCACAGTGGCCGAGTCCGGGAACCCGCCGGCGCTGCTGCTCCTGGGCACTGACGCGTACGGGGCCTTCGGCATGGTGGCCGACGCCCAGCTGGCCGAGCGGGAGCAGTGGAAGGACCTCAGCACCAGCACGGACATCACCGGCTAGGCCCCTGCCCCGCCGCTGAACCCAACTAAGTCGCATTTGATGTCGTTTTGAGCCCTCATAACGACATCAACTGCGACCCAGTTGCCGGGGTGCGTCAAGAACCCGTCAAAATCGCCGGCAAACCGGCCCCTTTTCCGGCCCGCAGGCGTGTGATGGACGTGCAGGGTTGGCACGGGCGGCAAAGGCAGGGCACATGCGCTGGGACGATCTTCCCCAACACGACAGCGGGGTCCGGTTCGCCGCCCCTCCCGAAAAGGTGGAGGGGTACGGCGGCCGCGGCGTGAACGCGATCGCTCTCCACCCGTCGGGCGGCTACGTCTTCCTTGACACGGGCGGTGCCGGCTGGTGGGTGGTTTTTCAGCCTGATGCCGGGCCTGGTCTGCACTGGCGGCAGCGCCCGGGAGACATCCTGGCGTGCAGCGCCGCCTTCGATGAGATGGTCCACGTGGTGGTGCTGGCCTCGCATGTCCGGGGAGCCGACGCCCTGGCTGCCTTCCATTCCGCGATGCCCGCCACCCTCGAAGAGGCCGTGGACGTGGCCGCCGCGCTCACCACCCCCACCAAGTTGGAATAGTTCCGGGACGGCGCCAGAGCTACCTCGTCCAGCGAAGTGGCAGTGATGCGTTCACCATAAGGAACGCGAGGAGGAACCAGCCACCGCAGAGAAGAACCGGGTCCGGTGTGAGGACGCTGTAGTGGATGCCGTTCTCGCCGCCAACGTGCGGAACCCTCATCAGGCATCCTGCAGTCATCAGGCCCACGGCGATAGCGGATACTGCGACATATGCTCTGGCGTTGCCTGCCCACCGGCGGTTGACCCACGGTATGAGGCGAACGGGCAGGCCAAGCACAACGAGTGAGACGATAGCGACCGCTGCCACCACGAGACCGCTCAGAGCCAGGCCGACCAAACTCAACAACCCGTCATAGTCGACCGTCAGGGACAGCTGGATGATGCACCAGCTTGGCGCCATCAAAGCCAAGGCCAGAACCAACTGGCCGAGCGGAGCCAACCCCGTGCTTCCGTAACGTTGTCTAGGAAGGTCTCCCAGCGTTTGAGGTGCCGCCGGTGGGGCGATGAAGTGCTGCCAGTTCGCATCCCGGTAGTGCGTTTCGGGGCTCACTGGGTAGCGCGGAGGCCCTTGCGGAAGACCCGCGGCCGCGTCCTGTGCTTGGTCGCGCATATCGTCCCTACGCCGCTCGCCCGTGGCCGCCGCGGCGCCTCAATCGAAACGACGCGTTTACCGCCAGGAAAGTAAGGGCGAAGCATCCTGCCGTGAGGAAGCCAGGATGAGGCGTAGTCACGTCGAACGGAATTCCGTCGATTTCGCCAACTTGGCGCTCCGAAATATTGAAGCCGGAAATCAGGAGCCCTGCACCGGCTGCAGCGATGAGAACGTAGAGCCCCCAGTTCCCCAGCCACCAGCTGCTCAGCCGGCGGTTCAGGCGAAGAGGAAGTCCAAGCGCGATGCCTGCCCCCATGACGAAAATGGGCCCAAAGAGGAGCAGGATGATGGTGCCCAGGAACTCATATCCAACGCTCGCTGGCATCAGGCAGACGAACCACAGGACCGAAAGAATTGGATACGCGATGGCCAGTTGCCTGATGGGGGCGATATCAGGCATGTCCGCTGGTCTCACCCAGACGCCTGGCGCGTGGGTTTGTACCTCCGCGTGGACTCTTGGCCGTGCAGGTGAGTCACCTTGTTCCCCCATCCCGCCATTATGCCGGAGTTGTTTGGCTCGTAGATGGATCGTTCAACGCGCACCGCCGGCCGGTCTGCAAGCCGCTTAGGATTTCACTCATGGCACCCCCAACTAACTAGCAGTAGATGTCGTTTTGGGGCCCCATAACGGCATCTACTGCGACCTAGTTGGGAGAGCGGGAAACTGCGTGCGCCGCCCCGTGTAGGGTCAACGGGTGGAATCTCAGAGGACTGCGACGCTCACGGGCATACTGGACGGACTCGGGAACCGGCGGCAGGGCCCGGACTCAGGAGCAGTAAGTAGCGGATGGAAGCTCCCGGCCGCCCTGGGGCTCCTTGCATTCTGCGTGGCCTTCGTGGGCATGTGGATCCCCTCCTTCTGGGACGACGAGATCGCCACCATCTCCGCCGCCCGCCGCTCCCCCGGCGAACTGCTGCTGCTCCTTCAGTCCGTGGACGCCGTGCACGGGCTGTACTACCTCTTCATGCACTTCTGGACCTCCGTGTTTGGATTCTCGGAGATCGCCATGCGGATCCCGTCAGCCCTGGCCGTGGGGCTGGCGTGCGCCGGAACCACCATCATTGGCCGCAGGCTGGGTTCACCTACCACGGGCATCGCCGCCGGCCTGGTCCTGGCCTTCCTTCCCCGCATGGTCTGGGCCGGCACCGAGGCCCGGCAGTCCGCCTTCGCGGCGCTGCTGGCCGTGGCCCTCACCCTGCTCCTGCTGCGGGCCTGGGAGTCCAACCGCGTCCTCGACTGGGTGCTGTACGGCCTGTGCGCGGTGGTGGGCGTCTGGATGTTCATGTTCTTCGTCCTCGCCGTGATGGCGCACGCAGCGGCAGCGGTAATCCTGCGGCGGCGGGTCCTCGGAACGCTGGTAGCCTCCGCAGTGGCCGGTGCCACGGTGTTGCCGTTCGTCCTGCACGCCCTGGGGCAGAAGGCACAGGTGGACTGGATCCAGAACCGCTCGCTCGCCCAGACCCTCATGACCGCGGCCGTGAAGCAGTTCTTCTACGGCGATGACAGGCCCACCAACAACGCTCCGCCGCAGTGGGTCCTCGGCGCCATGCTGGTGCTCGGCGTGATCGAGGTGGGCCTGGTGGTGTGGGGTATCTGGGCTTCCCGGCGCCACGGCCGGCACCGGACTCTCATCGTCCTGGGCCTCTCCATCATCCTGCTCCCGGCCCTGGGGCTCCTGCTGGTCAGCGTGCTGGCCCAGCCGGTCTACGTGGCCAGATACCTGACCTTCACCGCCCCCGCCTTCGCCCTGCTGGTGGGCCTGGGGATCTCCCAGCTGCCCGCCCGGAAAGCCTGGCTGCGCCCGGTGGCGCTGGCCGCCGTCGTCCTCTGCAGCCTGGTTCCCCAGCTGACCATCAAGAGCGTGGTCAGCGAACCCGCCGACACCGAGCGCCGCGTCGCCGGCATGCTGGACGGGGCACTCCCCCGGCCCGCCGCCGTCGTGTTCGGGGAGCCGTACCTGCGCGACCTCGCCCTGGCCTATCCGGAACACTTCGACGGCGTGGCAGACCTCGCGCTGGAGGCAAGCCCAGCGGAGTCCGGAACGCTGTGGGGCGTGAACTCGCCCGTCGCCGCCGGTGAACTGGCCCGCCGCGGAAATGTCCTCTTCGTCGGCCAGGCCGGCGCGCCGGCCGACCTCTCCGCCTTCGCCGAAGCGGGCTGCCGGGAAACGGACAACCGGCCCTTCGAGCGCATGGTGCTGATTTCCTTCACCTGTTCCTGACCGGCCGCGCTCACATCCCCAACTAACTAGCAGTAGATGTCGTTTTGGGGCCCCATAACGACATCTACTGCGACCTAGTTGGGGGCGGGATACGCTGTCGTGATGCCCCACCTTGCCGACCTGCTGCCCACCCTGGCGGCGCTCGCCATCCTGGTGGCACTCACGGTGGGCGTCCTCTGGGGCTCCCGGACGCCGCAGTACCTCGCCCCCGCCGTGGCCATCCTCCGCGGCGCCGCCCAACTGGCCCTCATCAGCCTCATCCTGGGCGGCATCATCAGCGATCCGCTGTGGGTGGGCGCGGCGTTGCTGGTCATGTTCAGCGTGGCGGCCACGACGGCGGCGCGCCGGCTGGGCTGGTCGTGGCACCGGTTTGCCGTGGTGGGCGGAACAATGGCGCTGGGCATCACGGTGACCCTGGGCGTGGTGTTCGCAACCGGCGCGATCGACTTCACGCCGCGGTACGTGCTGGCGGTGGGCGGCATTGTGATCGGCAACTGCATGAGCATTGCCACCCTGGCCGGGCGCCGGTTCTACGAGGCCGTCAACGAGCAGTGGGACCAAGTGGAAGGGTGGCTGGCGCTGGGTGCCACCGCCGGAGTGGCCACACTGACGCAGGCCCGGCAGTCCGTGCATTCGGCCCTGATCCCCTCCACGGACCAGACCAAAACCACCGGCCTAGTCACGCTTCCCGGCGCGTTCGTGGGCGCCATTTTCGGCGGCGCCTCACCGCTCGAGGCGGGCCGGTTCCAGGTGGTGGTGCTCGCGTCCATCATGGCGGCGGGTTCCATTACCGCCGTCGTACTTCTCCGCTCGCTACGCGGCGTGAAGGTGCGTCCGGCGGTTCCCTGAGCGCCCGCACACCCGGCCCCGAACCAGGGCCGCCGGACATAGCTCCGCCACGGCCTCGGCTGCTGGTGGCGGGCCCAACCCCGCTCCGCGCGGCTCCGGCCGTGGCAGATTCCGGTGCTAATGCGAGACGCGGTAGGCGTGGCGGACGTCGGTGCTCGGCTTGATGGCGGCTGCTGTAACCACCAGCGCGGCGCCACCTGCGATCCACGATGTCAGCGCCGCTCCCGTGGCGCCTGTGTAGGTCCCCAGCCATGGCGAGAGGACCAGCCCTGCGGCGAGGATTGCCTGGACATATTCCATAGCAGGCATACCGGGCATGGCCAGGTTGATCAGGCCACTGACCACCAGCAGCCCGCCGAAAACGAGCATGCAGGTTGTGGACAAGTTGAGCTGCCGGGTCCACAGGACCGCGACCGCAGTGAAAAGTCCGGCGGCGACTGTTGCCCAGTCCTGCCACCGATACCACTTAGTCACTGAATTTCCTTTCTGTCCGGAACGGTCGGGCCCGCTGCCTTTCCGCCCCGCGGACACTGCTGTCCGCAACTTAAGTCAACGCCTCCCTGACCCCATCTTCAAGGGGAAAAAGGCCCTCCGGAACAGCCCGGAAAGACCTCTTGCACCGCCGGTACCAAGTGTTACTATGTAGTGGTAGTCAGCAACACTAAGTAGCAGGAGCAGCACATGGGCAAACAGATGACGGAGATGCTCAAAGGCACGCTGGAAGGCATCGTCCTGGCAATCCTGGCCACCCGGCCCGCCTACGGCTACGAGATCACCACGCGGCTGCGGGACCAGGGCTTCGCGGACATCGCCGAAGGCACGGTGTACGCCCTCCTGGTCCGCATCGAACAGCGCGGCCTGGTGGACGTGGAGAAGGTCCCGTCCGAGAAGGGCCCGCCGCGCAAGGTGTACTCGCTGAACGCAACGGGCACGCAGGAACTTGCAGAGTTCTGGAGGACGTGGAGCTTCCTCGCAGAACGAATCGAACAGCTCCACCAGGAAGGTAACTGACATGGCCGCCAAATGGATCGAAGCACTCACCGGACCGCTGGAGCAGAAGAAGCAGTACAAGCAGGCCAAGGCACGCCTCGATGCGCTGCCCGAGCCGTACGTCACCGCCGCGGCGGCCTTCAACAGGTACCTCATGTACTACGGCGGAGTCACCGAGGGCGACACCATGGTGCAGATGATCTCCGACCTCGCCGACCTCTGGGAACGCGCCGCCATCGACGGCACCCCGGTGGGCGACATTGTGGGCAGCGACCCCGTGGAGTTCGCCGAATCGTTCGCCCAGGCCTACGGGGGCAAGCGCTGGATCGACAAGGAACGCGCCCGGCTGATCGAGGCCGTTGACGATGCGAAGAGGAAGGAATCCAAGCCATGACCGCGGCAGCCGTCCCGGAACCGGCCATCCGGGTGCGGGGCATCGGCAAGTCGTTCAAAGACCTGCACGTGCTGCGGGGCGTCGACTTTGACGTGACGCCGGGGACCATCTTCGCGCTCCTCGGCTCCAACGGCGCCGGCAAGACCACCCTGGTTCGCATCCTGTCCACGCTGCTGGCGGCGGACGCGGGCACCGCCACGGTGAACGGGTACGACGTCGGCGCGGAGCCGGCTGAGGTGCGCGGGTCCATCAGCCTCACGGGCCAGTTCGCCGCGGTGGACGAGGTGCTCACCGGGCGGGAGAACCTGGTGCTGGTGGCCCGGCTGCGCCACCTGCCCGAACCGCGAGCCATCGCGGACGAACTCCTGGCCAGGTTTGCCCTCACCGAGGCGGGGAACCGCAGGGCCGCCACCTACTCGGGCGGCATGCGGCGCCGGCTTGACATCGCCATGAGCCTGATCGGCAACCCGCCCGTCATTTTCCTCGACGAACCCACCACCGGCCTGGACCCGCAGGCCCGGCTGGAGGTGTGGCAGACCGTCCGGCAACTCGCCGGCCAGGGCACCACCGTGCTGCTCACCACGCAGTACCTTGACGAGGCCGAGCAACTGGCAGACCGCATCGCCATCCTGCACCAGGGCACCATCATCCGGAACGGGACCCTCGCCGAACTCAAGCAACTCCTGCCGCCGGCCACGGTGGAATACGTCGAGAAGCAGCCCTCCCTCGAGGACGTCTTCCTGGCCCTCGTTGGAAAGGAACTGTGATGACCACGCACATTCTCAGCGACACCCGTGTGCTTACCGGCCGGTCGCTGCGCCACATCCTCCGCAGCCCGGACACCATCATCACCACAGCGGTGACCCCGGTGGCCATGATGCTGCTGTTCGTTTACGTGTTCGGCGGGGCCATCAGCACCGGCACGGGCGGCCCGTACGTCAACTACCTGCTGCCAGGCATCCTGCTGATCACCATTTCCTCCGGCGTGGCCTACACCGCATACCGGCTGTTCCTGGACCTGCAGGGCGGCATCTTTGAACGGTTCCGGTCCATGCCCGTGGCCCGGCCCAGCGTCCTCTGGGCCCATGTGCTCACCTCGCTTGCCGCAAACTTTGCCGCCGTGGCGATCGTGGTGGGCGTGGCCCTGGTGATGGGCTTCCGGTCCGGGGCGTCCGTGGCGGCGTGGCTCGCCGTCGTCGGGATCCTGGCGCTGTTCACCCTGGCGCTGACGTGGATCGCGGTGATCGCGGGCCTGCTGGCGAAGACCGTGGACGGGGCCAGCGGCTTCAGCTACCCGCTGATCTTCCTGCCGTTCATCAGCTCGGCGTTCGTGCCCACCGGCTCCATGCCCGGCCCTGTGGCATGGTTCGCCGAGAACCAGCCGGTCACCTCCATTGTGGACACCCTCCGTGCGCTTCTCGCCCAGGAACCGGTGGGCATCGGCATCTGGACCGCGCTGGCCTGGCTGGTGGGCATCTTGGTAGTGGCCTACGGCCTCGCGGCGGCCATCTACCGCCGGAAGTCCGGCTGAACGGTGCCGGTTCAGATGGTGCCGGTTGAGGTGGTTCACCGCAGCCCGCGGTGAACCAGTTCGGCGTTTTGGACGTTTTATCAGTGTGGTCCTCCGAATACTGACGGCTGTGGCATTGTTCATCGACGCCGGGGTGCACCTCTTCCTCGCCCCGGGCCATCAGGACGCGCCGCCCGGCGTCATCAGCCAGGGCACCCTGTTCCTGCTCGAGGCCGCCGCCGCGGTCCTGGTGGGGCTGTGGGTGCTGGTCCGCGGCAGCCGCGCCTCCTATGCCGCAGCCCTGGTGGTGGCCTTCAGCGCGTTCGCCGCCGTGATGCTCTACCGGTACGTTGATGTCCCGGCGTTCGGCCCGTTCCCGGCTATGTACGACCCTGTGTGGTTCTTCTCAAAGACCCTCAGCGCCGTGGCCGAGGGCGCCGGAACCATCCTCGCGGCGGCAGGCCTGGTCCGCAGCAACCGTGCCCGGCGCGGCGCCCCGGACGCCGCTCGTCACGACACTGTGCGCCGGGATACTTAGATGGTGGAGACCATCGCAACCTGGCGTCCGACGCCGGCCGACCGGATCACCCTGGTCCGTGCCGCCCTCGCCGCCGCCTGCGCCGTGCTGGCCGTCCCGCCGCTGTTTGCCGGACCGGTGCCCGGCCAGGTTCCCGGCGAGGGGACCGGCCTGCTCCTGGTAATCCTGGGCAGCACAGCACTCCTGCTCGACGCTGTGGACGGCCCCGTGGCCCGGCGGACCGGGACCGCGTCGGAGGCGGGAGCCCGGTTCGATTCCGCCACGGATGCTTTCCTGGTGCTGGTCCTGTCCGTTGCCACGGTGACGGTGGTGGGCCTGTGGACGCTGGCCATTGGGGCGATGTATTACGTGGTGGCGGCAGCCGGGCTGGTCCGGCCGCACCTGCGTGAGCCATTGCCGCGGAGCATGGCCCGCAAGGTGATCGGCGCCGTCCAGCCGCTGGCTCTGCTTCTAGCCTTGGTCATGGCCCTGGTCCCGGGCATTCCGTCCGCCCTTGCGGCCGCCGCTCCGGCCGTGGCACTCCCGCTGCTCCTGTTCTCCTTTGGCCGTGACGTCGTCGCGCTTGAACGGCGCCACCATGCGTCCGCGGCTTCGTCCCGACCGGCAACTCCGCAGGCGGCACCCGCACGCGGCGCCGCCACCTGAGCCAGAGGTCCAGGTTCTCGGCCCAGAAATTATCTGCCGGAAATTATCCGTTCAGGATTATCCGCTCTGGCCGAGGAACGCCCGGATAGCCTCGGCCATCCGTGGGGCCTGGGTCCAGTGCAGGTAGTGCCCGCCCTCGAGGGGCAGCACCTGGTGGCGCCGGACGTTCTGGAGCAGGTTCTCGGCCGCCGAGACCTTCTCCGCAGTCTGGTCAGTCTTTTCATCGGCAACAAAGGCCAGGACCGGCAGGTCGTCCGGGTACGTGACGCCCCGCAGTGCCTCGGCATTGTTGGCGATCCGGGCCGTCTCGTCCTCCACGGCCGGGTTGCCGAAGTTCCAGGACCACATCATGCGCATGCGCTTGAGTTCGTCCTCGGTGAAGGCGCTGCTGCCCGGATCCACGACGGCGGGGGCCACCGACGCCACGGCCCGCAGCAGCCCGGTGGCGGACACGGCCCGGGCCCAGTTGATGCCCGGCTCCGGCTCCGGGACTGGCCCGTCCCCGGGCTTGGGGATGCTGGCGTCGATGCCGATCACCGCTGCCACCTCGCTGCGGTACCGGTTGGCGTAGTCCAGCAGGTAGAACCCGGAGATGGAGTGGCCGGCCAGGACGTAGGGCCGCGGAACCTGCAGCGATTCGAGTGCCTGGTGAAGTTCGTTGCTGATGTTCTCGTTGCTCCGCGGGCCTGCCTCCGGATCGCTGTAGCCGTAGCCGAACCCCTCCACCACCGTCACGTCGAAGCCGTTGAGCTCACGGACCAGCGGCTGGAAGTCCAGGCCGGGGGCCGGGGTTCCCAGCCCGCTGAGGAGCACGATGGCCTGGCCCTGCTGCCCGTTCCGCACCACGTTCAGGTTCCCGCCGGCCACCGCCACCCGCTCCCCGTACGGCTGGACGGTGGCCCGCTCCCGGGACTCCAGGAACAGGTTCAGCAGCGTGGAGGCCAGGACCAGGCCCACCACGGCGAGCAGGACGAACCCGGCCCGGCGCAACCTGCGCCGGGGCTTCTTCCGAAGCCCGGCGTCGGTGGCTTCCCTGAGGCGGAACATGCGGACGGCCTGGTGAGCGGTATCAGGCGGGAATCAGGCCCGGCTCACTCGGGCTTGGCGTACGCAGCGGCGCTCAGGATCTCGTAGCCCACGAAGGTCTCATCGCCTTCCACCCAGGCGTCATGCCCGGGCGGAACGGCATAGGCGTGGCCTGCGCTGACGGTGGTCCGGGTGCCGTCGTCCATCTGAACGGTCAGCGTCCCCGAGGTGCAGATGCCCACGTGGTTGACCTGGCAGCTGTCCGTGTTGACCACCGTCTTCACCGTCTCGGACCAGCGCCAGCCGCGTGCAAAGGTGAGCCGGGCCAGGGTGGTGCCGCCAACGTGCACCACATCCACCACGGTGTTCGGGGGACGGCGCTTCTCGTCGGGTTCATCAAAGGATTTCGCTTCAAGCGCTGTGGCAGTTTCTCCGGCCATTTCATTCTCCAGACAAGGGAGCATTTTCAACTGTTCGTCCGGGGCGCCGGGGCAGCTCCGGGATGGTTGGCCGCCCGCCCGTGGGTTCAACGCCACGGGTTCCACGCCGGGCTTTCAACAGCCGCGCCGGCGTCCAGGCCGCACCAATGCAGGCCCCAGCGGTAACAGCGTGCGCCCGGGACGGGCCGCTGTCAATCCCCCGGCGTCCCCCGCTGCGCACCCTGGATTTCGGAACCCACGGTGCAGTTGGCGGCGTCGTCCACCACGTCCTCCAGGTCGCCGGTCCGGTGCAGCACCTCGAGCTGGCGGACGGCTCCGGTGCCGGTGTGCAGGAGCTGGTCCGTCAGTTCCTCCACCCGCTGGAGGTCGCCCATGTCCTCCAGCGCCGTGCGGATATGGTGCAGGAGGGAATTGACGACGCCGAGGGCCGGCCCGGGCCTGCTGGTCACCGGATCCAGGAGTTCCCCGCGCAGCCCCCAGCGGCTGGCCTTCCACGCGGCCAGCCGCAACAGGGCGGTGGGCACGGGCGCGGGGTCGGTTCCGGCCTTCCATTCGCGGGCAGCCGTTTCCACCAGCCCGCGGACGATCCCGGCAAGCAGCACCGTGTTTTCCGGCATCATGCAGACGTCGGCGATCCGCACTTCCACGGTGGGATAGTGCCGGGACAGCCGGGCGTCGAAGTAGATCATGCCCTCATCCATGGCAACGCCGGTGCTCACCATGTCGTGCACCAGCTGGTGGTAGGCGTCCGGGGTGCCCAGGATGTCCAGCGGCCCGGCGGACGGCCACCGGCTCCACACCTGGGAACGGTAGCTGGCGTACCCGGTGTCCTCGCCATGCCAGAACGGGGAGTTGGCACTGAGGGCCACCAGCACCGGCAGCCAGTTCCGGATCCGGTCCAGCACCGCCACCCCTTCTTCGTCCGAGTCCACGGACACGTGGATGTGGGTGCCGCAGGTCAGTTGTTCCCGGGCTGTGAGTCCGTACTCCTCCACCATGGCGGCGAACCGGCGCAGCCGCACCGGGTGCGGGTCGCTCGGAAGGGGCGAGGTGCCCAGGGCGGCCACCCGGACACCCACGTCCTCCGCGGCCTGCCGGGCAATGTCCCGCCCCGCAACGATGTCCGCCTGGAGACCGGCGAGGGTGGAGTGCGGCGGGGTGACCACTTCGATCATTTCCTGCTGGAACTCGGCCGTCAGCACCGGCCCGGCACTGGACTCGAAGGGCCTGACGTACAGGTCCAGCAGTGCGCCGGCCATGGGCACCGCATCACCCCGGCCCGGGTCCACCAGCAGCAGTTCCTCTTCAACCCCGAACGTCCTGGAACCGGGTGGTGCGGTGCCGTTATTCCGGAAGGTGTCCATCGCCGTGTCCGCCGTTTCATGCCCGTCCATGCCAGCCCTCCCATTGGCCCAGCCGTGGGTATCTGCTGGCGGTCGCTGCTTGCCGCCGAGAAGTACAGGATAAGCACCCGGATCGGCCGGCGGGAAGGGTTCGCCCGGCCAGGGCGAATCGGGCGAGGAAAGCGGTCAGCGGCCAATTAGGCAAGACAATTGGGTCTTTTTGATTGGCCCACCCGGGTCTACGGTGGTCAAACGGAGCTGCCCGCCCGGGGTTGCCGGCCAAGGAGGACTTTCCATGACAACGCACGTCGCAGACTGCAGCGCAACGAACTGTTCCTTTAACGACCACACGAACTGCAACGCCGCCGCCATCACCGTGGGCGGCGACGAAAACCACGCCCACTGCGCCACGTTCATCGAGGTGGGCGTCCACGGCGGCCTGCCCAAGGTGCTCGCCGACGTCGGAGCCTGCCAGCGCAGCGAATGCGTCCACAACGACCACCTGATGTGCAAGGCACCCGAGGTCCATGTTGGCCCGGGCCGGGACAACGCGGACTGCCTCACCTACGCACACGCCTAAACCGTTAACCTCAGACTCATGCACCCGGGGCGGCTTCCGCTCCGGGTGCCCTGCTGTACCCGCCTGACTCCCGCTGTACTTCCCCCGCTAACGCAGGTACATTCTGAAACGTGACGGGCACCAGGGCCTGTCCTCCCCGGCCCCCTCTGCACAGGCCGGCGCGAGTAGCCGCTGCAGTCCACCGGCGGCAATGGATGCAGACGCGGAACAGGCCTGCAAGCATGAAGCGGCTCCCCCTCGACGACCTCTCGGACACCATCGCACGCATTCGCGGAGTGCTGCTGACCGAGGAAAAAGCAAGCCACGCCGTGGCCTTGATCGCCCGGGCCATCAAGGAAACCCTGCCCGGCCACCCGGAGGCGGGGGTGTCCATCCTGGACGCCGGCGGCAACCGGATCAGCAGCGCCGCCACCCATCCCCTCGTGGAGCAGCTGGACGCCGTCCAGTACGAACTCGACGAAGGCCCGTGCCTCACCGCATGGTCCGCCGAAGAAGTGGTGATCGTTGAAGACGTCCACACGGACCAGCGGTGGCCGAACTGGCGAGCAGCTGTCCTGGACACTTCGGTCCGTTCCGTGGCCAGTGCCCCGCTGATGGCCGGCGGCCAGGCGCTGGGTGCCCTCAACATCTACTCGGCACTGCCGGGCCAGTACGACGGGTCCACCGGCCGGGTGCTCCCCCTGTTCGCCGGAACCGCCGCCACGCTGCTGGCGCACATCCAGGGCACCGAGGTTCCGCTGCGGATGGCGGGCGACCTCAAAGCCACCCTCGCCACACGGGACACCATCAACCGGGCCTGCGGGATGCTGATGGAGCGGCACGGCATCGGCCACGATGATGCCCTGGGCCGGCTCATCACCAAAGCCAGGAAATCCGGCGGCACCCTCGCGGAGGTCAGCGCCTTGCTGGTGGCCGGGGCTGCCGCTCCCGGGAACAACGGCGAGTAAGGCACCGTGGCGGCAGGCCGGCGTCGTACGCCCTGCCGTGCCCTATGACCGCGTCAGGCGTCGAAGTGGGTGCTGACGGTATCGTCGGCGGCCACCGAGGCGATCACCCGGGCAGCGACGTCCCGGAGCTTGATGTTGCGCGTGCTGGAGGCGCTCTTGAGGATGGCCATGGCCGTTTCCTGGTTGCACCGGTTCTGGCCCATAATGGCCCCGGCCGCGAGGTCGATGGTGGTGCGTGAAGCCATGGCGGCGGCGAGGTCGTCGCGCGCATCCGTCAGCTGGGCGATCCGCAGCGCGAGCCGCAGGGACTGGCTGGCTTCCCGGGCGAACCGTTCGGCTGAGGCCACGGAGTCCGCGGGGAACGCATCCTTGCCGTCGGAGTAGAGGTTCAGAGCCGCCCGCGCCTCGTTGTCCACAGGGACGGGCACCGCGAGGATGGATTTGAGGGTTCCTTCGTTCACCGCTTCCAGGTACTCCGGCCAGCGGAGCTCGTTGTGCAGGTCCGGGACATGGATGGTGGTGGCCAGGCGGATGGCCGACAGGCACGGGCCGTCATTGAAGGTGTACTGCACCTCGTCCATGGCCCGGGCGCGTCCATCGCTGCTGGCCGCCGTTGCTGCCTTCTTGCGCCGCACCACGGTGATGGAACAGGACACCTGCTGCCCCGTCGAGGAGAGCTCGGCTGCGGCCTCAACGGCCAGGTCATGGAGGAATTCTTCAACATGGGAACTGGTGAGGACCAGTTCGCCGAGGCGCTTGGCTACCGGCTCGTCGGTTCTGTCTGTGGCCATGGAGGGCTTCCTGGTGCTGCCCGGCACAGCCACCCACGGACTGAACCGGGACCCGAGCCGCCCAGGACCGGACGGCAATTCCAGCCTACTCCCACGGCACCGCTTCGGGCCCAGCCGCTGGCTTTCCCCGGAGTCAGCCGGCGAGCGCCAGCAGCACTCCCCCGGCCGCGCCCACCAGCACCACTGCCCAAGGCGGCGCCTTCCACGCGATGAGCAGCACGAAGCAAACCAGGCCCAGGCCGAACGGGCCCGGCCCGGTGATGGCAGTGGTGAACAGCGGGTTGTACAGGGCCGCGGCCAGGATGCCCACCACGGCGGCATTGGCGCCCCGCATCAGGGCCTGGGCCCCGGGCCGGGAACGCCATGAGTTCCAGAAGGGCAGCACTCCGGCGAGCAGCAGGAACCCGGGCAGGAAAATGCCGGCGAGCGCGACGGCGGCACCAGCCACGCCGCCCGGACCGTAGCCGGACGCCGTGCCCAGGTAGGCCGCGAAAGTGAACAGGGGCCCCGGCACCGCCTGCGCGGCGCCGTAACCTGCCAGGAACTGCTGGTTAGTCACCCAGCCCGGGTCCACCACGCCGGCCTGGAGCAGGGGCAGCACCACATGGCCGCCGCCGAACACCAGCGCCCCGGCCCGGTAGAACGCCTCAAACAGGGTGATACCGGCCGAGCCCGTGGCCAGCGCCAGCACCGGCAGGCCCAGCAGCAGAAGCGCGAACAGTGCCAGGCAGATGATGCCCGCAGTCCGGCTGACGGGGAAGCGCATTTGGCCGGTCAGGTCGGTTGTGCCCCGCCGGCAGACCAGCAGCCCGGCGAGCGCGCCGAACAGGATGGCCGCGATCTGGCCGACGGAACCGGCCAGCAGGGTGGCGGACAGGGCCGCGACGACGGCGATCGCCGCCCGTTCCCGGTCCGGGGTGAGTGCCCTGGCCATGCCCCACACGGCCTGGGCCACGATGGCCACCGCCACGATCTTCAGCCCGGTGAGGATCCCGGACCCCACAGCACCCTGGAACAGCGCGGCTCCCAGGGCGAAGGCGACCAACAGGGCCGCGGACGGGAGGGTGAAGGCGAGGAACGCGGCCAGCGCGCCGAGGGGGCCGGCGCGGTGCAGCCCCATGCCGAAGCCCACCTGGCTGGAGGCGGGTCCGGGCAGGAACTGGCACAGTGCCACCAGGTCCCCGTATTCCTGCTCGTCCACCCACTTGCGCCGCCGGACCAGTTCGTCCCGGAAATAGCCCAGGTGCGCGATGGGGCCGCCGAACGAGGTGACACCCAGTTTGAGGAAGACCCGGAAGACCTCCCAGGCCGAGCCGCGGGCCGTGGTTGACGCCCCGCCTGATGCCTCGCCGGTCATGGGGCTGCCACGGGGAGCTGCGGTGGGGTCATGGGCCCATTATGCAGCGGATTGACAGGGGCCGATGACCATTGCTCCACTGGTAGGGCGCACGCCACGCCGCCTGAAACGCAGGCAGCCTGCCGGCCTGCATTCAAGGAGCACCGTTGACCGCCGACCCCGCCGCGAAACCGTCCGTCCTGTTCGTATGTGTCCACAACGCCGGCCGTTCCCAGATGGCAGCGGCATTCCTGTCCTCCCTGGCCAAGGGAGCCATCGAGGTCCGCTCCGCCGGATCCCAGCCGGCGGACACCGTGAACCCGGCCGCCGTCGAGGCCATGGCAGAGGTGGGCATCGACATGTCCGCCGAGGTCCCCAAGATCCTCACCACGGAGGCCGTCCGGAAATCCGACGTGGTGGTCACCATGGGCTGCGGCGACGAATGCCCCTACTTCCCCGGCAAGCGCTACGAGGACTGGGTGCTGGAGGATCCAGCCGGCCAGGGTGTGGATGCCGTCCGCCCCATCCGGGACCGGATCAGGACAAGGGTGGAGGCCCTCATCACCGAACTCGTCCCCGCGCAGCACCCCGACGCCCAGTAGCCGCACCCGTGACCCGCAAACACCGCAGCCCCGAACCTCCCAAGGAGAACCCCATGAGCAACGAACAGCTGATCATCATCGGCTCCGGCCCCGCGGGCTACACCGCCGCCATTTACGCCGCCCGGGCAGGCCTGGCCCCGCTGGTGCTCGCCGGTTCCGTCACCGCAGGCGGCGCGCTGATGAACACCACCGAGGTGGAAAACTTCCCCGGTTTCCCCGGCGGCATCCAGGGCCCGGAACTGATGGACGGGCTGCAGCAGCAGGCCGAGAAGTTCGGCGCCAAGGTGGTGTTCGACGACGTCACGTCCGTGGACCTGAAGGGTTCCGTCAAGCGCGTGGTCACCGGCGCCGGGGAGACCCACGAGGCACCCGCGGTCATCCTGGCCACCGGCTCGGCCTACAAGGAACTGGGCCTGCCCGAGGAAAAGAAGCTCAGCGGCCACGGGGTGTCGTGGTGCGCCACCTGCGACGGGTTCTTCTTCCGCGAACAGGACATCATCGTGGTGGGCGGCGGCGACTCCGCCATGGAGGAAGCAACTTTCCTGACCCGCTTCGGGAAGTCCGTGACCGTCGTGGTGCGCAAGGGCGAGCTCCGTGCCTCCCGCATCATGGCGCAGCGGGCCAAGGACAACCCCAAGATCCGGTTCGAATGGAACTCGGCCATCACCGCCATCCACGGCGACACCAAGGTCACCGGCGTCACCCTGAAGGACACTCGCTCCGGCGAGACCCGCGAACTCGGCGCCACGGGCATCTTCGTGGCGATCGGCCACCTGCCGCGCACCGAACTGCTCACCGGCCAGGTGGACCTGGATGACGAGGGTTACATCAAGGTGGACTCCCCCACCACGTGCACCAATCTCTCCGGCGTCTTCGCGTGCGGTGACGCCGTGGACCACCGCTACCGGCAGGCCATCACCGCCGCGGGAACCGGCTGCGCCGCCGCCCTGGATGCGGAACGGTACCTGGCCGCTTTGGACGACGCCTCAAGCATCGCCACTGCCCTGGTGGAGGAACCCACGCACAGCTGACGCCGCCCCGGGTGAGCCCGGAAAGTGGTTCCGGGAAAGCCTTGCCGCCCACGGACTTATAAGTACACTTAGTATATTCATCCAATGGGCTTGGGAGAGGCTGCTGCTTCCTCCCCGGGGAGGGCTCCCAGCACAAAGGCGGCAACCCCATGTCCGGCAATCCCAAAACTCCGCTGTCCGCCAATGAGGAAGTGGCGCTCCTGGACCTCCAGCTGCAGGCGCTGGAAATCATCGAGGAAATCATGAGCGGCACAGATCCCGCGGAAGCCGGCGCCCGCGCCTCCCTCAGCCTGTTCGTGGACCGCAATCCGGGCCAGCCGCAGCGTGCACTGCTGCTCCACATGCTGAGCATCCGGCGCACCAACCCCAACTGACACAGGAATAACACCCTGCGGAAACACTCCTGCAACCTCGCCACGGCAAGCTGGGCTTACGGGGACACAACCAGCAGGAGGCACCAGCATGGACGCACAGGGAGTCAGTACCGCTCAGCTCCGCATTGGAGACAACATCGAGGCGTGGCACCGGGGCAAGCTGTTCCACAGCGGCCGGGTGACCGGGGTGGTGCCCGCGCTGGAACTGTTCTGGATCCTGGACGCACGGACCGGCGCACGCAAACTGCTGGACCCTGAGGCCCTCGAGATCCGGCACCTGGAAGTACCGGCGGAACCTTTGCTGGGACTCTCCCCGGCCTAGCCGGCCACAGATAAACCACGACGCCGGCACACGCGTTAGTGCCGGCGTCGTGCGTCCCTGAATGATCCGGTTAGGTGCGGTTTTGGTAGACGTCCGGGACGCCGTCGTGGTCTGAATCCACCGTCTCCAATTCCTCAGCCTGCCGGTACTGCCGGTTCCGGGTCCGGAGCACCGCGGTGGCCAGCAGCGCGGCGAGCAGGGACGCGGTGAGGATGCCCACCTTGGCGTGGTCGTCATGCAGGCTGCCCTGCCCGAAGCTCAGCTCGGCCACCAGCAGCGACACCGTGAACCCGATGCCGGCCAGCAGGGCGACGCCGAAAATGTCGATCCACCGGTAAGAATCGTCCAGCTTCGCCTTCGTGGTTTTGGTCAGGAGCCAGGTGGTGCCCAGAATGCCCACCGGCTTGCCCAGCACCAGTGCCAGGATGATGCCCAGTGACACCGGGTCCGCGAGCGCCGACACGAATCCGTCCCACCCTCCGATGGTGACGCCCGCCGAGAAGAAGGCGAACACGGGGACGGCAATGCCTGCGGAGATGGGCCGGAACCGGTGCTCGAAGATTTCCGCGAGCCCCGGGCCGGCCTCCGGTCCGCCGCTGGCCTGCGACCGGAGCACGGGCACCGCGAAACCCAGCAGCACGCCGGCAACCGTGGCATGGATGCCGGACGCGTGCACCAGCGCCCAGGCGGCGAAACCCAGCGGCAGCAGGATCAGCCAGGCCGCCGCCGCATGGGTGCCGAAGAACCGGCGGTACTTCTGGACCAGGAACGTGAACAGGGCCAGCGGGACCAGCGCCAGGAGCAGCGGTGCCACCTGGAGGTCGCTGGAGTAGAAGAACGCGATGATGCTGATGGCGATCAGGTCGTCCACCACGGCCAGGGTCAGCAGGAAGATCCGCAGGGCGCTGGGCAGGTGCGATCCGATGACGGCCAGCACGGCCACGGCGAACGCGATGTCCGTGGCGGTGGGGATGGCCCAGCCGCGCAGCGTGTCCGGGTTGGCGGCATTAACGACGGCGTAGATCACCGCCGGGACCAGCACACCGCCGGCTGCGGCCAGCACCGGGACGATGGATGTGCTGATCTGGCGGAGGTCCCCGGCCACAAATTCGCGCTTGAGTTCCAGTCCCACCAGGAAGAAGAAGACCGCGAGGAGCCCGTCGGCCGCCCAGGCACCGAGGCTCAGCTCGAGGTGCAAGGGCTCGTAGCCCACGGTGATGTCCCTGAGGGCGAAGTAGCTGTCCGACGCCGGTGAGTTGGCCCAGATGAGGGCGATCACCGCGGCGGCCACCAGGAGGGCGCCGCCCACGGTTTCCTTGCGCAGGATCTCGCCAATCCGCAGGGCTTCAGCGTACGAGCCGCGGGCCAGGAACGGACGGCGGGGCTGGGGCTCGCTCTGGTGTTTGTTTTGGTGCTTGTGCGGGGGCTGCGGGGCAGAGGTCACGGCAGGGTCCTGACTTTGGGGGTCGACGAAACTATGCCGACCAGACTTCCCGGCGCACCTCCATCCATCTTACCGGCCGGCAACGACCCCTTCGACGCAGGCGGCCCCGCGTTCCGGCTGGAATGCGGGGCGGGTGCGTCCGTATGACAAGACCCGCCGGGAACAGTGCGATAGCGTCGTGGGCACGGTATTAACGATCCTGTGGGGGAACAGATGATGAAGCTCAAACCCGCGGCAACGGAGGCAGTGCTGACTGTTCCGCTGCTGCTCGGTGGCTGCGCGAGCGACGGGTATGGCATTGATGCGCTGAAAGCTCCTGCCGGACCTGAGGATACCTTCCCGAACGATGCCAACTTCCTGGAACAGGTTGATCCCACCACCCTCCGTTTCCTGGTCGAGGACGACGGCCGGAGGTTCTTTGCAGCGCAGAGTTCCGATGGCGCCCAGGCCTGCCTGGCCGTGGTCAACGTGAATCAGCAAGTCACCGATTACGCGGGATGCGCGGTGGCAGCCGGCAGTTCCAGCAACAAGATCGTGACCGTCAGCGGAACCGACAAAAGACCGGCAACCCTGGTGCCGGACTATGCCGACGCCGTCTACTTGGAGTCAGAAGGCCTGAGGCGTATCCACCAGAATGTGTACGTCGGCCCGTAGCCGGCCTACTTGGCCAGGAATCCGATCACCACGGTGTTCCACTCCTCCGCGTGGCTCACGTTGCAGCCGTGCGGCGCATCCTTGATGACGTGGACCTCGCTGTCCGCCAGTGCGGCGTGCGTCCGCTGGCCGGACCCCTCGAACGGTACGGTTGCGTCGCCGTCGCCATGGATCACCAAAGCCGGCACCGTGACATCGGCGAGGTCGCCCCGGAAGTCGGTCCCGCCGAAGGCCGCCATGCAGGCCAGCACCGCATTCTTGTTGGCCTGCCCGCACATGGCACCGGCTTCCTTGCGCTGCACCTCGCTGACCTTGAGGACTCCGTCCACGGAGAAGAAGTCGCGGGTAAAGGAATCGTAGAAAGCTGTTTCGTCCTTGACGAGGTCCTCGGCCATGCCGTCAGCCTGCTCCGGGGTCAGGGGACCATCCGGGTTGTCGTCCGAGCGCATGAGGTAAGGCGTCACGGCGGAGGCAAAAACCACGCTGCGGATCCTCGACGGTCCGTACAGGCTGAGGTAGCGTGCCACCTCACCGCCGCCCATGGAAAACCCCACGAGGGTCACGTCCGTCAGGTCCAGCTCCACCAGGACCTTCTGCAGGTCCTCGGCCAGAACATCGTAGTTGTAGCCTGCCGGGGGCTTGCTGCTGAGGCCGAACCCCCTGCGGTCATAGGTAATGGGACGGTAACCCGCCTCCTGCAGCGCCGGGATCTGTTCCTCGAAGGATTTCCCGGAGAGCGGCCATCCGTGGATGAGGACCACCGGGCGGCCCGCTCCGCCGGCATCGTCCACATGCAGATTGGTGTCCTTGAACAGCCCATGATGGGCAGTAACTTCGGTCATGGCTGACCTTCCGATATGCGGTTTCCGGGCCTCGGTTGACGCCCGAACACCAGTCATTCGGCAGCATGCTGACTTCTGGATGGGTGCTGCATGCTGGGTATCCGCTGGATGCCTGCGTGCCCGGTAGCTACTCTCCCCGGCCTCAGGCCGTGGGGCGGCGGCCGGGGGCCGGGCGTCCCGTGGGAGGACGGGGCGAGGGTCCGGGGACGGCGGAGCGTCCGGCAGCTACCGCGGACGGACCTGCGGCGGTCCGGCGTTCAGGTGCTGCCCGGTGGTCCCTGGCGGCCTGGTGTTCCCTGGACTTGCTCCGGTCCCCCGAAACTGCCGGCGCCCGGTCAGCTATGGCCCTGACGGCCCTGACCAGGTACTCCCGGGCGTCTTCCGAGTTGGCCAGCTGCACCAGTTCCGCTGCCACTGCCACCAGCTTGACGTTCCGGTAGCTGCTGGTTGCCACCAGCAGCTGGAAGGCTTCATCGGAGCCAATGCCGAGCAGTCCCATGAGGATGCCCCGCGCCTGGTCGATGACGGTGCGGGTGGACGTAGCCCCGGCCACCGCATCACGGGCGGTCTGCTCGGTCTCGCGCTGCAGGGTTGAGGTGAGGTCCACCATCACGCCCTCGATCACCGTGACCTTGCCGTCCGGGCCGATGATGCCCTCGCCGGAGGACAGCACCCGTTTGGTTTTGCCCCTGGAGTCGATGATCCGGTGGTACATGCAGAAGTACCCGCCGGTCTCGGCAACCTGGGCCACAATGGCTTCGCAACGCGGCCGGTCCTCGGGATGCTTGTGCGCGAACAGCAGTTCCAGGGTGGGGACCACGTCGCCGCGGCGGTAGCCGTGCAGCTGGTACATCCCGTCGGACCAGGAAAGCTTCCAGCCATCCACCTCTGCCGTGTAGGTTCCGGCGACGCAGTCGTCGTCCCCCAAGGCACTCGAGTAGGTGTAAGGGCCGCGAACGTCCTTCACAGGGCCACCTCCATGTAGCATCCGTTCCGCCCGCACAAGCATGCTCTGCCCGTGTGGGCCTTTATACAAGTATGACGGGAGCAAGATTAAGTTGGTAGCCCGGGCTGCTAGCTCTCCCCGGTCACAAGCCGCGCCGAACTCTTGACGACGATACCCCCTAGGGGTATATTAAAGGTGTTGTCAGTGAAGTGGTATGTCCCGGCCGGCGTTTCCAAGCGCCCCGCTTTCACAGCCGTTCAACCCCAGCGCCTGCTTGTCCACAAGGATTCTTCCTTCGCCAAGAAACGGACCTGACTCCCATGCAAGACCATTCCCATCACCATCACGACGGCGGCCGCCAGTCCGCGGGCGGGGTCACCGACGCTCCGGCTGCTGCCGCCCCTGCCGGGCAGGGCCACGCTCCCGGCCACGCGCACACCGCGGCACCCCTGCAGCACGGCGCCCACATGCACCACGATGACGGCCACACCGTGCACACGTCCGGCCAGCACGCCGGGCACAGCACCGCCATGTTCAAGAACAGGTTCTGGCTCACGCTGGCCTTATCTCTTCCCGTGGTCTACTTCAGCCCCATGGTGGGCCACCTCCTGGGCTACATGGCGCCCGTGTTCCCGGGCTCCGCCTGGATCCCGCCTGTATTGGGAACCGTTATATTCCTGTACGGCGGCCAGCCGTTCCTCAAAGGCGGCCTGCAGGAACTGAAGGACCGCCAGCCCGGCATGATGCTGCTGATCGCCATGGCCATCACGGTGGCGTTCGCCGCCTCCTGGGTCACCAGCCTGGGCCTGGGCGGCTTCGACCTCGATTTCTGGTGGGAGCTGGCGCTCCTGGTGGCCATTATGCTGCTGGGCCACTGGATCGAGATGCGCGCCCTCGGATCGGCACAGGGAGCGCTGGACGCCCTCGCCGCGCTGCTGCCGGACGACGCCGAACGCGTCACAGCCTCCGGCACCGAGACAGTACCCGTGTCCGGGCTGAGGCCCGGCGACCTCGTCCTGGTCCGCCCCGGCGCCCGGATGCCCGCCGACGGCACGGTTGCGGAGGGCCGCGCCGAGTTCGACGAATCCATGATCACGGGCGAATCCAAGACCGTTCCGCGCGGGCCCGGTGACGCCGTGGTGGCCGGCACCGTGGCCACGGACTCCGGGGTGCGCGTTCTCGTCACAGCAGTGGGCGACGATACCGCCCTGGCCGGCATCCAGCGGCTGGTGGCCGAGGCACAGGCATCGTCCTCCCGTGCCCAGGCACTGGCCGACCGCGCCGCTGCCTTCCTCTTCTATTTCGCCGCCGGAGCGGGTGTGCTCACGTTCATCGCCTGGACCCTGCTGGGCAGCGTGCCGGAAGCGGTCACCCGGACGGTGACGGTGCTGGTGATCGCCTGCCCGCACGCCCTGGGCCTGGCCATTCCGCTGGTGATCGCGATCTCCACCGAACAGGCTGCCCGCGCAGGGGTGCTGATCAAGAACCGGATGGCCCTGGAGCGCATGCGGACCATCGACGTGGTCCTCTTCGACAAGACAGGCACCCTCACCAGGGGCGAACCCGAGCTCCGGGACATCGCCACAACCGGGACCCTGGATGCTGACGGCCTGCTGTCCCTGGCCGCCGCTGTCGAATCCGACAGCGAGCATCCCGCAGCCCGGGCCATCGTCCGTGCTGCGCGGAGCCGTAGCCTCACCGTTCCTGCCGCGTCCGGGTTTTCGGCACTGGCGGGCCGCGGCGTGCAGGCAACCGTGGACGGCCGTCCGCTGCACGTGGGCGGACCCGCGCTCCTTCGCGAGCTTGGCGTCGTCGAACCTTCCGGCCTGGCTGAGGCCACGCGCAGCTGGCGGGAGCGCGGCGCGTCCGTCCTGCACGTGCTCGACGGCGGCCGTGTCCTGGGTGCCGTGAGCCTGGAGGATGCGGTGCGGCCGGAGTCCCGGCAGGCGGTGGCGGCGCTGCAGAACCGCGGCGTCAAGGTGGCCATGATCACGGGCGACGCGCGCCAGGTGGCGCAGGCCGTGGCCGCGGACCTGAAGATCGACGAGGTGTTTGCCGAGGTGCTGCCGGCGGACAAGGACAAAAAAGTGGCGGAGCTGCAGGGCCGCGGGCTGAAGGTGGCCATGGTGGGCGACGGCGTGAACGACTCCCCCGCTTTGGCCCGCGCCGAGGTGGGCATCGCCATCGGCGCCGGGACGGATGTGGCGATGGAATCCGCCGGCGTGGTGCTGGCCGGCAACGATCCGCGTGCCGTGCTGTCCATGGTGGACCTGTCCCGGGCAAGCTACCGCAAGATGTGGCAGAACCTGGTGTGGGCCACCGGCTACAACGTCCTGTCCGTGCCGCTGGCCGCCGGGGTGCTCGCATTCGCCGGGGTGGTCCTCTCGCCGGCCGCCGGCGCCGTCCTGATGAGCGCCTCCACCATCGTGGTGGCGCTGAACGCCCAGCTGCTGCGGCGGCTCAAACTCAACCCCGCCGATGTGCGCTGACACCGCCACATCCACAAACACTCCATTGCCAGCTACTTTCCTGAAGGACGTTCAACCATGACCACCAAGACCAAAACCCTGATGCTCGCCGTTGCCCTCACAGCCTCCCTTGGCCTGGCAGGCTGCGCCGCCGGTTCGGGAAGCTCCGGTGGAAACACCATGCCCATGAACCACGGCAGCTCCGCACCGATGTCCAGCATGATGCCGGACGCAAACTCCGACCATAACCAGGCCGACATCATGTTTTCCCAGATGATGATTCCGCACCACCAGCAGGCCGTGGAGATGAGCGGCATCATGCTGGCCAAGCAGGATACGCCCGCCCCGGTGGCCTCGCTCGCCACCCGGATCAGGGACGCGCAGACGCCGGAAATCAAACTCATGACCGGCTGGCTGGAGGGCTGGAACGTGCCCACCATGATGAGCGACCAGTCCGGCCACGGGATGGGCGGCATGGTGGACGGGGACGGCATCGCCAAACTCAAGGCCGCGCAGGGCACCGAAGCGGCCAGGCTCTTCCTCCAGCAGATGACCGGGCACCACGAGGGCGCCATCGACATGGCCCGGCAGGAGATCAGCTCCGGCAAGTACCCGCAGACCATCCAGCTGGCCCGCGACATCATCAAAGCCCAGGAAGCCGAGATCGCGGAGATGAAGGAACTCCTGGCCGGCTTCTGACCCCCCACCACCGAAACGCACGCTCACTTCCGGCGGCTCTCACCGAAACGCGCGCCCACCATTCCAGCGCGAGGTGAGCGCGTCAGCTCCCAAGCAACCAAAGGTGAGCTCGCGTGCGGGGTGGGGCGGCCGCCGTCGGGCGTGTGCGTGTTAAGTTGAGAGGCACGGACTGTACGGTCCCGGCACCGGCTGGAAAGAGTAACTTCCCTTGGATATCCCCGCACCAGTAAGAATCCTGACCGTCTGCACCGGCAACATCTGCCGCTCGCCCGTGGCCGAGAGGCTGCTGCAGACAGGACTCAACCAGGTGGTGCCCGGCGGGTTCGAGGTGGCCAGCGCCGGAACCAGGGCCATGGTGGGCGATCCCATGCAGCCGATTTCGGCGGACATCGTGCGGACCTACGGCGGGGACCCGGACGGCTTCGAGGCTCGGCAGCTCAACTCCAAGATCCTTCGCGGGGTGGACCTGGTGCTCACCATGACTTCCGGCCACCGCGGCGAGGTGCTGCAGCAGGACGCGTCCATGCTGAAACGGACGTTCACCATCCGCGAGTTCGCCCGGATGCTCGACGTGCTGGACGGCCGCGCCACGGACGCCCCCGCCGAGGATCCCGGTGACGCCGACCCGCTGGCCGCGAACACCGCGTACTGGCGGAGCCTCCCGGCCCGTGCCGCAGGCGTCCGGCACCTGGCCCTGCCGGCGGATTCCGCGGAGAACGACATCATTGACCCCTACCGGCGCTCCCCCGAGGTGTACCGGCAGATGGAGGACGAGCTGGCCCCCGCCATCGTGTCCATCCTGCGGCATGCCCGCCTCAACTCGGTGCCATCACGACGGCGGCACCCGGCGGTGTCCGGCCCGTGACCACCGTGCAGGTGACAGTTTGGCCACGGCAGTAGCCAACCGGGCACCGGCGGGCGGACACTGATCCCACCACAGTCACGGTGAGGTGAGGGGCCACTATGAGCACACCAGGCGGTTCGGACCCATCCGGTCCTGCGGGACCCGCTTCCCCGGGCGCCCACCCGCACGGGCGCTGGCTGGTGGCGCACGGCCGCCGCCGCTGGATCGCCGCGCTGCTGGCCCTGGTCCTGGTGGCGGCTGCCGTCGTGGCCGTCATCAGCCTCAACCGCGCCGGCACCGTCACGCCGCCGGCCGCCCAGGGCACAGCGACCCAAAGCGAAACCACCACCCCCACGCCGTCGGAGACCCCGTCCGAAACGCCCCCGCCACCGGCGCCGGCAGCTCCTCCGCCGCCCCCGCCCATCGCGGAACTGCCTCCCGGGGCCATGAACGTCCTGGTGATCGGCAGCGACATCCGCGGCGGCACACCAGCAAAAGATGCCGCCGCGCACACGGCAGCCACCGGCGAAGCGCAGGACCACCGGGCGGACACCCTGATGGTGGTGCACGTCCCCGCTGACCGCAGCACGCTCTACCTCATCTCGATCAACCGCGACACGTGGGTGAACATCCCCGGCTACGGTGGCGCCAAAATCAACGCCGGGTTGGAATACGGCGGCATCGACATGCAGACCGCCGCCGTCCAGGAGCTGCTGGGAATCACCATCAACCACACCCTGATGCTGGACTTCGGCGGGTTCAAGCTCCTGGTGGACGGCCTGGGCGGCATCGACGTCAACGTGCCCATCGCGTTCCAGTCCACCATCGAGACCCAGCATGTGTTCCCCGCCGGCATGAACCACCTGGACGGCCAGGCGGCGCTGGAGTTCTCCCGGGAGCGGTACGCCTTCTCCGACGGCGACTTCCAGCGGGTCCGCGACCAGCAGATCATGCTCCGCGCCATCCTGGCCCGCCTCACCGCCGGCGGGGCGCTGAACGACGTCACGGCCGTGCGGTCCCTCGTGGAGTTCGCCTCCTGCTGCCTCACCGTGGACAAGGGCTTCGACCCGATCCAGGCCGCCATCCTGGCCTACAGCCTGCGGAACCTGGATGCCAACGCAATCCGCAGCATGACGCTTCCGACGGCGGGGTCCGGGTTCATTGCCGGGCAGTCGGTGCTGTTCCCGGATTACGGCGGCATCGCGGCGGTGGGTGCAGCCCTGCGGGAGGGCCGGATCGGCGAGCTCGCGACGCAGTAGTCAGGGCGCTGTTCAACCCGGGCTTACCCGCAGTTCACCCTGCCGAAAAGACCTGTGTGCACGGCGCCTGAAGGGTGGAGGGCATGACTGACATCTCGCGCCGCACCATCGTCAAGGGCTCCGTGCTCGCCGCCGCACTTGCCTCTGCCCCGGCCGCAGCAAACGCGGCCAACGCAGCAACCGCAGGCGCTCCCACCCGGTCACCGGCCGGTGTTGCCCTGGTCCGTAACCGGCTCACGCTCCCCAGCGGCATCGCCACCGGCGACGTCACCTCCGATTCGGCGGTGCTGTGGTCCCGTTCCTCGGAGGCAGGCCGGATGACGGCGGTGCTGCGGGCAGTGGACGACGGCGGCGCAGTCCTGCGCGGTCGGGGCGCCTTCGAGCGGGTCATCCGCGGGCCCCGGGCAACCCAGGCATCCGACTTCACCGCGAAGATCCACGCCGGCAACCTCCCGTCCAACACCTGCTTCGCTCTCGAGATCAGTTTCGAGGACGACGGCGGGGCGGCCGGAGAATCGGCCCGCGGCACCTTCCGCACTGCACCGGACAGGGGCGCGGTCAACGGCAAGGGACGCACCGGTGACACAAGCAACGGAGGCGACGTCCCGGCGTCGTACGCGCAAAGCTTCGTCTGGACTGGCGACACCGCGGGCCAGGGGTGGGGCATCAACGAGGAAATCGGCGGGATGCGAGGCTACCGGGCCATGCACCAGACCCGGCCGGACTTCTTCATCCACTCCGGCGACACCGTGTACGCGGACGGCCCGCTCACCCAAACCGTGGTGGAAAAGGACGGGCAGGTGTGGCGGAACCTGGTCACCGAGGAGGTGTCCAAGGTGGCCGAGACGCTCACCGAGTACCGCGGCCGGCACCGCTACAACATGATGGACGCCAACATGCGCGCCATGTTCGCGGACGTCCCGGTGATCGCCACCTGGGACGACCACGAAACCACCAACAACTGGTACCCCGGCGAAATCCTGGACGACCCCCGCTACACCGTCCGGGACGTCAACACCCTCGCCGCCCGCGGCCGTCAGGCCTGGCAGGAAAACATGCCCATCGCTGACAGCAGCGCGTTGTGGCGGCCGGGTACGTTCGACGACGGCGGCCAGTACCAGCCGGCCCGTATCTACCGGAAGATTTCCCGCGGCCCGCAGCTGGACATCTTCTGCCTGGACATGCGCACCTTCAAGTCGCCCAACACGGACGGCAAGGAGGCCTACACCACCAACATCCTGGGCCAGGAGCAGGTGGACTGGCTGATCCGGGAGGTCTCGAAGTCCAAGGCGACGTGGAAGGTCATTGCCGCGGACCTGCCGCTGGGCATCATCGTGCCTGACGGCGCCGTGAACCAGGAGAGCCTGGCCAACCGCGACAACGGTGCTCCCCTGGGCCGCGAGCTCGAGATCGCCGGGGTGCTGAGTGCCTTCAAGAAGAACCGAGTGAAGAACGTGGTGTGGCTGACCGCCGACGTGCACTACTGCGCGGCGCACCACTACTCCCCCGAGCGCGCAGCCTTCACCGATTTCGACCCGTTCTGGGAATTCGTGGCCGGGCCCATCGCTGCGGGCTCGTTCGGACCCAACGCGATGGACGGCACCTTCGGCCCGGAGGTGGTCTTCGCCAAGGCGGGCCGCTTCCCGGGCGAATCACCGCGCGACGGCGAAAACCAGTTCTTCGGGCACGTCCAGCTCGGCGAGGACAACAGTTTCACTGCCAGCCTCAGGAACGCCAACGGCGCCACGGTGTTCTCCAAGGTGCTGACCCCGGAGCGGTAGCTGCCCGGGCCGGGCGTCTCGGCCTTCGACCCGGCGCCGGGGCGCCTCGCCGCCGTCGTACGTTTATCTTTCCGGCCCTGTGGGTACGGCCGCTGGTAGTGTCCCGGATTCGGCGCGGACGCGGACGGGGAGTGATTTTTTATGAACGACGACGGACTGACGGAAGCGGTGCAGGAGGCCGGTGCGGTGGAGCTGCTGCTGATCCGGCACGGCGAGAGCGAAGGCAACGTGGCCGCCACGGAGGCGAATCTGGCGGGTGCGGAGATCATCGAGGTTCCGGCGCGGGACGCGGACGTGAACCTGTCCGAGGTGGGCCGGGAACAGGCGACCGCCTTGGGTACGGCGCTGGCCCGGATCGCTGACGAATCGCGGCCGGACGCGGTGGTGTCCTCCCCCTACGAGAGGGCCCACCAGACAGCTCAGATCGCGGTGGAGACGGCAGGCTGGCCCGTGAAAGTGCAGGTGGATGAGCGGCTGCGCGACCGCGAGTTGGGCATCCTGGACCGGCTGACCCGCCTGGGCGTTGAGACGCGGTACCCGGAGGAGGCCGAACGGCGGTCCTGGCAGGGGAAGCTGTACTACCGTCCGCCCGGCGGGGAATCATGGGCCGATGTGGCGCTCCGGCTCCGCTCCGTGCTGGACGAGCTGAACAGCCTCGGCACCGGGCACCGGGTGATGCTGGTCTGCCACGACGCCGTGATCCTGCTGTTCCGCTACGTGCTGGAGGGCATGACGGAGCAGGAACTGTTGGACCTCGCTGCCAGCACCTCGGTGCTGAACGCGTCGATGACCCGGTACGTGCGGCCTACCGGCGAGGGGCCGTGGACGCTGGAAAGCTTCAACGTCGCTGACCACTTGGCCGAACAGGGCGTCGAAGTTACCGAACATGCCGGGGATGCCAGTGTCCGCCCGCGGTGACTCCGGCCCCCAGCTGGTGACGCCCTCGCTGCTGCGGGACTGGCGGCTGCCTGCCCCTGGCGAGGACAAGTATTCGCGCGGCTCGGTTCTGGTGGTTGGCGGGGCGCGGAACACCCCCGGTGCTGCACTGCTGGCCGGTACCGCCGCGCTGCGGGCCGGGGCAGGAAAGCTGACGCTCGCCGTGGCCGAATCAGTGGCGGTCCAGGTGGGTGTCGCCCTGCCCGAGTGCGGCGACATCGGGCTGCCGGAAACCTCTGACGGATCGGTCACCGCTGAGGGCGTGGACCGGATTTCGGCCAACCTGGACTCGGCCGATGCCATCCTGGTAGGCCCCGGGCTCGACGATCCGGACCTGGCCCGGGAGCTTCTTGAGGCGCTCCTGGCCCGCGAAGAGGCAGCCGGTTCTTCAGGGGACGCTGCCGGTGACAGGCAAGCCGGCGGGAAGCACGACGACGGCGGCCCAGGCTCCGGCGCATCCGGCCGGGAAGGAGGTCCCGCCGTCGTCCTTGACGCCTTTGCGCTGGCCGCGCTTGCGGAGCTGGAGGACCGCGTGGGCCCGTGGCGGGGCCGGCTGATCCTGACCCCGAACCCCACCGAGGCCGGCATCCTGCTGGGCCGGGACCCTGAGGACCTGGAAACGGACGTGGCCGAAATCGCCCGCAGGTTCGGCGCGGTGGTGAGCTGCCAGGGGCTGATCGCGCGGGCGCCGGGCGTTGGCCCGGAGGAGTCGGGGCTGTGGAAGATCACCACGGGCTACGGCGGGCTGGGAACCTCGGGCAGCGGGGACGTCCTGGCCGGGGCGATCGCCGGAGTGCGGGCCCGCGGAACCACCGGCGCGCAAGCCGCCTGCTGGGGGACGCACCTGCACGCGGCGGCGGCCGACCGGCTGGCCAGCAGGATGGGACCGCTCGGATTCCTGGCCCGCGAACTCGCCGACGAACTGCCGGCGCTCATGCTGGAGCTCGGTACCTGACCCGTCCGGGCAAGCGGATGGCCCCCCTGCATTAACGCGGAGGGCCACCGTCTCGGAGGGGATCACTCGCAACTGCCGATGCGCTACCGGCGCTGTGGCGTTCCATAGTGGCAATCGCCCAAAACTGGCAGATACAACGCGTTCGGATCCTCCCGGTACCCCCGTTCTACACCCGCCGGGACGCCCATCACAAGGCATCCCCGCCGGTAACTTGGACGGCCCCCGGCCGAAACCGGGGGCCGCCGTATCAGGAAGCGCGGGCACAGCTGCCGGTGCGCTGTCTGGCACTGTGGCGTGCACAAAGTGGCGAATCGCCCAAGAAGGCAGTCAACACAAAGGCCCGGCGTCCCGATCCCTTCGCGAGTTTCAGCGGGGCTAGGCTGCGATTTCCTGCTTGGCCCCCTTCATCTCGATTTCGATCTTGCGCGGCTTGGCCTTCTCGGCAACCGGGATCCGCAACGTCAGGACGCCGGCGTCGTAGCTGGCCTTCACGTTTTCCGTGTCCAGGGTGTCGCCAAGGATCAACTGGCGGCTGAAGACACCGCGCGGCCGTTCGGAGGCGATCAGTTCGGTGTTGTTGGCGGCAGGGTCCGGGCGTTCGGCGCGTACTGTCAGCACGTTGCGTTCAACATCCAGGTCCACGGACTCGGGCGAAACTCCGGGAAGGTCGAAGGCGACCACAAAGTCATGGCCCTCGCGCCAGGCGTCCATCGGCATGGCTGCCGGACGGGCCGCCGTGCCGAGGACCTGCTGGGCCAGCCTGTCCAGCTCGCGGAACGGATCGGTTCGCATCAACATGGCTTCCTCCTCATAAGGGTGGTCCAACACTGTGTAGGTTTTCAGCCGATCTATGGTGGCTGATATAGATTTTTTAGCACCAGCGGCACAGGTATGCAAGCCCGTCCGGCGAAAATTATTTGGCGGCCAGGGCACGCACCGGGGCACGCCAAAGGGCCCTCCGCCAGATCTGCAGAGGGCCCTTCGATGGGGTTCGTGATGGCTGGCTAGTCCCGCGTGGGATCCGGGCGAAGGGGTGCGGGCCCCGGGTCTGGGACAGGCAGCGGCCCGGGAGGCTCGGGGGTGGGGAACGGGCTGGGCGCCGGAGGTCCGGGGTGGCCGGGCTGCGTGGGATCGGGCGATGTCGGATCCGGGCCGGGCTCCGGCGGGAACGGCGAAGGTTCGTGCACTGGCGGGATGGTCATGGATCTTCCCCTCTCACGCTGGGCGGCGCCTGTACCGAGCTAGGTGCCTTGAACTGAACACGATACGCCTGCCACCCCCGCCCGGACAGGCCCCAGCTTCCCTGCAACGCCCGCTCACATCCGGCGGCTCCCACCCCCACGCGCGCTCACATCCGGCGGCTCCCACCCCAACGCCCGCTCACTCTCTTCAGAAGAGTGAGCGGGCCTTGGGGGTCTCAGGCACCACGAGTGAGCGGGCGTTGGGGTTTTAGGCACCACGAGTGAGCGCACGTTGGGGTTTTAGGCACCACAAGTGAGCGCGGGTTCCCACTCCCCTCCCCGCCCTTTCCCGCGTCCAGAAAATCTCGGCGCCCCATCAAGTAGGGAAACGAGCGGGGTTTCTTCCCCGGTAGCGAACGCCGGCCACGGCGGGGTGCCCGGTCTATATATTGAGTCCATGACCTCCACTCCGCTGCAGAACTCCGCCAGCACGCCAGCGTCCGCCGCCACCCCGCCCGTGGCCAAGAAGGTGCCCACCGACAGGACGCACCACGGGGACACCTACGTGGACAACTATGAGTGGCTGCGGGACAAGGAGTCCGCCGAGGTGGTGGAGCACCTGAAGGCCGAGAACGCCTACCAGGAAGCGGTCACCGCCCACCAGGAGCCGCTGCGCGAAGCCATCTTCCAGGAGATCAAGGGCCGCACGCAGGAAACCGACCTCTCGGTTCCGCACCGCAAGGACGGCTGGTGGTACTTCAGCCGCTCGGTGGAGGGCAAGGAGTACGGCATCCAGTGCCGTGTCCGCGCCAGCGACACCGATGACAGGATCGCCGACTGGACCCCTCCGGCCGTGGAGCCCGGCGTCGAAATCCCCGGCGAAGAAGTCCTGCTGGACGGCAACGTCGAGGCCGAGGGCAAGCCGTTCTTCTCCGTGGGCGGCACCGCCGTGACAGTGGACGGCACCCTCTACGCCTACGCCGTGGACAACTCCGGCGACGAACGCTTCACCCTCCGGATCAAGGACCTCCGCACCAGCGAGCTGCTGCCGGACGTCATTGAGAACATCTTCTACGGTGTGTCCTTCTCCCCCGACGGCACCCGCATTTTCTACACCGTGGTGGATGACTCGTGGCGCCCATACCAGGTGAAGGCGCACGCCCTGGGCACCCCGGTCAGCGAGGACACGGTGATCTACCAGGAGGACGACACCGCCATGTGGCTGGGCTTCGAGCTGTCTTCGGACCGGCGCTACCTGATACTGGGCATCGGCTGCTCCGAGTACAGCGAAACCCGGCTGCTCCGCTTCGACGACCCCGCACAGGAGCTCACCACCGTCATTTCGCGGGACGAGCGCGTCCTGTACGAGGCGGAGCCGTTCCTGCTCGAAGGCCCCGACGGCGCCAAGGCCGAGAAGATCCTGCTCACCCACAACCGCGGCGCCATCAACTCCATGGTCTCCCTGGCGGACCCCGCCGAGCTGGCAAAGCCGCTGGCTGAGCAGGCCTGGCAGACCGTCGTCGAGCATTCCGACGACGTCCGCGTCAACGGTGCCAGCGTCACCTCCACGCACCTCATCGCCTCCATCCGCAAGGACACCATCGAGCGCGTCCAGGTGATGGGACTCGCCGGTCTGGGCACGGCCGCGCAGCAGGAACCGGTGGAGCCGGCGTTTGACGAGGAGCTCTACACCGCCGGGGTGGGCGGCTCGGACTATGAGGCACCCGTGATCCGGCTGGGCTACACGTCCTACTTCACGCCGTCGCGCATTTACGACTTCGTCCTGCCCACCGCGGAGCAGCCCGCCGGCGAGCTGCTGCTGCGCAAAGAGAGCCCGGTGCTGGGCGGCTACGACGGCAGCGACTACGTGGCCACCCGGGAATGGGCCACGGCGGCGGATGGCACCCGCATCCCACTGTCCGTCCTCCGGCACAAAAGCGTCAGGCAGGATTCGACGGCGGCCGGCTTGGTCTACGGGTACGGCTCCTACGAACTCAGCAGGGACCCGGAGTTCGGCATCGCGCGGCTCTCGCTGCTGGACCGCGGCGTGGTGTTCGTGATGGCGCATGTCCGCGGCGGCGGTGAGCTGGGCCGGCACTGGTACGAGGACGGCAAGAAGCTCACCAAGAAGAACACGTTCACGGACTTCGTGGACGCCACGGACTGGCTGGCCAATTCCGGGTGGGTGGACCCGGCGCGAATCGCGGCCATGGGCGGCTCGGCGGGCGGCCTGCTGATGGGAGCCATCGCCAACATGGCGCCGGAAAAGTACAAGGCCGTGGTGGCCCAGGTACCGTTCGTGGACCCGCTCACCAGCATCCTGGACCCGGACCTGCCCCTCTCGGCCCTCGAGTGGGAGGAATGGGGCAACCCGATTACCGACGCCGATGTGTACGCGTACATGAAGTCCTACTCGCCCTACGAAAACGTGCGGGACGTGGCCTACCCCAAGATCGCCGCCGTGACGTCCTTCAACGACACCCGCGTCCTCTACGTGGAGCCCGCCAAATGGGTGCAGGAACTGCGGAACCGCACCACCGGATCCGAGCCCATCCTCATGAAGATCGAGATGGACGGCGGGCACGGCGGCGCCTCCGGGCGCTACGTGCAGTGGCGCGAACGGGCGTGGGACTACGCATTCATTGCCGACTCCCTGGGCGCCACCGAGCTGCTGCCGGGGGCCGGACTGAAGTAAGCCCTACTGAAGCGGAGCGTACGACGGCGGCCCCACGCCGCCGTCGTACGCCCGCCTTCTCCCCCGCGCCTGGATGCCGTCCCCTCCACGGGTATCCAGAAATGATCACCATGCTTACCATTGTTGGGCAGTTGTTTTCCGCCGCACGAAGCCGAAGGAGCAGCAATGTCACTCAGCAAGGGAACGCACGTGGAGTGGAACACCTCCCAGGGCAAGACGCACGGCAAGGTCGTGGAGAAGAAAACCAGCGACTTCGAACTGGACGGCAACACCCACCGCGCCAGCAAGGATGAACCGCAATACGTTGTGGAGTCGGACAAGACCGGCGCCCGGGCAGCGCACAAGGCGTCGGCACTGACCGAGAAGAAGTAGCGCCGTGGCCGCTTTGCATGAAGTGGTCATCATTGGCGGCGGCAACGCGGGAGTGTCGCTGGCGGCGCGGCTGGAGCGGTACGGGGTTAAGGACCTGGCGCTCATCGAGCCCAAGGACCACCACTTCTACCAGCCACTGTTTTCCCACATTGCCGGCGGCCGCGCACAGGCGAAGGAGGCCGTCCGGAGCCAGGCCTCGGTGATCCCGCCCGGCGTCGAATGGATCCGGGATGCCGCCGTGGACGTGGACGCGAACACCAACACGGTCACGCTGGCATCCGGCTCAACTGTCGGGTACGGGCAGCTGGTGGTTTGCCCTGGGCTGCAGTACGACTGGGACGCCGTGCCGGGCCTGGCTGATGCTGTCCATTCGCCGCACGGCACCACCCACTACGAGTTCGAGCTGGCATCAAAAGCCTGGACCCTCCTTAGCGGCCTGACCTCCGGGACGGCCGTGTTCACCATGCCTGCCGGGCCCATCAAATGCGGCGGAGCCAGCCAGAAGCCCATGTACCTGGCCTGCGACTACTGGCGGCAACAGGGCGTCCTGGACAAGATCCGCGTGGTGATGGTGCAGCCCTACCCCACCGTGTTCGGCGTGCCGGAGGTGGACCGCGAATTGGACCGGAAGATCGCCGAGTACGGCATTGAGCTGCGGACGGACAGCGAACTGGTGTCCGTGGACGCGGCACGCCGGGAGGCGACCATCCGCAATCTCGGCTCGGGCAGCCGGGAAACCCTGCAATATGACGTCCTCAACGCGGTGCCGCCGCAGTCCGCGCCGGACTGGCTGAAAGCCACCGACCTCCCCACCCCGGCGGACAAGGGCGGTTTCGTGGAGGTGGACCGGCAGACCCTCCGCCACCTGCGGTACCCCAACGTCTGGTCCTTGGGGGACGCCGCAGGCACCACCAACTCGAAGTCCGGCGGGGCGCTGCGCAAACAGACCAAGGTCCTGGCCAAGAACCTGGTGGCCACCCGGAAAGGAAAGCCGCCCACGCAGAAGTACAACGGCTATTCGGTCTGCCCGTTCACGGTCTCACGCGACACCGTGGTGTTCGCCGAGTTCGACGACAGGTACCGGCCTATGCCCACCATTCCGCGAATCCCCACCTGGAACGAAAGCAAGGCGTCCTGGGTGGTGGACCGCGACGTCTTCCCGCAGGTCTACTGGAACCTCATCCTCAAGGGCCGGGCGTAGGGATTCCGGCTGTTGCGGCGGGCCTGTCGGCTGACGCTGGCACATCTCCGGCCCTCCGCCCGCCGGCACGCCACTCGTCCGCGAGCACTGCGTAAATCATCTCCGTGGCCCACTGGTCCTTGTAGAACCATTTGTCCACGTGGCGGCCCTCCAGCCGCATGCCCAGGCGCTGGCAGAGCGCGGCGGAGGCCGTGTTGAGCTCATCCAGCCGCGCTTCGATCCGGCGCAGGCCAAGCTCCCCGAAACCAAGGTCCAGGACCGCTGCCGCCGCCTCGGTGGCGTAGCCCTTGCCGCGCGCCTGCGGTGCCATGGACCAGCCCACTTCCGCCTGGCCGCGGCCCGGAAGCCACTTGAGCACCACTTCCCCCAGCAAGCCAGGCTCCCCCGCGGCTTCGATGGCCAGGCAGAGCCAGTCGCCTTCCTTCTCGTAGACGAAGTTGGCGTATTTCCCCACCGACTCCATGGATTTGGTGTAGCTCTTGGCAGGCCCGGGCAGGAACCGGGCGGTCTCCGCCAGCGAGTGGTAGGCGTGGAATGCCTCCAGGTCTCCGGCTTCGAAGCGCCGCAGGACCAGGCGCCCGGTGCGGATGGGCAGCGCGATGTCCGGCATCGGGGCGCTACCGGCCGGAACCTACGACGGCGGCAGTCGCCTCCGCGATGGCGCGCTCCTCGTCAGTGGGAACCACCAGCACGGGGATGGCGGACTGCGGCGTGGAAATAACGCGCGGTTCCTTGGACCGGGCAGCATTCAGCCCGGCGTCGACCTCTATGCCGAGCGCACCCAGGCGGTCGGCGACCAATGCGCGGAACTGGTGGGAGTTCTCGCCGATTCCCGCCGTGAACACCAGCGCCTTGGCCCCGCCGACGGCCACGTGGTAGCCGCCGATGTACTTGGCCAGCCGGTAGGACGTGACGGCCAGCGCCATGGTGGCTTTGGCGTCGCCGTCCTCGGCGGCCTCCACCACGGAGCGCATGTCATTGTTGCCGGCCAGGCCCTTGAGCCCGGACTCCCGGTTGAGCATGGAGTCCAGGTCCTCTGGGGTCCAGCCGGCGCGGCCCAGGAACACCAGGATGGACGGGTCAAGGTCGCCGGAACGGGTCCCCATCACCAGGCCCTCAAGCGGGGTGAATCCCATGGAGGTGTCCACGGAGTGGCCGCCCTGGATCGCCGTGACGGAGGCGCCGTTGCCCAGGTGGGCGATGACGGCGTCGAACTCCTCCACGGGCAGGTCCAGCAACGCGGCAGCGCGGCGGGCAACATACTCGTGCGAGGTGCCGTGGAAGCCGTACCGGCGGATGCCGTGGTTTGTGTAGAGCTCGTCCGGGACGGCGTAGCGCCAGGCGTGCTCGGGAAGGGTCCGGTGGAAGGCGGTGTCGAACACGGCCACCTGCGGCATGTCCGGCCACTTCCTGGTGATGGCCCTGATGCCCAGGACGTTGGCGGGGTTGTGCAGGGGTGCCAGCGGGTTGAGCCGCTCGATGGCGCGGGTGATCTCGTTGTCGATCAGTACCGGCTCGGCGAACCGTTCCCCGCCGTGCACCACCCGGTGGCCCACGGCGCCGAGCTCCAGGTCACCCAGCTCTTCATGGATGGCCACTTCCACCTGTTCCAGCGCCTCCGCATGGTCCCGCGGACCCACGATTTCGCCGTCACCGTCACCACCGTTGCCCATGCCGATCTTCTCGATCAGTCCCTCGGCCAGCACCGTCCCGGCGGCCACATCGCGCACCTGGTATTTGAGCGAGGACGAACCGGAGTTGATGACGAGCACGAGCATGCGGGGCCTCCTGGGGCTTGCTTCTGCAGTTCAACCCCCACTATAGGTGGCGGCACTGACAGGCGGGTTTCCTTGCGCATGCAGCCCGGCTGTGCCTATGGTCGGCGGACAGGCTGCACCACGTCGAGAGGACTTTCCCAATGACGAACGACCCCACTTCAAACGAAGAGAACGATCCCACCAACACCGGATCCAGCAGCACCGCGCCGCTTCAGCCGGGCGGGCCTGAAGGGGCCTCCAGTTCCAAGGACCCTGCGGGTGTGGAGGGCGCCAACCCGGCGCTGGACGATACCGGGGACCTCAAGGCTGCCGAAACCGGGGACGCCCCCGAGGCGCCCGCGGACCGTGAGGGCCTGGACCTGACTCCGCAGGGGCTGTCCGATGAGCCGGCAAAGGAAGAGGACGACGACAGCCTCGCCAAGCCGGACAACAGCTAGGCACAACGAACGCTCCCGACGGCGGCACCCGGCTTTTTCACCAAAGCCGGGTGCCGTCGTCGTACTTTCCCTAGGCCTGGGCCTGGATGGCGGTGATGGCCACCGTGTTGACGATGTCCTCCACCGTGCAGCCGCGGGAGAGATCGTTGACCGGCTTCCGCAGGCCCTGCAGGACGGGCCCGACGGCGACAGCCCCGGAGCTCTGCTGCACCGCCTTGTACGTGTTGTTGCCGGTGTTCAGGTCCGGGAAGATGAACACGGTGGCCTGCCCTGCCACGGATGAACCGGGCATTTTGGATTCGGCGATGGAGGCGTCCACGGCGGCGTCGTACTGGATGGGCCCTTCGACGGCGAGGTCCGGGCGGCGCTCCCGCACCAGCTCGGTGGCCTGCCGCACCTCGTCCACAGCCTCGCCTGAGCCGGAGCCGCCGGTGGAGTAGGACAGCATGGCCACCCTCGGCTCCACCCCGAACTGTGCCGCCGTCTCCGCGGATGCGAGCGCGATGTCCGCCAGCTGCTCCACGTTGGGGTCCGGATTCACTGCGCAGTCGCCGTACACCAGCACCCGGTCCGGCATGAGCATCAGGAACACCGAGGAGACAATCTTCACGCCCTCCCTGGTCTTCACGAATTCCAGGGCCGGCCGGATGGTGTGGGCGGTGGTGTGGGCTGCGCCGGAGACCATGCCGTCCACCACGCCCAGCTGGACCATCATGGTGCCGAAGTAGCTGACGTCCTGCATGATTTCGAGCGCCTTGGCCAGGTCGACACCCTTGTGGGCGCGGAGTTCGGCGTACTTTTCGGCGAACTGCTGCCGCAGCTCAGAGGTTGCCGGGTCCACGATGTTGATCCCGGTGAGGTCGATGCCGCGGGAAGCCGCCAGTTCGCGCACGTCTGTTTCGGGTCCGAGGACCGTGAGGTCGCAGACGTCGCGGCGGTGCAGGATCTCGGCGGCGCGCAGGATGCGGACGTCGGTTCCCTCCGGCAGGACCACGTGGCGACGCTGGGCCCTTGCCCGTTCGATGAGGTCGTGCAGGAACCGCAGCGGGGTCATGCGTTCCGGCCGGGGCAGGTGCAGCCGCTCCATCAGCTCGGCCTCGTCCACGCGCCGGGACCAGAGGCCCAGCGCGGAGGCCACCTTGCGGCGGTGCCCGGACCAGATCTCGCTGCGGACCTCGGACACGCGCCGGGCGGTGGTGTAGGTGTCCGCGCTGGCGGCGAAAACGGGGAAGGGTGCCTGGGCCAGGAGCGGGTAGATGTTGGCGTCCGGGGCGAGCCCGCCGGTGAGGATGAGGGCGGAGGCCACCGGGAACTCCGGCGAAAACGAGGACGCGAGGCACGCCACCATCACATCGGCCCGGTCCCCCGGCACAATCACCAGGGCGCCCTCGTCCAGGACGTTGAGGAAGTTGCCCACGTTCATGGCGGCCACCTTGATGTCCCTTACGTCGCGCTCCATGTCGGCCCGGCCCGCGATCTGCCGGACACCCAGCGCGGCGGCCACCTCGCCGGTGGTGGGGCGGGCGATCTCCTCCAGCTCGGGCAGGACATAGACGGGACGCTTTGAGGCGCCGGGCTTGATGGCGGCGGCGATATCCTCGACGTCGTCCGGGTCCGCCCGGTTCACCAGGATGGCCAGCAGCGAGCATTTCTCGGCGGCGAGTTCCTTGCGGGCAACCTCGACGGCGGCGGCGGCCTCCGCGACGGTCCGCCCCTTGGCACCCACCACGGCAACGATGGGGGCCGCGAGGTTGTTGGCCAGGCGCGCGTTGAGGTCGAATTCGACGGCGGCGTCCTGGCCCGTGAGGTCCGTCCCCTCCACGATCACCACGTCGCAGTGCCGGGCAATGTCGGCGAAGATTTCCACGCAACGGGCATCGATCTCTTCGCGCTGCCCCTCGGCCAGCAGCGTCCGGACTTCCTCGAAGGTGAGGCCGCCGCGGCAGCGTTCATCCTCCAGGGCGAACCGGGATTTCATCAGGGTGACCATGGGGTCCTCGCTGGCCACCGGGCCCTGGACCACGGGCTTGAAGAAGCCGATCCGGTCCGCGTGCCGGTGCAGGGTGTCCGCCAGGCCGAGGGCCACAAGGGACTTGCCCGAGCCCGGGGTGGTTGCGCTGACGTAGATGCCTTTGGCCATGGTCCGCCCTTTGCTGTTCTTGCTGGTGCCGGTCCTCCCATCCTTGCACCTCCGGCGCCCCAAAGAACAAAGGTGCGCGCCGCCGTCGTGCGTTCCTTCCCAGTTAGTTTCCATCCCACCGTGCGGCGCGCCGCGGACGACGGCGTGTCCCCCGCTTTGGCGCCCGGAGCAGCTAAGTAACGGGGCGGGAAGGCCCGCGCCGGGCGGCCCCACCCTTGACACCGGACCCCCTTATGGGATTACCTAATGAACATTCGGTAAATAAAGCTGGAGGCAATGACGCATGGCTGAAGCAACACTCTCCGGGGCCACCCACCCCATCCTGGAAAACGACTATGCCTCCGAGTGGATGGGCATCGAGGTCCTGGCACTCAGCGACGGCCACGCCACCATCCGGATGACCCTCCGGCAGGAAATGCTCAACGGCTTCGGCATGGCACACGGCGGAATGATCTTCGCCTTCGGCGACACCGCCTTCGCCCTCGCGTGCAACCCGATCAGCCCCGCACCAGGCGAGGAAAACACCATCACCGTTGCCTCCGGCGTCGACATCAATTTCCTCAAGCCGGCGTTCCGTGGCCAGGTCCTCACCGCCGTGGCAGACCGCCGGTCCAGCGCCGGCCGCAGCGGCCTCTACGACATCCAGATCTTCGCCACCGACGCCCACACCCCCGGCGCGGAGCCCGGCACCAGCACCCCGGGCGAGCTCATCGCCGAGTTCCGCGGACGCAGCCGCACCATCCCCAAGAAGTAGGAAAACCATGACCCTGCATGCCCCCGAAACCCCTGCCGCCGCGTCCGTGGACACCGCAGCCACCGGCACCGACGCCGTCCTGGACCGCGAGGAGACCATCTCCCGCGACGAGCTCGAAGCGCTCCAGCTCAGCCGCCTCCAGCACACCGTCTCCTACGCCTACGAGCGCGTGCCGCTGTACAAGCGCAAGTTCGACGAAGCCGGCATCCACCCGAACGATCTCCGCGAACTGGCCGACCTCGGCAACTTCCCCTTCACCACCAAGGACGACCTGCGCGCCGAATACCCGTTCGGCATGTTCGCCGTGCCGCAGAACGAAGTAGCCCGCATCCACGCCAGCTCGGGCACCACCGGCCGGCCCACCGTCGTCGGGTACACCAAGCAGGACCTGGCCGACTGGGCAAAGCTCGTGGCCCGCAGCTTCCGCGCCGCCGGCATCCGCCCGGGCATGAAGGTCCACAACGCCTACGGCTACGGCCTGTTCACCGGCGGCCTGGGCGCGCACGCCGGCGCCGAGGCCCTGGGCTGCACCGTGATCCCGATGTCCGGCGGCCAGACCGAACGGCAGATCCAGCTGATCCAGGACTTCAAGCCGGACGCCATCCTGGCCACGCCCACATACCTGCTCACCATCGCCGACGCCATGGCACATATGGGCATCGACCCCGCCTCCACGTCGCTGAAGTTCGCCGTCCTGGGCGCCGAGCCGTGGACGCAGGAGATGCGGCACGAGCTCGAGGTCATGATGAACATCAAGGCCTGCGACATCTACGGCCTGTCCGAGGTGATGGGCCCGGGCGTTGCCGGCGAGGCCGTGGAAACGCAGGACGGCAGCCACATCTGGGAGGACCACTTCCGCCCCGAAATCATCGATCCCTTCAACCCCCTGGCGGGCAAGGAAAACGTCCTGCGCGACGGCGAACACGGCGAACTCGTCTTCACCTCGCTCACCAAGGAAGCCCTGCCGATCATCCGCTACCGCACCAAGGACCTCACCCGGCTCCTGCCCGGCACCGCCCGCCCGGCCCACCGCCGCATGGGACGCATCACCGGGCGCAGCGACGACATGATCATCCTGCGCGGCGTGAACCTCTTCCCGTCCCAGATTGAGGAAATTGCCCTCCGCATCCCCGAGCTCAGCCCGCACTTCCAGCTCGAGCTCACCCGCCCGGAAGGGCAGCGGATGGACCAGCTGACCGTCCGAATCGAACGGCGGGACGCCGTCACCATTGAGCAGAGCACGACGGCGGCACGCGCCTTGAAGGAGCAGATCAAGATCCACGTGGGTTCTTCGTGCACGGTGGACGTGGTGGATCCCGGATCGCTTGAGCGCTCCAACGGCAAGCTCCGCCGCATCTACGACATGCGGCCTAAGGGATAGACGGAGGCAGTAGGCCCGGACCTGCGCCTTCCCGCCTGTCCGGGCCGACCGACCGTTCATGAGAAACTAGCCACTATGCCCAGCCAGACCACCAGCACCAACGGCGCAGCCGCCAACGGATCAGCCAAGCGCGGCCGCCCCGGCTACGACCAGCAATCGGTGCTGCGCATCGCCGTCGACGTCTTCAACCGCCATGGCTACGACGCGACGTCCATGGGGATCCTCGCGGACAACCTGGGCATCTCCAAGTCGGCCATCTACCACCACGTGCCGTCCAAGGGCGATCTGCTGAAGCTCGCCCTGGACCACGCGCTGGGCGGGCTGGAGTCCATCCTGGAACAGCCCGAGGCCACCGCAGGTGCCGCCGATGCCCGGCTGGAGTTCGTGCTGCGGCGCACCGTGGCGGTCCTCGTGGAGCGCCTGCCGTTCGTCACCCTGCTGCTGCGGCTGCGGGGCAACACCGAGATCGAGCGGGACGCGCTGGAACGCCGCCGCACGTTCGACCACAAGGTGGCTGCACTCATTTCCGCCGCCCGGGATGAGGGGTCACTGCGCCAGGACATCGACCCGCGCACGGTTACCCGCCTCCTGTTTGGCATGATCAACTCCATCGTGGAGTGGTACAAGCCCGGCGGTTCCCTGAGCCCCGGGAAGCTCGCGGACGATGTCATCACCATGGCCTTCGACGGCCTACACGGGCAAGCGACCCCCACAGCCTGACCTTCCCTGGCCTTCACTGCCACCGGGCACTCCGCAAGTAATAAGGGTGCTTGGTATTTTCCCTGCTTCGAGGCTACGGTGGTAGAAAGCCACTGATTACAGGGAGGTAGGGAAGATGAGCACCCACAAAGATGAGCCCGACGCAGGATTCATCGTTCCGGATCCGTCCAAGATCCGGGAGGACATCCCCGGGGACGCAGCCGACGAAGCAAACGTCATCCGCTTCAGCGAGGAGCAGGCCCTGATCGAGGAGCAGTCGCACGGCATCCGGCCGGACACCTACAGCGTCCCCGCCGGCGGTCCCACCATGGATGAGGCCCGCGGCAACATGGACCTCTCCGATCAGAGCGAGTCCGGCAAGGGCACCGGCCGCGAGGATGACAGCAGCGATGACGGGCTGCACGGCGGCGCGGAGTCCTGACTCCCCCGCACTAAAACCTGGGCGGCATACCCGCCCGGGCGCGCAGTAACCTACTGGCCCGGCGATGGGCAGCCCTGCCCATCGCCGGGCCAGTTTTTGCGCCGTAAACTCGGTTACACCAACCACATAAATGGCCTTCGCATCTCCGCGGGCCAATAAATCCATACGTTATAGTTATCCGTGTTCGCATCACATCTTCAGGGGGAAATCATGATCAGGAACCGCACTTCTTCGCGCCCATTGACCGCCTTGGGCGTTGCCGCCGTCCTGGGGCTGGGACTGTCCGCTTGTGCTACTGAGGCGCCTGCGGCCTCCGAAACCCGGCCGTCAACCGAAGCGGCCACTTCAGCTTCCGCGTCACCCAGCAGCCCCGCCAGCGCGTCAGCCAGCGCTTCTGCTGCCGCCCCCGCCGGTGCCTCCGCCGGTGCCTCCGGAACCGCGAAGGACCTTACAGCTCCCGGGACAAAGCTCGGCCTGGGCGAAAAGGCAGTCACCCACACCAACACGGGCAAGGATAAGGCTGACGCCAAGTACACGGAAGCCACCTACACCACCAGCGTCACCAAGATCACCGCTGGTGCCGAGGCCGATCTCGCCGCTCTGAAGGACGCCGCGAAGTTCGCCGGGCAGACGCCGTACTACGTCTTCACCGAACACACCTTGGACAGCCTGAGCAAGCCCTCCGCCGGCATCAGCGAACCCCGCCTGAACGCCCAGCTGAAGGATGGGACGGATGCCCAGAAGCTGATCATCATCGGCTCCCTGGACCAGTGCCCCACCAAGCGGTTTGAGACCACCGGCTCGAGTGACAACCTGAGCTACAAGGTGGGCAGCACCATGACATCGTGCCAGGTCTTCCTCGCACCCGCCGGCGACGAGATCGTCTCCGCGGACTACGCCGATTCCGGCTTCAGCTACGCAAGCTCCAGCGACAACCCGTACCGCAAGAACCCGATCGTCTGGTCCAAGTAGGGACCGGCCCGGCCCGCCAGCGGGCCGGGCGACCAACCGACGCAGGGGCGCCCAGATCCGACCGGAGCGCCCCTGCTGCTGTTAATGCTTCCTAGACCTGGTAGTCCGGCTGGCCGTTCAGCCGCTCGTGGACGCAGAGGATGTTGTGCTCGGTGTCCATGAACCACGCGCACTTTTCCGAGTCGGTGGTGCAGATGTGGCTTTCGGTCCGAAGGTTGGGCAGGTTGTAATCCTGGAACCGTACGCCCATGGCTTCCATGTCCCGGACGGTCCGTTCGATGTCCGTCACTTCGAAGCTCAAGGCCGTGTGCTCGGAGTGTTTGCCGTCCGATACGGGCATCAGCTGCAGCATCGGGCCGCCGTCGGTGCCGAGTAATTCGCTTCCATCGTCTGTCATTCCGCGGTGCGGGAGTCCGAGTTTCCCGGTGTAGAAACTGCGGGCGCGGGCTGCGTCATCGACCGGCAGGATGGTTGTGGCTGTGCTCATTTTGAGGGTCATGTGGCCACCTCCTACGAGGCAGAATCTTACGCCGGGGAGCCGCGAAACACCCTCCCCCTTTTGCCCCGCAACCCCCGCAAGCCCCGCCCACCTTGACCACCCAAACGCCCGCTCACTAGTGGCGCTTAAGAACCGAACGCCAGCTCACCTGGGTGAGCTGGCGTTCGGCGGTAAGACACCACGAGTGAGCGCGCGTCGCAGGGGAAGCGACCACAAGTGAGCGCGCGTCGGGGAGGGGGGCTACTTTTCGACGAGGGTGAGGACGTCGTAAGTGGCCACGATCTCGTCGTTCTGGTTGGTGAGGACGGCGTCCCAGGCCACCTCGCCGTATTCGTCCGTTTCACGCGGCGTGATCTTCTTCGCGGTGAGGGTCACCCGGATGGAGTCGCCGGCGGCAACAGGGGTGATGAAGCGCAGGTTCTCCAGCCCGTAGTTGGCCAGGACGGGGCCCGGTGCCGGCTCTACGAACAGCCCGGCGCCCCAGGCCAGCAGGAGGTAGCCGTGCGCCACGATGCCCGGGAAGAACGGGTTGGCCTCGGCGGCCTCCTGGTTGGTGTGGGCGTAGAAGGTGTCCCCGGTGGTGTTGGCGAAGGCCGTGATGTCCTCCAGGGTGACCTGCCGCAGGTCCGAGCGGACGGCATCGCCGATGCGCAGGGTCTGCAGGTGCTTGCGGAACGGGTGCGTCCCCTCAGTGTCCACCGTGAAGTTGCGGTCCGCCCCTGTGTGCCAAACGCCGGTGACGGCGGTGAGCATGTTGGGCGAGCCCTGGATGGCGGTGCGCTGCATGTGGTGCAGGACCGAGCGGATGCCGCCGAGCTCCTCGCCGCCGCCGGCGCGGCCGGGGCCGCCGTGCACCAGGTGCGGGACGGGTGAGCCGTGTCCGGTTGAGGTGCGGGCGTCTTCGCGGTTCAGCATGAGGACGCGGCCGTGGTGCGCGGCAATGCCGGTGACCAGTTCACGCGCCACGTCGGGATCGTTGGTGCAGACGGAGGCCACCAGCGAGCCGCCGCCGCGGGCGGCAAGCCGGACGGCGTCGGCGAGGTCCGTGTAGCCCACCACGGAGGAGACCGGGCCGAAAGCTTCCAGCGAGTGCAGCGCCTCGGCTTCGGGATTGTCCCAGTTGAGGACCACGGGGGCCATGAAGGCGCCGGCGTCCACCACGCCGGTGGTTCCGTCGGCCGAGGTGACCGACGGCGAATCGAGGGTTCCGTACGCAAGCTCACCGCCGGCGTCGAGCATGGACTGCACGGCCACCCGGACGTCCTCAAGCTGTTCCACGGACGCCAGCGCACCCATGGTGACGCCCTCGGCGCGCGGATCGCCCACCACCACGCGTTCCTGAATGCGCTTGCCGATGGCGGCGGAAACCGCGGACACCAGCTCCTGCGGCACGATGGCGCGGCGGATGGCGGTGCACTTCTGGCCCGCCTTGACGGTCATCTCGGTGACCACGGACTTGACGAAGGCTTCGAATTCCGGGGTGCCCTCCACCGCGTCGGGGCCGAGGATGGCGGCGTTGAGGGAGTCGGTTTCGGAGGTGAACCGGACGCCGCCCTCCACCACGTTCGGGTGCGCCTTCAGGGACTTGGCGGTGGCGGCGGACCCGGTGAAGGACACCAGGTCCCGGTAGTCCAGCACGTCCAGCAGTCCGCGGACCGATCCGGAGACCAGCTGCAGCGACCCCTTGGGCAGGATGTTGGACTCCACGATGGCCTTCACCACCGCAGCGGCAACGTAGCCGGTGGGGGTGGCGGGCTTGACGATGGTGGGTACGCCGGCGATAAACGCTGGGGCGAACTTTTCCAGCATGCCCCACACCGGGAAGTTGAAGGCGTTGATCTGCACTGCGACGCCGGGGATGCGGGTGTAGATGTGTTCGCCGGCGAAGGAACCGTCCTTTGACAGCACCTCCATGGGGCCGTCCACCACCACCTGCGAGTTGGGCAGTTCGCGCCGGCCCTTGGAGCCGAAGGTGAAGAGCACGCCGATGCCGCCGTCGATGTCCACCATGGAATCGATCTTGGTGGCGCCGGTCTGGTAGGAGAAGCCGTAGAAGTGTTCGCGGCGGGCGTTCAGGTACTGCGCCAGCTCCTTGAGCTTGAGGGCACGCTGGTGGAAGGTCAGCTTGCCCAACTCGGCCTGGCCGGTGGTCCGGCCGAATTCCACGGCGGCCGCGAGGTCCAGCCCCTCGGTGCTCACCTTGGCCAGGAGCTCGCCCGTGCTGGCGTCGCGGACCGGGGTGGCAGCGGCGGAGCCGGTTTCGGGCGTCCACCAGGAGTCCATAATGAAGCTGGGCACTGTCTCCACGGTATCGAGCGTGGCGTGGGGCGCTGTGGCAGTGGTGGTCATCGTTGACGGGTCCTTCCAAAAAGGGGCAGACAAACGGCTGGTTAATACTGCAATGATTACTGACCGTCCGTTCGGTAATATAAGTACCATACAGGAATGTCCCCGCAGCGCACTAGGAGAGCACATGAGCGACGCCGCCCCGCACCACTCCCCCACAGAGTACGAACTGTGGAAGATCACCCTCGGTGAACTCGACGAGAAGATGGGCGTGAAGATCCTGGAGGAGTCCGTTGAGCGGGTGGTCGCCACCATGCCTGTGGAGGGAAACCGGCAGTCCTTCGGCCTGCTGCATGGCGGTGCTTCGCTGGCAGTGGGTGAGGCGGTGGGCTCCTGGGCGGCGGTTATCCACGCGAGCACCCTGGGCAAGACGGCGGTGGGCATCGATGTCTCCGCAACTCACCACCGCTCCGCCCGGGAAGGCCAGATCACCATCACGGCCACGCCCATCCACCTGGGCGGTACGCTGACCACCCACGAAGTGCTTATCACCAACGAGGCCGGCCAGCGGCTCTGCACCCTCCGCATCACCAACCTGCTGCGGAAGCACAAACACTAGGCACCAAAAAATGTTTCCCGGGCCTGCATCCAAAGACCCCTTTCCCGCGGTATTAAGCGCGTAAGCACAAACAGCCCGGCCACCGGGCATCCTTCAAGGAGTTTGATATGCGCAAAATCAGCTACGCCGCCGGAGCACTTTCACTCGCCGCTTCGTTGGCCTTCGCCGCCCCCGCCCAGGCCGGCGGATGGCACCATGATGACGACCCCGCGCGGCTGTCCGTACTTCATGGCGTTCCCGGCCTGACCGTGGATGTGTGGGTCAACGGCGCCCTCACGCTGGACGACTTCAAGCCCGGCACCCTGGCAGGACCGCTGGAACTGGCGGCCGGCGACTACCAGATCGCCATCACGGCCGCCGACGCCACCAGCGCCGACAACCCGGTCATCGGACCCGTGGACGTGGAGCTCGAACAAGGCGGAAACTACACCGCCGTGGCCCACCTCGATGCCGATGGCGCCCCCACCGCTACGCTCTTCACCAACGACACCAAGGCTCCCCGCAACGACAGCAAAGGCAAGCTGACGGTCCGGCACGTAGCGGCAGCTCCCGCCGTCGACGTCCTGGCCGGTGGGAAAGCGGTCATCGAAGGGCTGAGCAACCCGGACGAGGCCACGCTGAAGCTGAAGGCCGGCACCTACTCGGCGTCGGTGGCTGCAGCCGGCACCACCGATCCCGTGATCGGCCCGGCGGACGTCACCGTTGAGGGCGGGAAGAACACCATCGTTTACGCGTGGGGAAGTCTGGCTGACGGCACCCTGGGCGTGGCAGTGCAGGTGGTTGACGGCACGAACAGGTGGCACGGCCACCACTGACCCCCAGCCAAACCCGCTTTCTACGCCGGAAGGGCGGGGCGCTTTACGCGTCCCGCCCTTCCGCTGTTCATTTAGCCGAGCGCCGGCCCCTGCGCCGCACCAGGATTGTCAGGATGATTCCGACGGCGAGCGCCGCGGCCGCTGCGAGGGCTGCGGGAACCAGCCCCGACGCTCCGGTGTTCGCCAGGTCCGCGGGGGACGTACCGGCATCAAGAGGTACGACGACGAGACCTGCGTCCGCAGGCGGTTGCGGTGCAGCGGGGGCGGGCACAGGCGGGGCCGGGTCAGCGGGGACGGCTGGAACGGGTGCCGGGTCCGCGGGGACGGGCTGGGGCTGTTCCGGTGCGGGCGGTTCCGGGGCAGGAACGCCGGGAACCGGATTGCCGGGGGCAGGCAGCCCCGGCGCAGGCGGCTCCGCTGCTGCCTTGGCAAACTCAAACTCGACGGCGCCCGAGGTGCTGAAGCCGTTGACCGTCTCGGCCGTAAAGCGGAGGGGTCCGTTGCCGTCCGGTGCGGTGAAGCTCCAGTTGCCCGCGGCGTCGACAGGGACCTCCACCGGGTCCTCGCCCTCCACCGTGACCTTGACCGTGGAGCCTGCGGCGACGGCGGAAGCGGGGGCTGCCGGGACGTTGCCGCTGATGGCCTGCCCCGGTTCATAGCTTCCGCCGGGGAGGGGCGAGCTGACAGCCGGCTTGTTGAGGAACAGTTCCAGCTGGTAGCCGGGAAGGACGGCCAGGCTTTCCGAGATTGTGGCGCCGACGGCGAAGTTTGCGGGTACCGGCTCGCCTGGCGCGGGCGGCGCGTCACCGGCGGCGTGCATTCCCACCGCGTAGTTGCCGCTGACGTAGGGGCCTCCGGAGTCGCCCCCGCTGGACTGAACGCCATAGGAGAGGAATCCGCGGAAGGCGCGGAGATCGGTGGGATCTGCGGCGAAGTCAGGGCCGGGCACCACGTAGATTCCCACGGCGTCCACTGTTCCGCAGGACCAGTCTGAGGTCCGGCCCGAGCGGCAGATGGGCATTCCCAGTACCGGATCGGCAGTGCCGATGATCTTCACATCCGGGCCGGGCTGTGAAGGATCACCCCAGGTGCTGGCGGCAGGCAGCGGATCCAGTCCCTCCGGAATGTTGTGGATCACCGAAATGTCCGTGCCCACGTTTCCGGGGTTCTCGGGGTCCGCAGGGTTCTCGATGATGCGGGAGTTGCCGGGGCCGCCAAACTGGCTGAACCCGAACTCGCCCAGCGGGTCCTTCCGGACGAACTGGAACTCCAGGGTTGCCGTTACCGCCTGCCCGTCCGAGGCACAGTGACCTGCGCTGAGGACGGCAGGCAGTCCCGCGGGGTCGAAGGCGGAGAACCCGGTGGAGCAGATCCAGCCGGTATCGGCGATGTAGCCCACTCCGCCGGGAACTTCGGCCTCGGGCTTGAGGGGTGCGCCGCCGTCGAGCTCCACGTTGGCGTACCGGGCCACGAAGTCGGCCGGCGAGACCTTGCCGGAGGCTCCCGCCGCCGTCGTTCCTGCTGTGGTGGTCCCGGCTGCAGTGGTTCCGGCTGCGGTTGTTGCGTCAGCCGCCACCCCACCGGCCTGTCCGGCGGACTCGGGTGCGTTCAGCGCCCCGGTGCGGATGACGAACTTCCCGTCCGCGGCCATGACTGCCTGCAGGCCTTCGGGGCCGACATCGCGCACGTATGCCTGGAAGAGCTGCTCGGTGCTGACCGCCAACTGTGAGCCATTTGCTGCTCCCCCGCCGGAGGGTGCTGCGCCGCCGTCGGTACGCCGGGCCTGCGGGGCCTCCACGGTGAGGTCCGGAAGGGTCCCGGCGAGCGCTGCCACTTTGGCGAGGAACTCCGGGCCGGATCCGGTGACCACCACGTGGCCGTCGGCCAGCCGGATCCCGGCGTAACCGGGGACGTCGCGCAACTGGGCGGCCGCGGCTGCTGCCTGGGCGCCAAGCTCACCGGCCGCGGTGAACTGCTCCCGGGTGAGTCCGAGGTCCCGCTGGACGGCGGCGTCCAGCGGGACCTCCGACAGCCCGGAGACCTGTGTCCCGGCGGCAGGTGTTCCGGCCCCAGGTGTTCCGCCGGCAGGCGTTCCGACTGGTGGCGCATCGGGGGACGCCGTGGATGCGGCCTGACCGTCGGCTGCCCAGGCCGGTGCAGCCACGTAGGCCGACGACGCCAGGATGCCTGCAACGGCACCCAGCGAGAGGTACCTGCGCACTGACGGCGGGGTCATCGGGGCACACCCGCTCCACACAGGGACAGCACGGCGTCGAGTTGGCCGCCGCTGAGTCCGTTCTTCAGGAGGTAGCCACGGCTGTCCAGGGTCCGCACGAAGTCCACAACGGCTTTCCCGCGCTGCTCCAGCAGCGGCGCCAGTTCGTCGTCGGCCAGGTAGCGTTCCCTGTCATGCGGAGGCCCATGGGTCCGGTACCGCTCGTTGATGCCACGCGCTGCCCGCCGGTAGCCCTCGGCGATCTGATGGTCCGAGTCCCCCGCGAGGTCCTGCACCATGGCCGCCACCAGGCCGCTGCGGTCCCGTCCCGCGGCGCAGTGCAGCACCACCGCACCCCGGTCTGCGGCATCAGCCAACGCGCGAAAGACTCCCGCGATCCTGTTCGGGAACAGGCGGGCGTTTTCCGTGTAGTAGGCGGGGTCGTTCAGGTAGGGTCCGGTCAGCGCGGCGAACTGCTGGTGGTTGGCTTCCTCCGTGGGAGCCGACACCACGGCCAGTCCGTGCAGCGCGGCCGCTGGCACCACCGGATCTGTGTCCCGGCGCCGAGCTTCCGCTGCGTTACGGAGATCCACTACTGTGCGGACGCCGTCGTCGTACGCCTGCCGCCAGCCGGCTTCCGTGAGCCATTCCCGCCGGCCCATGCGGTACACGCCGCCGGCAACGTGCCAGGCATTGACAGCACCATCCCAGTCCATGGACCCGCCCGCTTTCTCCATCCGCACAGCTAACCACAAGCACGTGAACCCCGCATGTCACAGACGGGTACCAAGACAAACGGCTTCAGCCCGGTCCTATCCGCGCCGGTCCAGGCGGTATTCCAGGCCGGCGCGGACCATGGGCCATTCGTGTTCCAGGATGGAGAACACCACGGTGTCGCGCAGCAGGCCGTCGCGGGTCCGGGAGTGGCTGCGGAGGACGCCGTCCTGTTTGGCGCCCAGCCGGGCGATTGCTTCGCGGGACTGGTGGTTCAGCCAGTGCGTGCGGAACTCCACGGCCGGGCAGCCAAGCGCCTCGAACGCGTGCTGCAGCAGCAGGAGCTTGGAGTCCGGGTTTGTTCCGCTCCCCTGTACTGATGCCGCGTTCCAGGTGGAGCCGATCTCCACGCGGGGAGTGCCGGCGTCGACGTTCATATAGGTGGTCATCCCGATGACCCGGCCGGGACCGCCGGTTTCCGGGTCGATCAGCCGCGTGGTGAACGGCAGCATGGACCCCTGCTCCTGCAACGCCAGGCGGCGCCGGATTTCGCCCGCCATCTCGGCGGGAGACGGCACGGAGGTGTACCAGAGTTTCCACAGCTCGCCGTCCTCCGCCGCCTGCACCAGCCCGTCGTGGTGGGCTGGGTCGAGGGGCTCGAGGATTACGTACCGGCCGGTCAGGGTAAGGGGCTCAAGGAAAGTCACTGCACCAGCCTAGGACCAAACACCGGGGCCGGTTACGCTGGGGAAGCCCCAGACCGCGAGCAAGGGAGTTAACGTGTCAGGAACCAATCCGGACCCGGAAGACGACAAGATCACAGGCCTGGAACCCGGCGGCGGAGTTCCCCCGGGCGAAACCCCGCCCGGGGAAGGCTCGGTGGCGGGCACTCAGGAACCCCGGCAACCTGGTTCCGGGAGGGGCCAGCAGATCTTTTGGCTTGGAGCCATTGGCGCAGGCGTCCTGCTGTTCCTGCTGTTTTTCATCGGCTACATCGTCGGCTTCTTCGACTAGGCGGCGCACCTCGCGCGGGTTGCCCTAGCTGGGCCAGTCGAAGAAGCCCTTGCCGGTTTTGCGGCCGAGTTCGCCGCGGGCCACCTTGTCGCGGAGGATCTGCGGCGGGGCGAAACGGTCACCAAGGGTGGACTGCAGGTATTCGGCGATGCCCAGCCGCACGTCCAGCCCAACGATGTCGGTGGTGCGCAGCGGACCGGTGGGGTGCTTGTAGCCCAACACCATGGCGTTATCGATGTCCTCGGCCGACGCCACGCCTTCCTCGACCATCCGCATGGCCTCCAGGGCGATGGCCACGCCCAGCCTTGAGGACGCGAAGCCGGGGGCGTCGTTGACGACGACGGCGGTCTTGCCCAGTGCCGCCACCCACCTTTTCGCCGCGTCAGCGAGTCCGGGTGCGGTCTGTTCGCCCAGCACCACTTCGATGAGCGTGGATGCCGGGACCGGGTTGAAGAAGTGCAGCCCCAGGAAGTTCCCGGGCCGCTGCAGTTCCTTCGCGAGCCCGTTCACCGATAGCGAGGACGTGTTCGACGCCAGATACGCCTCCGGCGCCAGCCGCTCCTCGATCCCGCGCAACGAGGAAACCTTCAACTCCCAGTCCTCCGGGACGGCCTCGACCACCAGCTGCCGGTCCTTGAACGCGTCATAGTCCACGCCCACGGTCAGCCGGGAAGCCATCTCATCCAGATTCGCATCCACCACGCCACGCTCGATGCTCTTGGCCGCGGCAGACTCCACCCGCTCCCGGGCAGCCTCGGCAGACTGCTCATCACGCTCCACCACCAGCACCTCGGCGCCCTTGATCAGGAACGCGTGGGCGATGCCCGCGCCCATCCGGCCACCACCCAGGACCCCAACAAAATGGGGCAGGTCAGTGGAAAGGTCAGCGGGCAGGCCAGCAGGAATTGCAGTGTTGCTCATGGGTTTCTACTTTCCGTCAGCGGTGTCGGAGGATGCAGCCTTCTTGGCCGCGTTGCGGTCCAGGAACTTCTGCATGCGGTCGAACTTGGCCTGCGATTCGAAGAGGATGCCCTGGGCCAGCTGGTCGATCAGCGGGTGCGCTTCAGCCGGAGCATGGAACACGGACTTGGTGATCCGGACGGCGAGGGGGTCCTGCCGGGCGATGCGGTCCGCAAGGCTGTGGGCGGCACCCAGAAGCTCCGCGGGGCTATGGATCTCGGTGATGAGGTTGACGGCCAACGCCTCGTCGGCGCCCAGCACCTTGCCCGCAAGGAGGATCTGCTTGGCCACCGGCTCCCCCACCAGCTCCTTGAGCCGCCAGCTTGCACCGGCGGCGGCCAGAATCCCCAGCCCGGTCTCCGGGTTGCCGATCTTCACGTCCGGAGTCCCGATCCGGAAGTCGGCCGCGTAGGCCAACTCCGCGCCGCCACCCAGGCAGTACCCGTCCACGGCTGCGATGACGGGCATGGGCAGCTTGGCGATCCGTACGAAAATGGTGGAGTTGATTCCCTGCAGGGCATCGTCCCGCCGCCGCTCACGGAGCTGGGCGATGTCGGCGCCGGAGGCGAACACCCCGTCCACGCCGGCGATGATCAGGACCTTGGGATTCTGTTCCAGCGCAGCACAGACGGTGTGCAGCTCATCCACCATCTGCTGGTCGATGGCGTTGCGCACCTCTGGGCGGTTCAGCAGGACCACCACACGGTCGCCCTGCTCCTCCACAAGGAGCGCGGAGAACTTTTCGGCCGCCAGATCCACTGCGCCCGGCATCAGATCTTCTCCAGCAGCATGGCCGTGCCCTGGCCGACGCCAACGCACATGGTGGCCAGGCCCATCTTGGCGTCCTCGCGTTCCATGCGGCCGAGCAAGGTGATGGCGATCCGTGAGCCGCTGGAACCGAGCGGATGGCCCAAAGCGATGGCACCGCCGTCGTTATTCACAATGTCCGGGTCCAGGCCCAGCCGGCGGATGCAGGCAAGGGACTGCGTGGCGAAGGCCTCGTTAAGTTCGACGGCGGACAGGTCACCGACGCTCAAGCCGGACCGCTTCAGGATTTTCTGCGTGGCCGGGACCGGGCCGATTCCCATGATCTCGGGCTCGCATCCAGCGGACGCGCCGTCGATAATCCGGGCACGCGGTGTCAGGCCGAGCCGCTCGATGGCCGCTTCGGACGCGATGATGATCGCGGAGGCGCCGTCGTTCAGCGACGAGGAGTTCCCGGCCGTGACCACCGATCCGCCATGCGCCACGGGCTTAAGTTTCGCCAGCACCTCGGCGGTGGTGCCGGCGCGGGGACCCTCGTCGGTGTCCACCACGGTTTCGGCCTTGCGGGTCTTGACGGTGACCGGGACGATCTCGTCCTTGAACCGGCCGGCGTCGATGGCGGCGAGTGCACGTTCGTGGGAGCGGACGGCGAAGGCGTCGGCATCCTCGCGGGAGATGCCGTCCACCCGAGCCACTTCCTCGGCGGTTTCAGGCATGGCATAGGTCATTTTGCCGTCCCGGGACAATGCGCCGTGCTGGAACTGGGGGTTGGTGAAGCGCCACCCGATGGAGGTGTCGAAGATCTGGCCGGGCTTGGCGAAAGCGGCAGTTGGCTTCTCCTGCACCCACGGCGCCCGGCTCATCGACTCGACGCCGCCTGCGATCACGATGTCCGCGGCACCGGCTTTGATCATGTGGCTGGCCTGGATGATGGCACTCAACCCGGACGCGCAAAGCCTGTTGACGGTAATTCCGGGGATGTGCATCGGCAGCCCGGCCAGGAGGACGGCCATCCGCGCGACGTTGCGGTTCTCTTCACCGGCGCCGTTCGCGTTGCCAAGGATCACCTCGTCGATGCTGTCCGGGTCCAGGCCCGCGCGTTGCACGGCTTCACGGACCACCAGCGCGGCCAGGTCATCGGGCCGGACCGCCGAGAGCGCACCTCCGTACCTGCCCACCGGAGTCCGGACTCCGCCTACCAGGAAAGCCTGGGGACCTGCGCTTGCAGCCATGGAAACACCCTTCACGCGATTAACAGCACTGTCACCGGCAGCCGGTATGGCGACATGCGCTACTTACCGACCGTTCGTTCTGTAAATAGTACACGGCGGGCCCGGCCACGCGTAGCCCCACTTAGATAACGGTGATGCCCAGGTGTGCGGCCAGGAGTGGCGCGAGCAGTCCCAGCTGGTATTCGTCCATGACGACGCCGGCCATGTTGCCGATGCCGCTGACGCTGCGGAAATCGGCGCCGCGGAGGTCGAAGTCCTTGAGCCTGGCACCGGTAAGGTCCAGGGCTCCGATGGTGCACCCCTTCAGCGATACCCTCGTTGCCGCTGCCGAGCCAAGGTCCAGTTCGTTGATGATGCAGTCGGTGATGAGCACGTCCGTCAGCTTCGCCCCGCGCAGGTTCAGGTAGTCCAGCTTGCCGCCCTCGATCCGGACGGACTGCCACCCTGATTCGTAGAGTTCGGCCGAACCGAGCCGGGGGTTGGTGATCTCAACGTCCCGCCAGGTGCTGCGGGCGGCCCGGAAGACGGGGGCATACAGCTCGCTGATGACGGTGTCGCGGAATCCGGCGCCCCGGAGTTGGGCTTCGTTGAAGGAAACCCCCTGGAGCTCACACTCGGAGAAGTCGACGCCGGAGAGCTCCAGCCCATCGGCGTCCAGGCGGCTGTAGCGGGCACCCTCGTGGCGCCCGCCGCGGCGGAAGTCCAGGCCGCGGTCCTCGAGGTCCTCTAGCCGGACCGGCGAAAGCCGCGGAGCGGTGACGGCAGCCTTGGGCCGCCTGGTCCCGGACCCGCTCACCGGGCGGATTCCGCTTTGGCCGCGATGTCCGCCAGGTCCTTGGCGAGTGCTTTGCGGCTTGCCGCCATGCCCAGCCTGCCGAACACTGCGACGAGGATCCGGGTGGCCGCCGTGGGCTTGGACATTTTGGCACCAAAGGTCAGCGTCAGGTCCGTTCCGCCGTCGCGGTTGGCCAGGCTGAACCTGGTGCTGTAATCCGCCCCGCCCTGGGCCGCCTTAACGGTGGTGGTGCGGGGCGGTTCCGCACTGTCCACCCACATCTCCACGGTTTCAGACCTGCCGAACATCTTCCGCGTTTCCTTCCACCGGGTGCCCTCGGCGTAGGCACCGTCCGTCAGGAGCTGCACCGCCTCCACCCCGGACAGCGTCCCGGGTGCGTTCCGGATATCCGTGATTACGGCCCACACCCTTTCCGGCGAAGCATTGATGTGCTGGGTCAGGCTGAGGCTTTGGTCCATGACGTCGAGCCTATCGCCGCGGGCGGACAAAGACAGGGCGGCCAACCGCCCGCGGCACTCCCGCTGCCTGCCGGGCTTGAACTAGTAAGCATGCTTCGTGTTAGTGTGAAAGGGCATTGTTTGATCGACGGAAACGAAAGGAGGCCACACCATGGGCCTCGGAGACAAGATCAGTAACGCAGCAGAAGATATGGGCGGTAAGGCCAAGGAAGCTGCTGGCAACGCAACCGACAATGACCGCCTGAAGGCAGAAGGCCAGACCGACCAGGTCAAGGCTGATGCAAAGAAGGTCGGCGAAAATGTCAAGGACGAGTTCAAGCGCAACTAGTCCTTTACCGGGGCGGCCGCAGCGAACGGCGTGCTGAACCGGTAGACAATGGCGGCGGATCCCCCGGATCCGCCGCCATTTTGCTGCCCGGTCCACATCGTTACCTTGTGGGTCACCAGCCACTGCGGGTTGGCGTATGCCCCTGCCTGGACTCGTCCGGCATGGTCATTTCGGCCCGCAGCCCCAGCAACCGGATGGGCCGGTCCGGTTCAATCTTTCCCCTGAGGTCGAGGGCCCGGGCCAGCACCTCCGCGGGGTCCGCCGTTTCGGGAATCTTGCGGGCATACGTTTTGGTGGTGAACGGGGCGTACCGGACCTTGAGCGTCAGCCCCACCACCGGCCGCCCTTCAGCGGAAACATCCTCCAGCACCGCCGCCACCAGTTCCCGGACAGCTTCATCCACCTGCGCAGGCTCAGTGAGGTCGCGCTGGAACGTGGTCTCCCGGCTGTGGCCGCGCGCCACCCACGGGGTGTCATCCACCACCGAGGAACCGTCACCCCGCCCCAACTGCGCGTACCAGGGCCCCATTTTGGGGCCGAATTCGGGGACAAGGACCTCCGGATCCACCGCCGCCAGCTGGGAAACCGTGGTGATCCCCAGCGTTGCCAGCCGGCGCGACACCTTGGTGCCCACTCCCCACAGGTCGATGGTGGGCCGGCTCCCCATGACCTCCAGCCAGTTCTCCGCCGTCAGCCGGAAAACACCGGCCGGTTTGCCGAATGTCGTCGCCACCTTGGCGCGGACCAGGGTGTCGCCGACGCCCACGCTGCAATGCAGCCTGGTGGCCTCGAGTACCGCCTCCTGCAGTTGGCGGGCGTAGGCCTCGGGATCACTGGACTGCACGCCAACGAACGCCTCATCCCAGCCAAGCACCTGCACAACAGCGCCGGGCCGGGAGCGCAACACGCCCATCACCTCCCCTGAGGCCTGGAGGTAGGCCTCCTGGTCCACGGGCAGAATGACGGCGTCAGGAACTTTCCGCGCGGCGATGCGCAGCGGCATCCCGGATCCGACGCCATAGGCCCGGGCTTCGTAGGAGGCGGTGGAGACGACGGCCCGTTCGGTGGGATCGCCACGGCCGCCCACGATCACGGGCTTGCCGGCAAGCTCGGGGCGGCGGAGCACTTCCACGGCCGCGATGAACTGGTCCAGATCCACATGCAGCACCCAGGGTTCGCCCACATGCCCCAGTCTGCCCCGCGCCGCCGCCCTGCACCAGCATTCCCCGCGTGCGGCTAGCCTTGGGCCATGACGAACGTGGACCTGAGCACCGAGAGCGTGGCCGCCGGCGGATCGCCCTCGCTGGGCGGCTATCTGGCCGTACCCGAGGGCGAGGGTCCCTTTCCCGCCGTCGTGGTGATCCATGAAGCGTTCGGCCTGGATGACCAGACCCGCCGGCACGCGGACCGGCTGGCCAAGGCCGGCTACCTTGCCCTGGCGCTGGACCTGTACAGCGACGGCGGGGCGCGGCGGTGCCTGGTGGGAACCATGCGCGCCATGGCAGCCCGCACAGGCCGGCCGTTCACCGACATCGCCACGGCCCGCACCTGGCTTGCGGAATCGGACCTCAGCAACGGCAGGACAGGGGTGATCGGGTTCTGCATGGGCGGCGGGTTCGCCCTGCTGGCCGCCAAGGACGGGTTCCAGGCCGCGGCAGTCAACTACGGACGGCTCCCCAAAGAGCAGGAGGACCTGGTCGATGCCCTGCGCGGCGCCTGCCCCATTGTGGCCAACTACGGTGGTGCGGACAGGTCCCTCAAAGGAGCGTCCGCGCGGCTCGATTCAGCCCTCGACCAGCTGGGCATCGAGCACAGCGTGCAGGAGTTTCCCGGCGCCGGCCACAGCTTCCTCAATGACGAAGAGATGGGCCCGGCACTCCTCCGGCCGCTGATGCGCGTCATGGGAGTGGGACCTGATCCGGACTCCGCCCCCGAGGCGTGGCGGCGGATCGAAGAATACTTTGCGCGGTACCTGAAGGAAGAGGGCCCCGCCACCCCATCAAATTAAGCGACAACGGCGGCCCACCCTCCGAGCCTTTAGGTACTCAGGGGCGGGCCGTCGTCGTGCGTATCCCGGCAGTCCTGCAGCGCTAGCTGAAGAGCTCGCTCTTGGGCGCGTTGTTCTTGACCTTCTGCCAGCCCAGCCACAGGACCACGGCGAAGAACGGAATGGTGGCCAGGGTCCACAGCCCCAGGTAGAACACCTCGCCGTCCTTGCTGGTCATGGTGTCGAAGCCGATGAGGACTGCGATGACGAGCAGGGCGATGAGGCCGGCCCAGCTGGTCCACGGCGACCCGGGCATGGGCAGGGTGGACACGCTGCCCTTCTTCTTCCGCAGCGCGATCTGGCTGGCGAAGATGGAACCCCAGGTGAAGATCACGCCGATGGAGGCCGTGTTCAGGGCGAGGTCGAACGCGTGCGAACCGCCCAGCCAGATGTTCAGGAGGATGCCCACCAGGTAGACGGTGCCGATGGCGAGGATGGCCATGTACGGGACCCGGCGGGTGGACATGCGGGTCAGCCACTGCGGCGCGTGGCCGTTGTTGGCCATGGTGCGGAAGATTCGGCCAATCGAGTAGAGGCCCGAATTGCAGGAGGACAGGGCGGCGGTAATGACGATCATGTTCATGACGTCGCCCATCCAGCCCAGGCCCATCTGGCCGAAGACGGTGACGAACGGGGAAGTCCCGGCCTTGTACTGGTCCGAGGGCAGCAGCATGGCCAGCAGGGAGACAGAGCCGACGTAGAAGACGACGATGCGGACCACGACGGCGCGGATCGCCTTGGGGACTTCGCGTTCCGGGTTCTGCATCTCACCGGCGGTGATGCCCACCAGTTCGATGGCGTTGTAGGCGAAGATGACGGCGTTCAGCACGAGGATCATGACCAGCGCGCCCTTGGGGAACATGCCGCCTTCGTCATGGAAGAGGTTGGCCACGGATGCGTGTCCGTCGCCCACCTTGGCATTGGTGACCACCATGAAGGTGCCCACGGCCAGGAAGATGACAATCGCGGCAACCTTGAGGCAGGAGGCCCAGAATTCGAACTCGCCGAAGGCCTTGACGCTGAAGAGGTTCACAGCCACCAGCAGCACCAGCGCGGCGATGGCGGACAGTTCAACGGGGACGTTGGGGAAGAAGAACTGGAAGTAGAGGCCGATCGCGATGAGTTCGGCGATGCCAGTCATGGCCCAGTTGATGAAGTACATCCAGCCGGACAGGTAGGCGCCCTTGCGGCCGAACATTTCACCGGCGTAGCTGACGAACGAGCCGGAGGTCTGGCGGTACATGATGAGTTCGCCCAGGGCCCGCATCAGCAGGTAGGCGATGACGCCGGCAATGGCGTAGGAGAAGATGAGGGCCGGGCCGGTGGAGGCGAGGCGGCCGCCGGCTCCCATGAAGAGGCCGACGCCGATGGCGCCGCCCATGGCGATCATGGTGACGTGGCGCCTGCCCAGCGTTTTGCTGTAGCCCTCGGCACTGAGGGACGGGTCGACGGCGGTGGATGCTGCCGTGCTGTTCTTGATTTCGGGCGGGGTACTTTGAGGCACAACGGTTCCTTGTGGGTTGGGGGTTGGCCGCATCCGGAAGCGAATGATCCACCTCACATAATTCGGCCTTCCTCCGCTGGGACGACCGTTTGTGAGCGTAAGTCTTCGTCTTGCCGAAGCTTCGCGCGGCCTATCCATCGTACAAGATCCATCCGGGTGCCACGTGACGCGCACTACACCAGCCTTGCTATGGCACCCCGTAAAGATACTTTTCGGTATGCCTAAATTTGCTGTATTCTCGTGTCATTACCGCAACGGCGAGGAGATGACCATGGCAGCACCCACCGTGCAAGTACGGCCAGCCGCAGGCAAGCTGTGGTCACGGCTCCTGCTGCTGGGCCCGGCGTTCGTCGCCGCCATCGCCTACGTGGATCCCGGAAATGTCGCCGCCAACCTGACCGCCGGCGCCAACTACGGCTACCTGCTGGTCTGGGTGCTGGTAATGGCCAACGCCATGGCGGTCCTGGTGCAGTACCAGTCCGCGAAACTGGGCCTCGCCACGGGCCTGAGCCTGCCGGAAATCCTCGGCAAGCGGCTGGGAACCCGCTCCCGGCGCCTCTACTGGGTGCAGGCCGAGGTGGTTGCCGGCGCCACCGACATGGCCGAGGTCATTGGCGGCGCCGTGGCCCTAAACCTGCTGTTCGGGCTGCCGCTCCTGCTGGGCGGCGTCATCATCGGCATCGCCTCCATGCTGCTGCTGGCGCTGCAGACCGCCCGCGGCCAACGGTCCTTCGAGTACGCCGTCCTGGTCCTCCTCGGAGTGATTGCCGTCGGTTTCATGGCCGGCCTGTTCGTCAACCCGCCCGACGCCGGCAGCGCCCTGGGCGGCCTGGTTCCGCGTTTCGAGGGAACGGACACGGTCCTGCTCGCCGCCAGCATGCTCGGCGCCACGGTGATGCCGCACGCCATCTACCTGCACTCTGCGCTGGCACGTGACCGGTTCGGCTTTTCCCCGGACCCGGCCGTGCGGACCCGCCTGATCCGGGCCACCCGGTTCGATGTGCTGGGCGCCCTGCTGCTGGCCGGCATAGTCAACATCTCGATGCTGCTGCTGGCTGCATCCAGCCTGCGCGGCATCGAGGGAACGGACACCATCGCCGGAGCCCACGCCGCCGTCTCCGCCGCTTTGGGACCGGCCATCGGCGTCGTGTTCGCCGTGGGGCTCCTGGCATCCGGCCTGGCCTCCACCTCGGTGGGCTGCTACGCCGGCGCAACCATCATGGGCGGCCTGCTGAAAGTCCGGATTCCGCTGCTGGTCCGGCGGGTCATCACCCTCATCCCCGCCCTGGTGATCCTCGGGGCAGGAATCGAGCCGACGCTCGCCCTGGTCCTCAGCCAGGTGCTGCTGAGTTTCGGCATTCCGTTTGCGCTGATCCCGCTGATCCGGCTCACCGGCAAACGCGAGATCATGGGCATCCACGTTGACTCCCGCGCCCTGAAGATCGCCGGCTGGACCAGCGCCACGCTGATCGTGGGACTGAACTGCGTGCTGATCGCGCTGACCATCGCCGGGCAGTCCTGAAGCCTGATTCAGTAAACGCTCCCGGGGGCATCCGGAAGCTAGGCTGAAACCATGGCCACCACGCACCGCCGCCCGCCCGCACCACAGCCGGAGCTGTACCGCTTCGCTCCCCTCGATTTCGCCGCGCTGGGCACGTATGTGGCCATTGCCGGCGTCTTCACCGTGGCCGGTGAGCTCCTGGCGCCGGCGCTTCAGCAACTGGCACCCTCCCCGGCTGCGGCGTCCTACCTGGTCAACCTGATCTTCTACGGATCCGTGGCGGTCCTCGCGTTCCTGGCGGCCCGGCGGGTGGTGGTGCGGGACCTGAGGGTCCTGGCAACCCGCCCGTGGTTCACCGTGCTGATGGTCCCGGCGGCCGTGATCGTGATGATGATCCTCACGGCCGTGGTGGTGGCTGCCGGCGGGGAGGCCCAGACCTCTGCCAACCAGGCCGGCCTGCAGTCGCTGATGCAGCAGGTCCCGGCCTGGCTGATTGTGCCCGTGCTGGTGGTGGTGGGCCCGTTCGTGGAGGAGTACATCTTCCGGCACCTCCTGATCGGCAAGCTCAGCAGGCGGCTGAACATCTGGCTGTGCTGCGCCCTGTCCGTGGTGGTGTTCGCCGGCATCCATATCGCCGGCCAGGAGGCCATCACCCTGACGGCGCTGCTGCCCTACCTGGCCATGGGCGCCACCCTGGTGTTCGTCTACGTCTGGACCGGCCGGAACGTGATGTTCTCCTATTTCGTCCACGCTGCCAAGAACCTGCTGGCGGTGGTCTTCATCTATGCCATCCCGCCGGAGCTGTTTGAACAGCTCCAGCAGGCGCAGGCCTGATTCCTAGGGCGCTTCGGTGCTCCCCCGCAGCACCAGACGGTGGCTGCCGGCGGTCCGTCCCGTGATGAACACCTTGACCCCGTCCGAGGCGTTGGTCCCCGCCAGGTAGCGGTAGTTTTCGCCCGGGTTGTACGCGGGCGGAGTGTCGGGATCGGCCGGCAGGCCCGGCCCGAACTCGATGGTGTCCGCGCCCAGCCGGTAGCTGCCGGTCCCCTGCACGAGCTGGAAGGCTCCCGGCGTACCTGAAGCCGGGATCACGCCGTCGAGCACGCCCCCGGGCCGGAAGGTCAATTCCAGCGCAAAGGCGGTGTCCGCACCGTCGAAATCCAGCTCCAGAACGGTCTGCCCCTCCTCGGCCCGGACGGCAATCTTCGTGCCCAGCCGGTGGACCACCGTGGGCCTGCCGGGAAAGTCCATGCTGGCGCTGAACCGGCCTTCGTGGCCCAGCGCGTAGACGCCGTCGTCCCGCCTGCGGGCGGCGGGCAGTGGCAGGTAGAAGTTCGCTGAAAGCTCCTCGGACAGCCGGACCGTGGCGCCGTCCCGTACCGTGTGCTGGCTGCGGAACGGGCCCAGGTCGAAGAAGCTGCGGGACAGCCGCACCCCGGCGAGGACCGCTGCTCCCTGCGCGAACCGCAGGAACGTGGGATTGCTGGCCAGCCCGGACACCACGCCCGGGACCAGATTGTCGCAGCCGCCGTACACGGTGGTCACCGCACCCCCGGTCCGGAACCGGTAGGCGCCGCAGGTTTCCAGTACGGCGTCGGCCGGGGTGAGGACGTCCGGGAAAATGGCGTCCGACGGCGGCGCGTCCGGAAGTGCCGCGCCCAGCCAGGGGTCCAGCCGCAGGAGCGCCAGCAGTTTGGCGGGTTCGTGCAGCGGCAGCGTCTCCAGCCAGGCGGCGGCCGCGGCAAAGTCCGGGTTGGCGTCCTGGCCGGCAAGGCGCCGGTAGAGCGGAAGGAAGGGTGCGGCCTCGAAGTCCATCCACTGGTCCTGCCGGCGGGAGAAAACGGATTCCAGGGTTCCGTCCGGGTTGAACCAGGGCAGGAACGCCATGAGGTTCCGGCGGACATGGTCCAGCAGCCCGGGACGGCCCGCATGGTCAGCGATGGCCAGCAGGGACGGGTTGGTCACGGCCGAGGCGTACAGCGCGCTGCGTTCGGAGTACATGCCGTCCGGCAGCTGGTCGATGCCTTCGGCCAGCCATTCGTTGATCCTGTCCGCGATGTCCTGCCGCGGCTGCAGCGCGTTGATCCTGGCCAGGGCGGCGCTCAGTTCCCAGCGGTGGTTGGGGGTGTGGACTCCCCCGGCCACCAGTGCGTCGGTGGCGCGGGAGATGATGCCGGCCAGCCGGGCCTCGGCGTCTGCGAGCGCCTCCCCGGGCGCCTCCAGGGCACGGATGATGCCCAGTGCGATGCACGCATCATTGAGGGTGAAGGCGGAATCCGGCGGCGAACAGAGGTTGGTGCCGTCGAACAGCCCCGTGGGGCCCTGCAGCTGTTCGAGCCGGTCCAGGCACCGGCGTATCGGGTCAACTGTGCCGCCCGCGGCGGAGCCTCCTCCCCCGGCAACGCCCCCGCCGGAACCGACGCCGCCGGCAACACCCCCGCCCGCGCCGTAAAAGGCGGAGCCGGGCTCTGTGGTGACCGCGGCCAAAGCCAGCAGCCTGCCCATGGCGGCGCGGTGCGGAAGGGCCGCGGCGTCGGCGTCGTGCGTGGCAAGGAACGCTGCCACGCTCCTGTCCGCCGCCTCCACCACGCGGGTGCGGAAAGCGGTATCAGCTGTTGTTGTTTCCACGGCCCTAGTCCTTCAGTCCGGCGCTGACATCGGCGTTGAGCACGTACTTCTGGAACACGAAGAACACGAACACCAGCGGCAGGAGGGAAATCACCGAGGCACCCAGCAGCACCGGCCAGTCAATGTTCTCCGCGCCAACGATGCTGCGCAGCGCCACCTGCAGCGTGTACCACTTGGGGTCGTTGAGCACGATCAGAGGCCAGATGTAGTCGTTCCAGCGCCACTGGAAGGAGAAGATGGCCAGCGTGAACAGGATGGGCTTGGACAGCGGGAGCATGATCCGGAAGAAAATGGCCAGCTCGCTGGCGCCGTCGATCCTGGCGGAGTGCAGCAGGTCGTCCGGGACGGTCAGGAAGAACTGCCGGAACATGAAGACGCCGGTGGCCGTCAGCACGGAGGGCACGATGATGCCGGCCAGCGAGTTGTAGAGGCCCAGGTCCCGGATGACCGAGAACGTGGGATTCAGGATGACCTCGGTGGGCAGCATGGTGGTGGCCAGGATGCACACGAAGAACAGCCGGGTGCCCTTGTTGTTGTACTTGGCCAGGGCGTATCCCGTGCAGGCGCTGAAGAAGACCGTGAGGACCGTGGTGACGATGGAAACCGTCGCCGTGTTCAGGAAGTACTGGGCGAAGTCCACCCGCTCCCAGGCGTCCACGAAGCCCTGGAAGGTCCATTCGCGCGGAATCATGGACAGCGGATAGCTGAAGAGTTCGCTGCCCGGCTTGAAGGAGCTGAGCAGGAACCAGAGCAGCGGGAACGCGTAGATCGCGGCGATCAGCCACGTCACCACGGTGAGCGGGACGGATGCCTTGGCGCGGGCCTCCCGGTTTCCGTGTGGCTTCTTCCGCGGGTTCTTCGGGGAATTAGGCGGCGCCGCAGGGGTCTTTGCCGCCCCGATGGCCGCTTCCTCGGCGACGGCGGGAGGCAGGTTGGCAGCTGTTGCCATGGGTCAGCCCTTCTTCCGGTTGAACCGCAGCTGGATCAGCGCGATGGCCAGCAGGACCAGCATCAGCACCATGGAGGCGGCGCTGGCGTAGCCCACCTTGGACTGCTCGAAGCCGGTCTTGTAGATGTACTGCACAATCAGGGTGTTCTCCGTGCCCGGGCCGCCGTTGGTGAGGGCCTGGATCATGGCGAACTCCTTCATCGCATGGATGGTGGAGAGCAGGATGACCATGAACGACGTCGGGGCGATGCCCGGGAGCGTGATGTGCAGGAAGCGCTGCCACGCGTTCGCCCCGTCCAGCTCTGCTGCCTCCAGCAGGGCCTCGGGGATGTTCTTCAGCGCGGCGATGAAGAGGAGCATGTTGAACGCCGTACCGCCCCAGGCCGAGGCGAAGATGACTACCGCGAGGGCCAGGTTGCCGTTGCTGGACCACGGGACGGGGCTGCCGCCCAGCAGGGAGATGACGAAGTTGACGAAGCCGAAGTCCTGGCCGAACAGCCACTTCCAGATCACGCCCACCACGATGGGCGAGATCAGCCAGGGCAGGAAGATCACCATCTTCGCCGCCGTGCGGCCGCGGACGGCCTTGCTGACCAGCAGCGAGGCCACCCCCAGCGAGCACACGTACACCAGGGGCACGGACAGGACCGTGTAGGCGAACGTCCTGCCCAGCGCCGCGTAGAACGTGCTGTCCGCGAGGAGCTTCTGGAAATTGGCCAGGCCGATGAAGTGGAGCTTGCCTACTCCGCGGTAGTCGGTGAACGAGTACAGCATCCCCAGGGCGCCCGGCCAGACGAAGAAGACCAGGAAGAGCACCACGTTGACGCCCACCAGGACCAGCGGGGCGATGACATAGCGGTTGCGGCGCTTCTGCTGCGACTTGCTCCGGACCGCCCCTGTGGGGGGCTTCCCGGGAGCCGCAGCAGTAGTGCTGATGGTTGGGTTGGCCACTGGCTTAGGCGCCGTTGTAGAGCTTCACGATGTTGTCCACCGTGGTTTTGGCATCCTGGCTGCCGGAGAGCATCTTCACGGTCTCTTCGCGCAGCGGGTCCCCGGAGAACGGGGTTTCGGAGTACGCCTCTGCCACCACGCGCTTGATGGCGTTATCGCCCTTGGCGTCGTTCTGGGCGATCTGCTTCTGGTACAGCTCAAAGGACGGCTGCTGGAACTGGTACTCCACCTTGAGGTCCTTGGCCGGCAGGTAGCCGCCCAGCTGTGCGAACTCGGTGTAGTTGGCGTCCTCGTAGAACCAGTCGATGAACTTCTTGGCTTCCTCGTCCGCGCCGGTGTCCTTGAAGGCCACCATGAAGCCGCCGCCAAGGTTGGTGGCGTTGACTTCCTTCTTGGGCAGCGGCACCGAGAGCCACTCGAAGTCCTTGATGTTCTTGTTGAAGTCGGCCACCTGCCAGCTGCCGGAGTAGTACGCGGCCACCTGGCCGCTCTTGAACATGGCGTTGCCGTCCTCGCCGCTGAGCCAGACGGACTTGGGCATGGTCTTGTCGTCGTTAATCCTCTGGAAGTACTCCAGGGTTTCCACGGCCTTGCTGTCGCCTGCGTACTTGCCGTTCTCCTTGGCGAAGGCGGTGCTGCCGAACTCGTACATCATGGCGCGGAGGCGGTGCCCGGAGCGGTCCATGACAAAGCCGTACTTGGCGCCGGCCTTTTCACGGACTTCGGTGACGGCGGCAATGAACTCGTCCCAGGTCCAGGTGCCCTCGATGGCGGTGGGGTATTTGACGCCGGCCTTGTCGAAAAGGCTCTTGTTGACGAACAGGCCCACTGCGGTGAGGTCCGAGGGGATGGCGGGGATGATGCCGTCCGGGGACTCCTGCAGGTACTTTTCGTCGATGCTGTGGGACTTGGCGATGTCCGAGAGGTCCTGCAGCTGGTTGGCCCACAGCGGGTCAAGAGCCGTGACGCGGGCCAGTGCCGGCAGGTCGTTAGCGGTAGCGGCGTTCTTGAGTTTGGTGGTGATGTCCGCGGTGGGCACGTCCACCACCTCGATGGTGATGCCCGTGGCTTCCTTGTACTTCTTGGCCGCCGCCGCGAAAGCGCCGCCCTGGTTGGTGTCACCGGAGAGGACCAGCTGGAGCGTCTTGGACCCGGAGTCCGAGGAGCCGCCCCCGCCGCCGCAGGCAGTCAGGCCGGCAGCAAGTGCTGACAGCCCGAATGCGGTCAGGCCGAACTGGCGGCGGGTGATGCTTGAGATTCTTGTCTTCTCTGACAATGGTCTGTCCTGTCTCTCAGTGCTACTGGCCTTGCAGCAAGGCCTTTGCCGATGGTGAAAGCTAAGCCCATTCCGGCAGCCCTGCCGGCAAGGAAAAGCCTTTCCGGACCCAACTGTGACCCATGTCATGACATATTGTCAAGAGCACTTTTCAGCGTTGTAGATCCTTCTCCATCGTGGGAAAGCGTGCCCCTACCGCTCGGGCGCATGCGCCTTTACCGTTGTGGGATGGGACTGAATATCCAGATTGTCATCGACTGCCGCAGGCCGCACCACCTCGCGGACTGGTGGGCCGAAACCCTCGAATGGTCGGTGGAGCCGCAGGATGCCGGGTTCATCCGCTCCATGATCGAGCAGGGCTTCGCCACCGAGGACCAGACCACCACCCACCACGGGAACCTGGTGTGGAAGGACGGGGCCGCCATCCGCCCGCCCGATGAAATCGAGTCCAAGGCGCCCAGCCGCCGCCTCCTGTTCCAGACCGGCGAGGAGGAAAAGGTGGTCAAGAACCGTGTGCACTGGGACGTCAACCTCGCCGGACGGGACAAGGACGACGTCCGGAGCGAGCTGGAAGCGCGGGGTGCCACGTTCCTGTGGACGGCGCGTCAGGGACCGCATTCCTGGCACACCATGGCGGACCCCGAGGGGAACGAGTTCTGCATCAGCTAAGCACGATTACTAGACTTGGACGGTGAGCAACCAAATTCCCGCCCCGGTGTCCGACGTCTTCGATCCCACCCGCTGGCGGGTGGTAGCCGGTTTCGAGGACTTCCAGGACATGACCTACCACCGCCAGGTGGAGCGGGACGCCGACGGCGGCTGGGTGCGTGACCTGCCCACCGTCCGGATTGCCTTCAACCGTCCCGAGGTACGCAACGCCTTCCGCCCCGGCACCGTGGACGAGCTCTACCGTTCACTGGACCACGCCCGGATGACCCCGGACGTGGCTACCGTACTGCTCACCGGCAACGGCCCCTCCCCCAAGGACGGCGGCCACTCGTTCTGTTCCGGCGGGGACCAGCGGATCCGGGGCCGGGACGGGTACCGGTATGCCGACGGCGAGACGCAGGAAACCATCGACCCCGCCCGCGCCGGCCGGCTGCACATCCTGGAAGTGCAGCGGCTCATTCGCACCATGCCCAAGGTGGTCATCGCGGTGGTCAACGGCTGGGCGGCCGGCGGCGGGCACTCGCTGCATGTGGTGGCAGACCTGACCATCGCCTCCCGGCAGCACGGCAAGTTCAAGCAGACCGACGCCACGGTGGGCAGCTTCGACGCCGGCTATGGCTCGGCGCTGCTGGCCCGGCAGATCGGGCAGAAGGCGGCCCGTGAGATCTTCTTCCTGGCCCGCGAATATTCCGCTGAGGACATGGTCAGGATGGGCGCCGTCAACGAGGCCGTGGACCACGAGCGCCTCGAGGACGTGGCCCTGGAGTACGCCGCAGACATCGCGCGGCAGTCACCGCAGGCCATCCGGATGCTGAAGTTTGCGTTCAACCTGGCCGATGACGGCCTGGCAGGCCAGCAGGTCTTCGCCGGCGAAGCCACCCGGCTGGCCTACATGACGGACGAGGCGGTGGAGGGCAAGGAAGCCTTCCTGCAAAAACGGGACCCCGACTGGTCCGCCTTCCCGCACTACTTCTAAGGCAGGAGCGGCACATGAACAGCACCTCCCCCAACACCAGCCACCTCAACATCGAGCCCGTGCTCAAGGCCCTGGCCGCCGCGCTCCACGGCGAGGGTCCCGCCGTCGAACTTTCCATCGGTGCCGACGGCGCCCTCGTGGTGGGCCACATCGAAACCCCGGGCTGCGACGACGCGGTGGCGGTGGTCCGCACCTCCGGTTCCACCGGTGCGCCCAAGGCCACGGTCCTGACGGTGGAGTCCCTGGCGGCTTCCTCAATGGCCACGGCGCTGGCGCTCAAGGGCGAAGGCCAGTGGCTGCTGGCCCTCCCAGTGCAGTACGTCGCCGGCATCCAGGTCCTGGTGCGCTCGCTGTTCGCCGGGACCCGGCCGTGGGTGATGGACATGTCCGGCGGTTTCACGCCCGAGGCCTTCACCGCCGCCGCCCTGGAGCTCACGGACAAGATCCGGTACACGTCCCTGGTCCCCACCCAGCTGCAGCGGCTCCTGGACGATCCTTCCCCTGACACGCTCGCCGTGCTCCGCCGCTTCAACGCCATCCTGCTGGGCGGCGCCCCCACCCCGCCCGCGCTGCTCGATGCTGCCCGCGGGGCCGGGGTCCGCGTGGTCACCACCTACGGCTCGGCGGAAACCTCCGGGGGCTGCGTCTACGACGGCTACCCACTGGAAGGCGTGTCCGTCCGGGTGGCCCCGGACGGCCGCATCCACCTGGGCGGCGACACGATTGCCGCCGGCTACATCGAGGCCCCGGACGAGGAAACGGGCACCTTCTTCGAAGAGGACGGCGTCCGCTGGTACCGCACCAGCGATATCGGCAGGATTGACGACGACGGCCGCCTCACCGTGCTGGGACGCGCCGACGACATGATCATCACCGGCGGCATGAAGGTTTCCGCCGCGGACGTCCAGGAAAAGCTGGAAAAGTCCGACGGCGTTGCGGCGGCTTTCGTGGCCGGCGTTCCGTCCGAGGAATGGGGCCAGGCCGTGGCCGCCTACGTGGCGCTCGCCACGGAAGGCGCCACGGGCGACGACAACGCGGGTCCTGCCGCCGACGTCGACGGCCTCCGGGACTCCTGGCACCGCGAACTGGGCTTTGCTGCGCCGAAAACCGTCCTCACCGCGCCTGCCCTGAAGATGCTGCCGAACGGGAAACCGGACAGGTTGGCCATGACCGCCGAACTCAGCGCCCTGCACCAGGGAAAGTAGAGTGGACCTGCACTACTGCGGCGCATGCCTGCCTGGCATCCTGCCGCTTACACGAAACAACACGAGGTACTGACCGTGGCAACAGCCGCCCAATGGGTCCAAGGCGCACGCCTGAGGACGCTTCCCGCCGCGATTGCGCCGGTGCTCATCGGCTCCGCCGCCGCCTATGCAATGGATTCATTCCTTCTGCCCAACGCCATCCTGGCAGCGCTGGTGGCCCTCCTGCTCCAGGTGGGCGTGAACTTCGCCAACGACTACTCGGACGGCATCCGCGGAACGGACGATGACCGCGTGGGTCCGCTGCGCCTGGTGGGCTCCGGAGCCGCCAAGCCAGAGCACGTCAAGCGGGCTGCGTTCGTAACCTTCGCCGGCGCCATGGTGTTCGGGCTGGCACTGGTGGTCATCACCCAAAGCTGGTGGCTCATCCTGGTTGGCCTCGGCTGCGTCATGGCCGCCTGGGGCTACACCGGCGGCAAGAACCCTTACGGCTACATGGGCCTGGGCGACGTCTTCGTGTTCGTTTTCTTCGGCCTGGTGGCCACCCTCGGAACCACCTACACCCAGGCCGGGCAGGTCAGCCTGCCAGCAGTCATCGGCGCCATCGGCACCGGGCTGATTGCCACCGCCCTGCTCATGGCCAACAACGTCCGCGACATCCCCACGGACATGCAGGCCGGCAAGAAGACGCTCGCCGTGCGGCTGGGAGACAAGCACGCCCGCGAAAGCTACGTGCTGATGCTTGCCGTCGCCATCCTGCTGGTGGTCATCCTGGCTCCGGGACGGCCGTGGATGCTCATTGTCCTGCTGCTGATCCCGGCCTGCCTCATGCCGGCCTGGCTGATGATCAACGGCCGCAAGCGCAAGAGCCTGATCCCCGTGCTCAAGCAGACCGGGTTGATCAACCTTGGCTACAGCGTCCTGTTCTCACTGGGACTGGTACTCAGCCACGGCTTCTGAGCCGTCTGTTGCCAGCCACGGATAAACCGCCGTGGCTGGCGGGCCGGGTCAGTTGCGGGGCTTGGGGTTCCTGGCGTCATTGTTGATGGCGACGTCCGGGTTGGCATCCAGCAGGGCGTCCTCGGCGTTGGCATCCTGGACCTCGCCCGCGGAGCGCAGCGGCTTGGCCTTGCCGGAGAAACGGTGGTGCAGGTTTGCCGTTGCAGCGTCCCGCTGCTTCTGGAAGAACAGGTAGCTCACGGCGAACGCGATCACTCCGGCGAAGACTACCGACATCAGGGCGCCCAGCTCCAGGAGCATGAAAACGACGAACAACGGCACGAAGAGCGCCAGGCGGATCAGGGAATATTTCAAAAAGGCCACATTCAAGTTTAGCCGTCTCCCGCCCGCAACCCCCTGCGCCTGCGGACGATAGACTTAGTGGCATGCTTCTCCGTGTGGCTTTGGCCGTGGCTGTCCTCGTCATCTTTGTGTATGGCCTCGTGGACGTGATCCGTACCGATGGCCGACTCACCCGCGGAATTTCTAAGCCCGCCTGGATCGTGGTCATGATCATCCTGCCCGTGCTGGGCGCGATTCTTTGGCTCCTCATTGGCCGTCCCCGTGACGCAGCACCGCAGCAGCAGGGTTACCGCCACCCCACCGCCCCGGACGATGATCCGGAGTTCCTCCGCAATCTCGAAGTCCGCCGCCGCAACGAGGCAGAAGCCGCGCGGCTGAAGAAGCTCAAGGACGATCTCGAGGCCAAGGCCAGGGACGCCGACGGTAACAAGGGCAAGCACGAAAACGACCACGATACCGACGGACTGAAGTAGGGCCCATGGCTTACGACCCTGACGGAGAAGAACGGCTGCGCACCACGCCCACCGGAACAGCCCCGCCGTCAGGGCCAGACGCCCAACCTTCGCCGCCGCCCCGGCCAGGCCTGTCCTACGCGGCCCCCGCGCCCATCGCCGTCGTCCCTCCCGTCCCCGGTACCGTGCGGCTTGCCCGGACGCTGTGGCTCCTCAGTTTCGTCGCAGGAATGGCCGTCCTGGTGGGGTCATTCCTCAGCCGCGACGGACATCTTCAGCGGCTGCGCACGGTGGTGGACGGGATGGCCCCCGGCGGGGATGCGGAGGCCGTCAGCACCGCCAGCGCCATCGTGTTCTGGGGCAGCGTGGGGGCACTGCTGCTGGTGATCCTCCTTGAGGCCGCCCTCCTCGGCGCAATCTTGGCGCGGCACGGCTGGGCACGCTGGGCGCTGGTCCCGCTGCTGGCGGTGCATGCCGTGGTGACGCTGCTCGCCACAGCGTTCCTGATGCCGGAAGGCGAAAGCGCCAACTACGTCATGGTGCTCTGGGGAGCCCAGCTGCTCCTCGCACTGGTGGGACTGGTCCTGTTGTTCCTCCCGGCCTCCAGCGGCTGGCTCAAGAGCCGCCGCGCAGTCCGCCGTTAGGCGCTGCGCTGCCGCTGCAGAGCTGATGATTCCGCCAGTACGCCCTCGCAGCTGCGGATCACCACACGGCAGGCATCGATGGCCGAGCGTTCCGTGAGTGGATTCTCGGCAAGGGCCCGCCACCGCAGCAGGCACCGCCGGGCCTCGTCGGAAAGCTCATCCGGAGTGGCTGCCGCCTCCAGGCCCAGCCTCACGTGGGTGGCGGCACCCAGTCCGCCGACGAGGCGTTCCGCGTCAGCGGCAAGATCGGGTTTCAGTGCGACACCCGTGGTGCGCAGTGTTGCCAGCAGCCGCAGTTCGCGGAATTCATGCGCATTGGCCTGCAGCCGTTCAAGGGAGCCGGAGAGTTCCTCCGTTCCTTCGCGCGGACTGGACCGCAGGAGCGCCTCGACCCCTACCAGCGCCGTACGCGCCTTGAGGGCCCCGGCCCGGGCCTGGAACTGCCGCTCCAACAGTTCCAGCAACGGATCCAGGCCGCTGCGCCGGGCAAGTTCGTGGGCCAGCGGGGTGGGTTCATTGAAGCCGTTGCGGATAAGGACCACGGCCAGCCGGATGCCGAACAGTCCGAACCTGGCAAGCAGGGAAGCCCGGGCCTCGGACGTCAGCCGTTCTGGTTCGGAGCCGCGGAGGAACCGGTCCGCCGAGAGCATCATCTTCTCCCGGGCCGCGCGGTCAAGCCCCGCCAGCAGCTGAAGCGAGGCGAAGTCCTGTTGCCGGAGGCTTCGGGCGGTCTGGGCCAGCAGGCCCGCCACCGGGACCACCCCCAGCGCCAGCTTCCGGAGGTTGTGGTCGCGCCGGTACCGTTCGGCGATGTCGCCGGCGGAGAGCAGCGAGTCAATGCGGCCCGCGCCCACCTCATCGGCCCGGGACAGCACGGCCAGCGCGTTGACGGTACCTGACCTCCCCGATTCGGTGTCCTTGAACGATTCCAGGAACCGCAGGTCCGAAGCGTGCATATGCCGCATCAGGTATACGATCGCGTCAGCCTGCGACGGTGCGTCCGCCGGAGTGAGGAAGCCGGTGGCGAGGGCTGACACATCCTCGGACAGCGACGCGATGCCGGGGGTATCGATCAGCGTCATGGTCCGCAGCGTGGGCGAGGGCCACTCGACCTCCAGCCGCTCGGCGTCTTCGGCCCGGACGTCACCCAGGACGAACACCAGCCGCCCGTCCACCCGTTTCAGGGGCAGCGGCCTCGGCTCGCCGTCGCGCGGGTGGAGCATGATGCGGGGCGTGCGGCCGTACCGGTACCAGGTGACGATCCGGGTGCACTCACCGGTGTCCGTGGGCGCGATTTCCTCGCCGATGATGGCGTTCAGGAGCGTTGATTTGCCGGCTTTGACCATGCCGGCGATGGCTATGCGGAGGGGCTCTGCCAGCCGCTGCCCGTACCCCTCCAGCAGGGCCACTGCAGCGGGGTCGTCAGCGTAGACGTCCAGGGCGTCCCGGACCAGGCCCGCTGCCCCGGCAACGGTATCCGCAGTCATCCGGCCGCCGCCGGCGCCAGGGGCCGGGAAGCGGCCACCTCAGCCGCCACCGCGGCCGCTGCCGCGTGCAGGGCGTCCACTTTCTTGAGTTCTGCCTTGATGTCCCTGATCCGCACGTCCTTTTGCAGGGTGAACGTGGTGGCCGCCTTCTGGGCCACGGCCACGGAGTCGGACAGCGACCTGTGGTGTTCCTCAGCGATTTCGGTGAAGTGGTCCCGGATGGACCGCTGCACCAGCCGCAGGCGGTCCTTGAGCTGCTTTCCCACCTGGAACGTCACATCATCGATTTGGCGCCGGACCAGGGCCTTGGCCTCGCCCTGCCGCCGCTTGAGCCGGGCTTCCCGGTCCTCCCGGTAGGCCTTGCGTCCCAGCAGCAGGCCGGCGCCCACGGACAGCGGGTTGATCAGCGCCATGCCGAAGATCCCGGTCAGCAGGCCGAACATCAGCACACCGCCGTAGGAACCGCGCATGCCGATCAGGACTTTCTGCATGGGGTTGATGCGGCCCGGGTCAAGGGCCGGCATCTCCTCCACGGGGTCCAGGGCGTCGCCGGTGTCCGAAACCCGCAGGGCCGGGATCCTTACCTCGTCGGCGGCAAAGTGCTCGGCCACCTGTGAGGCCAGCCAGTGGGCCCGCTCGCTGGTCCACACGAAGGTGTCCGAAATGGCTGCGGCGGAGCATTCCTCCAGCCACTTGGAGAACTCGTTCCAGGTGGGCCCGGGGTCACCCTGGTCAATGGCTGCCTCGGCTTCCCGCTGGATCCGGCGGAGCCGGTCGCGGAGGTCGTACTCCATGTCCGCGATGAGGTCGCTGATGCCGTCGCTGAGCGTGATCTGCCAGCGGGCCGAACGCTTCCGGAGATCATCCGCTTCGGTCTTGGCCAGTTCCAGGCCGGCGATCATCCGGGGCGTGCCGGCGGGATTCTCGAGGGCATCGAGTTCGGACTGCAGGGACAGGCGCAGGTTTTCGGTGACCGAGAGCAGGTCCTGGCTGACGTGCCGGCGCTGGAGCCGCTCCGATTTGCCCACGATTTCATTGCGCAGGTGCCGGACCAGTGCAGGGAACCCGGACTCGCCGTTCAGCTCGGCGTCCTGCAGCCGGCTGGCCTCGAGCCGCAGGTCCGAGGACACGGGGAAGAGCGGGATGTCCGGTGCAACGGCGTCCAGGCGGGACCGGTCCATGTCCGCTACACGCCGCCACTCCGGGTAGAGGTCCGTCTTGGACAGGACACCCACCACGCTGGGGGTGATCCGCATTGCCTGGCGGAGGAAGCGAAGCTCGGGTTCGGTGTATTCCTGGGAGGCGTCGGAGACCAGCAGCATGGCATCGGCCGTTGGGAGCGCCGTGAGGGTGGTGAGCGTGTGGGAGGATCCCATGCCGCCCACACCCGGTGAGTCGATGACCGTCAGCCCGCCGGTGAGGATCTTCCGCGGCAGGTACACCTCCGCTGCCACCAGTTTCTTGCTGTTGCCGGGATTGCCCTGCTCGGAAACGTACGCGGCGATGTCCTCGATGGGGATGGGCTGGCGTTCAACGCTTCCCTCCTCACCGCCGTCGGAATCTGCCTTGGGAACAAGGATGGCTGCCGAGGCCGGTTCGCCGTGGCGGACCACCGTGGGCACCGAGGTGGCAATGTCATCGTCCACCGGGCAGACCGGCGCGTTCACCAGGGCGTTGATCAGCTTGCTCTTGCCCTGCTTGAACTCCCCCACCACAATGACGCGGACACTCGGGTCCCGCAGCCGTCCCGCGGCCTGCTCCAGGCGCTTGCGGAGATCGGCGCGGTCTGCCGTCTGGGCCAGCTGGAGGCCGTGCTCCACCAGCTTGATCAGCTGTCCCGCTGTCATCGGTGTTGGTTTTGCCGGTCCTGCTTCTGCCACAGTGTGTCCTTTGCGTCGGGCTCCGGGTTGGAGTGCGGGCTAAGCCGGGGATAGCCCGGCAGGAGGGTTTCCCCTCCTGCCGGGCGTTTCTGCCCGGACCGGGATCAGAGGATCACAGTGTTGTCCTCCACCTCGACGTCGGTGTTGATCTCGGAGTTGTCCTGGAAGGAGTCCTCCACCTGCAGCGAGTTGTCCTGGAAGGAATCCTCAACCTCCACCGAGTTGTCCTGGAAGGAGTCCTCGATCTCGACGTCGGTGTTGATGGAGTTGTCCGAGTTGTCGGTGGTGCTGACCGAGTTGTCGGAGTTGTCCGTGGTGTTGGCGACGTTGTCCAGGGCGACGTCGATATCCGTGTTGGTGGAGTTGTCCGAGTTGTCCTGGAAGGAGTCCTCGATGTCCACGTCCGTGTTGATGGAGTTATCCGAATTGTCGGTGCTGGTGGTGTTCCCCACGTTGTCCAGGTCGACATCAATGTCGGTGGAGTTATCCGAGTTGTCAGAATTGTCGTTGTACGAGCCGTTGGTGGAGTTGTCCGAGTTGTCGGAATTATCCGAGTTGTCGTTGAACGAGTCGTCCACGTCGAGGTCCACGTCGGTGTTGAAGGAGTCGTCGATGTCCGTCTCTTCGTTGCCGATGTTGACGTCGCCGCCGGCGCGGATGGAGTTGTCGGTGGAGTTATCCGTCGAGTTGTCCGAGTTGTCGTTGTAGGAGTCTTCGATGTTGTTGGAGTCATCGACGTCGGCGTCGTCACCGGCAGCGATGGAGCGGTCGCCGGAGGCGATCACGGAATCGTTGTCGAACCACTGCTTGACGTCGCCGTCGGCCCAGATGTTCTGGTTCACGGACTGGTCAACAATGTTGTCCCGGTCATCCACCGTGGAGGTGTAGGAGTAGTTGTTCACGATGTGGTGCAGCTGCTGGATCGCGTGCCCATGGTCATCGTGGTCATGGTCGTGGTGTCCACCGCTACCGCCGCCGGCCGGGGGCGGGGTCACTGCGCCGGCGCCGCCACCGTTCTGGCCGGTATCGGCGCGGTTGCCGCCGGTGTTGTACTCGCGGTCGAAGCGGGAAGCGTTGACCGTAATGGGGGCGTAGTCCAGCACTACGGGCATTGCGGCATCCACGTCGGCGGAGCATACGCCGCCCAGGCCGTGGTCTTCCAGGACGCGCTCCGGATCATCCAGGAAGTCCTGGGCCGCTTGGCGGTCGCCGAAGAGGCTCATCAGGAACTGGACGAGATCATTTGCGAGTGTCATTTCGTGGTCCTCAATCTTCTCTGTATTGCGGATCACCGGGCATCGTTGCCGGGTTGGAACCAACGTACGGGCCCCGTAGCGGCCCGGGCATCGGGCCGGTTCCCCCTACCGGCCGGTGCCCCGCCGGGGAACAGCGCCACCGTCCGTTAGGGGCATTAGGGGTTTACTGCTGCGGGGGATTTTCGGCCGCCAGGGCGAGCCGCAGCCGGGCCAGGAGGTCCGAACGGTTCTCCGCCCCCAGCCGGCGACGCATCCGGGCAATGTGGTGCTCGGCCGTGCGCGGGGAAATGTAGATGGCCTCGCCGATCTCGCGGTAGGTCTTGCCCTCGAGGACCAGCCGTGCCACCTCTTTTTCCCGCTCGCTCAGGCCCGAGCCGTCCGGGTGCATGCCGTTGCCGGCCTCCGCCGTGGCCGCTGCCCGCGGTTCGCCCGTTCCGGCGCTCCCGTTGCCGGGTGCGTTTGCCTGCGGGTGGAGGTCCCTGGCACAGGACAGCAGACGCACCATGTCCTTGCGTTCCCCAGCGCGCGCGGCCGCGTGTCCGGCGAGCCGGGCACCCTCCCAGGGCATGCCCATCCGGCCCAGTCCCCGTGCCGCCGCTTCCACATCGGCGGGCTGGAAATTACCGGCAAGGACGGAAACCCAGGCTTTGCCGGCGCCGGCCAGCACGGCGGCAAGGTGGCTGTTTTTAGCAGCCCGGGCCAGGGCCGTGGCATGCGGCGCCAGCGCGGCGGGGTTTTCGCTGAGGAGTGCTGCCTGCACTGCGGCCCAGTGGAACGGCACGGCCCACAGCGGCGGGCTTCCCAGCCGTTCGAGCAACTGGTTTGCCTCCTCGAAGTAGTGGGCGATCCGCCTCGTCTCCCGGAGCCGGGCAGCGGTGATCACCAGTTCACCCCACGGCAGCAGGCTGTAGAGGTCAACCGAGATGTGCAGCATCGCCTCGCGGGCACGTTCCCAGGCCAGCACCAGCTCGGCGATTTCGCCGTTGCGCCTGGCCAGTCCCACTTCCAGGGCGGCGCGCAGGAACTCATCGCGTGGAACGAGTGGCCAATGGTTTGCCTTGGACGCCTCATTGATGGAGAGCCGTGCGTCCTCGAGTTTGTCCTGCTGCATGGCAGACCACGCCTGGAGCAGGAAAAGCCTCGGTTTTGCCGCGTTACCGCCCTGGCCAGCAGCGGCGGCTGCCCGGCACACGGTCTCTGCCAGGTAGGGTTCCCCGCTGTGGAGCGCCAGGAGTGCCGCGAGCGCGGCAGGAGTATCCGGGAGCGGCAGCGCAGAGCCGGCCGCGTTCAGCATGTCTGAGGCGTGGATGAGGATGGGAAGGGCCTGTTGCGGATCCTCGGCCAGGGATTCCAGGATTCCCTTGCCCGTTCCGGCCAGCGCAGCCGCCAGCAGCGTGGGCGATTCCGGTGGGGCGTCGGCCCGGAACAGTGCATCCGCGCCGGAACGGTTGCCGCAACCCACCATCGCGACGGCGGCGAGCGGCGCCGAGGACCCCAGCCTGGGAGCACCCAGCCAGCTGTAGGCGTCGGCACTCCGCGCCAGCATTCCCCTGTGCGCCCAGACTGCTGCGGCCACGTCCACCCCACGGCGGACGTCGGGTGGATCTACGCTCACCAGGAGGGTGTCGATGATCCGGGTGGCTGAGTCCAGGTCGCCGTTGGCGGCAGCCGCCTGGGCACGGCGCGCGGCGGTGCCGGTTTCGTCCGCCCCGGCCAGCAGGGCTTCGTCGTAGAGGCTGCACGCCAGGGCCGGATCGTGTTCGAGGGCCTTGTCCGCGGTATGTTCCAGTTCCGCGGCCACGCGCTGGTCCGCCAGCCCGCCGCGGGCAAGCTCCCGGGCGAAGTCGCCCATCGGTTGGCCGTCCGCGGCGTAGAAGGCGACCAGCTCACGCTGAAGTGCATGGACCTTGGACGTGGGCGCTGCCGTCAGCAAGGCGTTGCGGGCGGGCCCTACGACTGTTCCGTCCGTGAGTAATCCTGCCTGCTCCGCCTGGCCGATCAGCACATCGAGGCTTTCCACCTCGCCGGCGTCGATTCTGCGTTCCAGGTCCGCGGGCAGCGGTCCGGGAAGGACGAACCCCACTGACAAGGCAAGGAGCAGTTCCCGGACAGCGGCGTTCTCGCCTTTGAGCTGCAGGGCCATGGCCTCGGCCGCGTGGGGCGGGGGTTCGCTGTGGTTCATTCCTGAATGGTTGAGCCGGGAGCCCAGGAGTTCTGCAGCATCCTGGGGCCGCGGCTGGAAGCTGGCCACCCTAGGCCGCCGGTTCCGTGGTGGGAGCGTCGGAGCCCGCTGCCGGAACCGGCGTGGGGTCCGGAACCGGTGTGGGGTCCGGGACCGGTGTGGGGTCCGGCGCGGGAGCGCTGCTGGGCGCCGGTGTTTCAGGCACCGGCGGGTTCGTCGTGGGGTCCGGAACCGGCGGGTTGGTGGTCGGATCCGGAACCGGCAGGTTAGTCGTGGGATCCGGAACCGGCAGGTTGGTGGTCGGGTCAGGCGCGGGCACCACGGTGGCGGGGTCGGTGGGAACAGGTGCCGGCGTACCCGGCGCCGGATCCACCGTCCCCGCTGCGGTGGTGGGCGTCACGGCAGGAACGGACCCGCTTCCGGAGCCGGTACCGCCTCCGGTGGTCCCGGGCACGGTGCCTGTTCCCGCAGCCGGAGCCGGTCCGCCCGCTGCGGGAGCAGGTGAGCCGTCCGGAGCCTTGGTAGCCGCTGCGGAGGGTTTGCTGGTTGGCGAGGCCTCGACGTTCAGCCCGGGACCGGCGTCGGACTTCTTTTTCTGCACGCCGGCGTCGATGCCTGCCAGCGGCTGCGCGTCACCCGCAGTGCCGGCGGCCGCGGCACCGCCGCCACCGGTCACCGATCCGGTCCCGCCCGCCTGGGCCGGTGGACCGCTGTCGGCGCCGGCCTGGGGAACGAACACCGAGGTGAGGTCACTGAGGCCGCCGGGGCTTTGGGCGGCGGTGGCGGACAGCACGGTGAACAGGGCGGCCGCGGCTGCGATGGCGGTGAGCCGCACCGTCGGCTTCGGCGCGTGCGCCCCGCCGTGGCTGTGGCCCGGGCCGTGGCCCAGCGCTGCAAAGTTGCCGGCCGCCGTCGTACCCTTCCGGGACCAGCTGGCCAGCCGCGGGGGAACGTGTCCGCCGGTGTCCAGCGGCTCGTCGCCGGACGCCGGTGCCGGCAGCTGCGGGGCCTCTGAAACAGGAGCCGCGTTACGCTCGGCGGGCGCGCGGGAAAGCACGGCCGATACCGCTGCGCCGAGGCAGATGGACGACTTAGGATCAGCGTCCACGGCGATAGGGCGGTCCAGCTGTTCGGAGATCAGCTCCGCCACGAGGGGTATCCGTGATGACCCGCCGATCAGCAGGACGGCAGTGAGGTCCGCCGGAGCCAGCTTGAGCTGCGCGAGCGATTCCTCCAGCGCATCCACTGTTTCCCGGACGGGTTCCTCGATCAGGGCTTCGAACTCGGACCGTACCAGCCGGACCTGTTGCTGGTAGCCCGGCAGCAGCACCGGGATGGTGGCCTCGCTGTCCGATGACAGTGCTTCCTTGGCCTCCACGCATTCGCGCCGCAGCCTGGACAGGGCGGCCAGGACGTCCGGGTCCGCGGGGTCCAGGTCCGCCAGTGCTCCCCCGGTGTGTTCGGCGACGTAGCGGAACACGGCGGCGTCGAAGTCTGCGCCGCCGAGGTCGTCAATGCCCTCCGGACGCCCCACCGCTTCAAACCGGTCATCGCCAGCCTTCGTCAGCACGGCGGTATCGAACGTGCCGCCGCCGAGGTCATAGACGGCTATGGTGCTGCCTTCCTCAACCCGCACCTGCGACGCGTAGTGCAGTGCCGCGGCTTCCGGTTCGGTCAGGAGCGTCACGTCAGGCAGGCCCTTGGCCGCCAGCGCTTCCCGGACCGCGGAGGTGCGGTGGCTGCCCCACGCTGCGGGGTGGGTGAGGATGATGTCCGACGGCGCTGCCCCCTCGCGCTCGGCCGCCCGGTCCGCCACCCAGCGGGCTACGGTGGCGAAGACTTCTTCGGGGCGGATGGCCAGGGTGCCCAGGGAAAGGGGCACGGCATCGCCGATGCGGCGCTTGAACTCCCGCACAACGCGTTCCGGGGTGGCGAGTCCGCGGCGTTCCGCAGCCTCCCCCACCAGGACGGGACCCTGCGCAGGGTAGTAGACCACAGAGGGCACTGCGGTGCCCCGAAGGCCCAGCGGCAGGCACTCCGGAACGGGCGGAACTCCCTGGTTGAAACGGACAACCGCGGCTGCGGTGAAACTGGTCCCGACGTCTACGGCGAGAACGTAGGTCATTGCTACCTCGGACAACTGGTGTTTCGCCAGCAAGCTTCATCACAGGCGAACGTCACCAACGTAGCATCACCAACAGGACCCGGAACAGCCCTGTTGGTACATCGAATGGTTATTTGCCGGGTGTCAGAGGCCCGAGTAGGAGTGCAGGCCGTTGAAGAACTGGTTCACGATGGTGAAGTTGAAGACCACGCACAGGTAGCCAACGATCGACAGCCAGGCCGCTCGGGTTCCGGTCCAGCCCCTGGTGGCGCGGGCGTGCAGGTAGCCGGCGTAGACCACCCAGATAACGAAGGTCCAGACTTCCTTGGTGTCCCAGCCCCAGAACCGTCCCCATGCCTTCTCGGCCCAGATGGCGCCGAACATGAGCGTGAAGGTCCAGCCGATGAAGGCGATGGCGTTGATCCGGTAGGACAGGTTTTCCAGGCTCAGGGCTGAGGGGACCAGGCGCATGAAGCCCAGCTTGTCCTCGCCGCCGGCGGCCACGGTCTTCTGCCGGTGCGACTGGACCAGCTGCAGCGCGGACATGGCGAAGGTGAGGGTGAACAGGGCCGAGGACATCACGGCGATGGAGACGTGGATGATCAGCCAGTAGCTCTGCAGTGCGGGGACCAGGTGGCCCACCGGGGTCCAGTACGCCACGGACGCGGCCACCAGCATGATGATGGCCAGGCCCACCACGAAGGTGCCCAGGAAGCGGAGGTCGCGGCGGATCAGGACCAGCAGGAACACGGCAATGGCCACGAAAGCGCCCGTGGTGAGGAACTCGTACATGTTGCCCCACGGCACGCGGCCGGCTCCGAGTGCCCGGGTGACTACGCCGGCGCCGTGGATCAGGGCGCCCAGGACGGTGAGGGCCACCGCAACGCGGGCGGGGGCGCGCCGCGCGGCGGAGTATTTCATGTCGGCGCCGGCGGTGATGATGCCGCCGCCCGCCGGGGTGCCTGATGCCGTGGACGACGACGGACGCTCGGCCCGGCCGGCCGGGCCGCCGACGCTGGACTCGGCACGGTTGCCCGCACCCACTGCGGCGGGAACCTTGGCCGGTTCAACGGCCTGTGCGGCCTTGAGGTCGATGGCCTGGAGGGCCCGGCTGCTCTTGGCCAGGTCCCAGGCGAAGGCAATGAAGGCTACGGTGTACGTGCCCGCCGCCAGCAGCATGAAGAGCTCGCTGTACTGGCCCATGGTTTCGTTGATTCCAAACGGCATTACTGGTCCTTTTCGGGCCCTGCGGGGCTTGCTGGGGTGGGGGTGCCTGCGCCATTATCGCCGAGGCTGCTGGGAGTTTGCTGGGACTGCGTGGAATCGTCCTGCCGGTCGCCGTCCTGCTGCGGATCGGCCGCGAGGCCCCATTCCTGGGCCAGCAGGGTGCGGATGGCGGCAGCTTCCCCGGCCAGGCGGTGGTCTTCGCCGCGGGCCAGGAGGCCGTACTCCACCATGGTCCGGCCGTCGTCGTGCGTGCCGGTGCGCACCCAGGCGCGGCGGCGGTTGACGTACAGGGAGAGGATCAGGCCGGCCACGGCCAGGAGCGCGAAGATCAGGGCGTACAGCTGGCCGGGGTTGTGGTGGATGTCCACGCCGACGTACCGCTTGACGCCGTCGAAGCTGATGGAGCCCTTGCCGTCCGGCAGCGTGTAGGTGGAGCCGGGTGACAGGGTGATGCCGCCGGCGTCTAGGTTGCGGGCGTTCAGCGGCGTGAGGTCCTTGACATCGATCTCGAAGACGTTCTGCGGCGAGCCGGTATCCAGTCCAAGGTCGCCGTAGTAGGAGTTCAGGGACAGCTGCGGGTTGAAGAGATCAGGATCTCCGCTGAAGGACACGCCCTGCTCCGTGACGAAAGCCGTCGGCAGGAAGAAGCCCTGGAACCCGAGCTGGTCCGGCTTGGCGTCGGGGACCTTGATGACCACCGAGGAGTAGTAGTTGTCACCCTGCAGCTTGGCCACCACCGGGCCCTGCATGGCCACGTTGCCGTCGCCGTCGCGGATGGTCACCACCGGGGCGTAGCCGTTGCCGGTCAGGTAGATGCTGGTGCCGCCCAGGGTGATGGGGTCGTTGACCTTCAGCGTCTCCTTCTTGGCGGGCGCGTCAGGGTTTTCCTTGGTGGTAACGGCTGCCGAGAAGTCGATGGGCTGGCCGAACTTACCCTGCGATTCGCGGTCAAAGGTGATGTCGAACTTGTCCAGCTGCACAGAGTAGGGCTGCAGCTGGCTGGACTGGAAGTTGGTGCCCGGCGTGAACTGGTCATAGCCCACCAGGGTGTTCACAAAGGTGTCGCCCTCCACCAGGATCCGCTGGCCGCTGTAGCCAAACAGGCCGCCGATGGCCACGGACACCAGGACCCCAATCAGGGAGGTGTGGAAAATCAGGTTTCCCACTTCTTTGGAGAGCCCGCGTTCTGCGCCCAAAGACGGCCGCGCGCCGTCGTCGTCCCTTACCTCAACGCGGTAGCCGCGCTTCCGAAGCAGCCCGGCGGCGCCGTGGATGGCGTCCGACGCCGGGATCCCGGCGTCGGCGGGAATGACCAGCGTGCCGTACTCGGGGAGGCGGGAGAGCCGCTTGGGCGTCCGGGGCGGCTGGGAGCGCATGGCCTTGTAGTGGGCGATGGCGCGGGGCACTACGCAGCCGATCAGGGAGATGAACAGCAGCAGGTAGATGGCGGAGAACCATACCGAGGAATAGACATCGAACAGCTGCAGGGCATCCAGCAGTTTGCCGTAGTCCGGGTTGTTACTGATGTAGTCCGTAACCTTCGAGGGGTTGGCCGGGCGCTGCGGAAACAGCGATCCCGGAACCGCGGCCACGGCCAGGAGCAGCAGCAGGAACAGCGCTGTGCGCATGCTGGTCAGCTGGGTCCAGGCGAACCGCAGCATCTCCTTGGGGCCAAGCGCGGGCAGCGCGGCCTCAGCCTTTGCCGCTGACACCTTGTCCGCATCCGGGGCGGGGGACTTCTTCTTTACGTTCACACGCTCGCTCATCAGATCGGCAACTTCACGTCGGTTTGGAACCAGTACTGCAGCTCGGTCACCCAGGTCCCCCAGACGCCGGTGGCCATCAGCACACCCAGCACCACCAGGATGCCGCCGCCGGTCCGCTGGATGGCGAGCCGGTGCTTGCGGAAAAATGCCATGACACCCATCCCGCGGCGCACAGCGAGCGCGATCAGCAGGAACGGGATGCCCAGGCCAAGGCTGTAGACGAACGCCAGGAAGGCGCCCTTCGCTGCTGACGAGCCGCCGGAGAGGCTGAGCAGCTGGACAGCGGAGTAGGTAGGCCCGATGCACGGCGCCCACCCCAGGCCGAAGGTCAGGCCCAGCAGCGGCGCACCCCACAGGCCGGCAGGCGGCTTGGCGTGGATCTTGGCGTCACGCTGCAGCCAGCCCAGGCCACCCATGAACACCACCCCCATGATGATGACCAGCACGCCCAGCAGCTGGGTGATCCAGGCGTTCTGTGAGCCGGTAATCAGGGTGCCCAGCTGCCCGAAGGCCCCGCCCAGCAGGACGAAGATCACGGAGAAACCCAGTACGAACAGCCCGATGCCCGCGAACATCCGGCCCCGCCGCTGCTTCTGCAGGTCAACGCCGCTGAGCCCGGTGACGTAGCCCAGGTAACCCGGGACCAGGGGCAGCACGCAGGGAGAGAGGAAGGAGACCAGGCCGGCCAGCAGCGCCACGGGGATGGCGAGCAGGATCGATCCGTTCAGGATGGTTTCGGCGAAGGGGCTGTTCACGGGACCGCGCCGCCGCTACTCAGCCACGGCGGCGGTGATCAGGGCGTTCAGGGTGCCCTTCTGGATTTCGCCCAGGACGCGGGAAGCCACGCGCCCCTGCTTGTCCAGGACCAGGGTGGTGGGTACCGCGCCGGGAGGAACCAACCCGGAGACGGACAGCAGCACGCCGCCGTCCTTGTCGTCGAAGCTGGGGTAGGTGAGGTTGAACGTCTTGTCGAACGCTTCCGCGGTTGCCTTCTCATCGCGGAGGTTGACGCCGTAGAACTGCACGCCCTGGTCCTTGAACTCCTGGTGGAGCTCCTCGAGGATGGGGGCTTCCACCCGGCACGGGGCGCAGGCGGCGAACCAGAAGTTCAGGATGGTCACCTTGCCCTGGAAGTCTGCCGGGGTCACCGTGGTGCCGTTGAAGAGGGTGCCGTTGACCTGGATGGCGTCCTTGCGGTCCGCGGCGGCGAACTCTGTGACGGAGCCGTCGCCGGCAACGTAGTTCTTGTTGTCGCCGGCCCTGGCCTGCTTCGCCAGGGCGTCTTCCTGGGCGCAGCCCGAAAGGCCCATGGTGAGCGCGGTCAGGACGAAGCCGCCGGCAGCCAGCACGCTGCGGCGGGAGGTCAGGTTGTTGTGGGTCACTGCTTAGGCTCCAGGGGTGCTGGCGGCACCGGGAAGAAGGGACGCCGCCGGTTCGCTGTACTTGACGCGCAGGAGGCTGCCGTCGTCGTCGAACACCAGGGACGTGATGGAGGTGAGGGTGCATTCGCGTTTCCGCGGGTCATGCCAGAGCGGCTTGCCCTCCGCGCTGAGGCGGGTGGCCCAGATGGGCAGCTGGTGGCTGACCATGATGGCTTCGGGGCCGTTGGTGCCGTAGTCGCCGCCGGCAAAGTCGATGGCGCGCAGGCGTGCGTCCTGGACCGCTTCCATGACGCGGGTTGCCTGCTGCTTGTAGGGCTCGCCCCAGGACGGCCGCAGCGGGTTGACCAGCCGCGGCCAGTGCTTCGGCCGGCGCAGTTCGGCCTTGGTGACCTTCATCCCCTCGAAGTAGTTTTCGGCTTCGATGATGCGGGCGTCGGTGTGGATCTGAAGGCGCAACGCTTCTGCCGTGGGGGCCGCCGTTTCCTGGGCCCGGTCCAGCGGAGAGGCAGCAAGATAGGTGATCCTGGCGCCGGCTTCCACCTGTTCCCGGAAGTGCCCGGCGAGCATGCGGGCCATCTCCCGCCCCAGTTCCGAGAGGTGGAATTCGGGCAGCCGTCCGTACAGAACGCCGTCGGGATTATGGACCTCGCCGTGGCGGAGCAGATGGACAGTGGCTTGGGGCATGTTTACCAGTTTCTCAAAGATGGCCTGCGATCCGAAATCTTCTACAAAGAGTAGAACTGAAGTTTTTGAAGAAATGTTCCAAAGGCGGGAACAAAAGATGCAAATGCATGTTTATACTGGATGCAGCAAGTTAGTTGAGACTTCAACCGATGAAGCTTCAACGGCAGAACCCCTCAGGCACGCAGACACAAGGAGCAACATCATGGCACTTCCCGCAGACGTCACCACCGGCACCTGGACCCTCGACAACTCCCACAGCGAAATCGGCTTCACCGTCCGGCACGCCGGCATCAGCAAGGTACGCGGGCAGTTCACCGACGCCACCGCCACGCTCGAGCTCGCCGAGGACGTGGCCCAGTCCAAGATCGCCGCCACCATCAACACCGCCAGCTTCGACTCCGGCGACGCCAACCGCGACGGCCACGTCAAGGGCGAGGACTTCTTCGACGTGGAGAAGTTCCCGGAAATGTCCTTCGTGTCCAACGGCCTGGTGGCCAAGGGCAACAGCTACGAACTGACCGGCGACCTCACCATCAAGGGCGTCACCCGCCCCGTGACCCTCGAAACCGAATTCAACGGCGTGGCCGTTGATCCCTTCGGCAACACCCGCGCCGGAGTCTCCGCAGAGACCACCATCAGCCGCAAGGACTTCGGCCTGACCTGGAACGCCGTCCTCGAGACCGGTGGCGTACTGGTCAGCGACAAGGTTGCCATCAACCTGGAACTGGCGTTCATCGCCCCCGCCGCATAAGCACCGAATCCTTCGGGCGAAACCCCGGCGCCGCCCCCAGGGCGGGCCGGGGTTTCCAGTTTAAGCAGCGTCCCTTACGCAGCGCCCGGCCCGGCACATGCGGCGCGGGAGCGCCAGGCCCGGCCACGCACGACGACGGCGATACAGTGAACGCCATGAGCAACTCCCCCACCGCTCCCCGCAGCGGGGCTGCCGCGATGTTTTCCCTCGCCGGGCTGCCCCTTGAACTCAAGGTCTCCTTCTGGATCTGGTTTGTGGGCGGTGTCCTGTCCATGCTGGGCGGCCTGCTGGGCATGCTGGCTTCGCTGGTCCTGTTCGCCGCCGCACCGGCGGCCGCCATGGGTGTGGTGGTGCTGATGCTGCTGGCCGCCGCGGTGGGGGTGGCCCAGATGGTGTTCGCGCTCAAGATGAAGGCAGGACGGTCCTGGGCACGGGTGGCCCTCACTGTGCTGGCGGCCATCACCCTTGGCCTCGCTGTGGTGAACGGCTCCGCCGGTACCGGCCAGGCCGGGAACTGGGTGGCGTTCGTGGTGGCGCTGGCTGCAACCGTCCTGATGTGGTTACCGAAGGCGCAGGCCTGGTTCCGCGGAAGTCCGCGCCGGAATACCTCTTCCGAATGATCCCCAAGGGCAGCGGCCGGGGGTACGGTGGTCTTAAGTCATGCTGGGGGTAGGGGCACTGGACCGATCCTCGGCAACCCACCTGTAACCCGACATGAATAGAGGACCGCTCATGAGCACTCCCCCTGTCCCGCCGCCGGGATCAAACGATCCCCGCTCCGGCAGTTCAAACACCGGCAACCCGGACACCAACGGCGATGCCGGCAACCAGCCGCCGCGCTTTGGCGAAAACGCCCCGCAGTATGGCCAGAACGCACCCCAGTACGGCCAGAATGCGCCGCAGCAGGGCCAGGACCAGCCGCAGTACGGCCAGAACGCACCCCAGTACGGGCAAAACGCGCCGCAGCAGGGCCAGCAGTTCAGTTCGCAGCCGCCGGCCACGCCGCAATACGGCCAGAACGCGCCCCAGCAGGGCCAGCAGTACGGCCAGGGTTACGGACAGCAGTTCGGGCAGAACGCCCCGGGCGGCCAGCAGTTCGGCCAGTCGCCGTACGGCCAGTCCCCCTACCCGTCCGAGCAGCCCCAGCCGGCCGGCAGCAACGGCGTTCCCCAGCTGGTCAACATCTCGTTCTGGCTCCTTCTCGCGGCAGCAGCCATTTTCGTGATTTCCATGCTGACGGGCCTCGGCCAGCTGAACGACCCCGCGTTCCGCCAGACGTTCGAAGACCAGATGGAGTCGAGCGGCGCCGCGGGCGTGACGTACGACGACGTCCAGGGCTTCATCGGCGGCACCCTCGTGGCGTTCGCCATCCTCGGCGCCGGCTTGTACTTCCTGGTGGCGTTCTTTGTCCGCAAGGGCAAGAACTGGGCACGCATCCTGGGAACGGTCTTCGCGGGCCTGTCGGTCTTCGGGCTGTTCGGCATCCCCACGTTCGGCACGCTCGGCACCGTCCTGGGCATCGCGGCCATCGTGCTGCTGTACCTGCCGGCCGCTGCCCCGTATTTCCGGAAGCAGCAGCCCTTCGCCAACCCTTATGGTGGCGGTTTCAGCGGCCCGTACGGCCGCTGACCCTTTAGTTCCACTCCCGCGGGCGCGGGTTCCGGACCTGCCGTTTTCCTAGGCAGTCTGCTCCGGGGCCTGCGCCCGTTGTGCGTGGTAGGCAAGGATCTGCAGTTCGGTGGCCATGTCCACCTTGCGCAGGTTAACCCCCTCGGGGACCTGCAGCATCACCGGGGCGAAGCTCAGGACGCTCCGAACGCCGGCTGCCACCACACGGTCGCAGACATCCTGGGCCACGGATGCCGGCAACGCCAGCACCACCATGTTGGCCCCGGTCCGGTGCAGCACCGCCTCCAGGTCCGCGACATCGCTGACCCGCAGCCATCCCACTTCGTTTCCCACCACCATCTGGTCGGCGTCAAAGATGGCCACCACGTCGAATCCCCGGGACTCGAACCCGCCATACCGGGCCAGGGCCTTGCCCAGGTTGCCGGCGCCCACAATGGCAACTTTCCAGTCGTGCGTCAGGCCGAGGGCGGCAGCGATATGGCGGCTCAGGTACTGGACTTCGTAGCCCACTCCGCGGGTGCCGTAAGAGCCGACGTGGGAGAGGTCCTTGCGGAGGGTGGAGGAGCTTACTCCGGAGGCTTCGGCCAGCGATTCGGAGGATACCCGCTCGATGCCGTCGGCCAGCAGGGTGTTGAGGGCGCGGAGGTAGATCGTCAGCCGGGCCACCGCTGCGGGCGGAATCTGCTTGGCTGGCGTACCCGTGGCGTCCGGCAGGTCCGGGACAGCCTGGGGAGTTGAGTCCAGCGAAGTCACCAGCCCCTCCCTTGCATCGCGTTGTGCCTCCACTCTAGAGCCCCATCGCCGGTGCCAACAAAGCAGGTACCGTCACGTCGGACCGCTCCCCCTACTGCGCCATGGCCCGCTGCAGGACGCGTTCCAGCCTGGCTTCGTCGATCTTCCAGAAGTCGCGCTGCACACCGTCCACGAGGACCACGGGAATTTCCTCCGCATAGCGTTCGCGCAGTTCCGGCTGGTTGTCCACCAACTCTTCGCTCCACGTAAGGCCCAATGCGGCAGTGACCCGGCCGACGGCGTCGCGCGCGTCCTCGCACAGGTGGCAGTTCGCTTTGGTGACCAGGACAACATGGGGTGTGGGCATGCTTTAACGGTAGCGCCGTTGAAGCGCGCCCACACCACGCCCGGCATGCCGACCGCGGCCGCCCGGTGGATTGACTAGACTCAAGTCCATGCCCGAGGAGAAATACGTCGCAGTTGTGACCCGGCCGGTCGCTGCGCCGCAGCCGGGCGAGGCGGCGTTTTTCGATGTGGACAACACCCTCATGCGCGGCGCCAGCCTGTTCCATGTTGCCCGGAAGATGCACCAGCGGGGGGCGTTCACGCTGGCCGAGGCAGCCGGGTTCGCCTGGAAGCAGTTCAAGTTCGTGGCCCGCGGCGAGAACATCGACGACGTCCACGCTGTCCGTGATTCCGCGCTCACCCTCGCTGCAGGCATCGCCGTGGACGACATCAAGGCGCTGGGCGAAGAGGTCTACGACGAGATGATCGCCTCGCGGATCTGGCCCGGGGCCAAGGCACTGGCCGAACAGCACCTCAGGGTGGGCCGCCGCGTCTGGCTGGTTACCGCCACCCCCATTGAAGTTGCCACCGTCATCTCAACACGGCTGGGCCTGACCGGCGCGCTGGGAACGGTGGGCGAGGTCTCCGACGGGATGTATACCGGCAGGCTGGTGGGGGATATCCTGCACGGCTCCGCCAAAGCGGTGGCGGTGCAGGGCATCGCCGACGCCGAGGACCTGGACCTCAAGCGCTGCTGGGCCTACAGCGACTCCTATAACGACATTCCGCTGCTGTCCCTGGTGGGCCATCCGGTGGCCATCAATCCGGACGCCAAGCTGCGCCGCCACGCGCGCGACAACAACTGGCCGGTGTACGACTTCCGCGCCGGCCGCCGGGCTGCAACGTTCGGCCTCAAGGCCGCAACCATGGGCGGCGCCGTGTACGGCCTCTGGAAGGGCTTCGCGAGGATCCGCGGCCCCCGGGCGTAAGGCAGGCACCTCTGTAGGCAAAAGAAATGCCCGCCACCTCGGAAGGCGGCGGGCATTTCCACGCTGTTCGAAGTATCTCTACTTCTTATTGCGGCGCTGGTGACGGGTCTTGCGAAGCAGCTTGCGGTGCTTCTTCTTGGCCATACGCTTGCGACGCTTCTTGATAACTGAACCCACGAAAGTTCCTTACAAACTAGATGCAGTACCTGTCTGATGGAAATGGTCCGCGGACAAAGCTACGAACTGAACAACTGACAGATTCTTACAATGACGTAAAACGTTCCTTAACAGGGTACCGCTTCCGGGAGGCCGCTTCTAACCGGCACGGCGTTCACCCGGCACGAATACCGGATTTGCGGCGGGACTGGCTCAGGCGGTGCCTGCGTGCCCGTCCACCACGGCGCCCCTGAGGTACTGGTCCACAGCAGTCTCGGGCACGCGGTAGGAGCGGCCAAAGCGGACTGCCGGCATTTCACCGGAGTGCACCAGGCGGTAGACGGTCATTTTGGAGACGCGCATGACCTCGGCAACTTCTGCCACGGTCAGGAACTTCGCGTTCGAGAAGTTCTGTTCTGCGGACATTTCCCTATTTTCCTTTGCTGACGGATGGACACAGTGGACCCCAGGTTCGTACCAAATGCGGTGTTCCGATGCTGAGCCATCCACCAACCACCTATCCAGATACTCTAGATGTTCCTGTGGCAGAAGTGAAAGTAGTAGGGTCCCCCTATTTGCCCGGCGTACCACCCTTCCCGTGGGCCTCGTCAGC